>JAKSLA010000024.1 GCA_024401455.1 Paludibacteraceae bacterium | reverse complement strand
GTAGCACCTGACTCATAATCAGGGGGTCACAGGTTCAAGTCCTGTTGGGCCCACAAGAAGCCGACGATTATTCGCCGGCTTTTTTTATGCGTTACGACGAAGCATGGCAGGCAAGGCTTTTGGTTTGGATATGATTATTGGTTATGTTTGTGGTTGCAAATATCAAAATGGATGTTTACGTTTCATCTTTAGGATGTACTACCTAAGTTCAAATTATAAGTGCAAATACAAATGCAAAAAAGGGAGGAGACTTTCCGCCGTTCCCTCCCGAAAGTAAACTATATTTGTATTGCTTATGTACAAACAGTTAACTTGTGAGCAAAGATACACATTAAATCTGTTGTTCAAAATTTTTTCCTGCTTTCCAGGTTACAATGTCACTTGGAAAGCAATAACCGAGGTTTGATTCAACAAGTTAGGGGCCACCATGAGCATGACTTACCGCCCAGTCAAGACAAGGGAATATCACACTACTCTTCGTGCTTTGGCAGACAAGCCTCTCAGTAGTTTCTCTGCCGACTTTTCGGACGTCACAAGTTGGGCAGCCGCATCGTTGCGGTCAAAACTGACAAAAGCTACGTTCTTGTATCTGCGACTGCCAAATTCCTTCAGCAGCCACGTCTTACCCACTTGTCTTGCACCAAACAGCACCAATGGTCTTCTACCTTCCGAACAACTCCATTTCTCCAGTTCTTTATACAAGTACCTTTCCATTTGAATCACAAAGAATTAAGTTACAATTCTACATTTTTTCAACGGAATAACCGCCCTAAGATTACATTTTTTCAACGGAATAACCGCCCTAAGATTACATTTTTTCAACGGAACAACAAGCAAGTCGGTGCTTAATGGTTCACTTCAACGCTTCGGGAAATGAACACTGATCATTCGGATAAGGTTTAATCCCCAACCATACCATTCTTGGGGAAGGGGGGCACTTTTAATATTTTTGCACTTGGCACTTGGCACTGCGATGGACAAAAATTCGAGCATTTCTATCCATTTCCGCAACAAATTTGGTATATTTAGAGGATGTAATCTAAACTGTGTCAAGACAAAACAAAACGTCAAATACAAAGTTTAAATTACATCCTCTTACATCCTCATCCCGATTGATTTTCTCCCCTTATTCTATTTGACATTTGATTCTTCTATCCACATATCTATATCTAATTTGTAGCGATCATGGTCGTAAAAACGCCAAGTTGTTCCATTGTTTACATCAAGCAGATATATGCCCAATTCCCCTATAAACAGTTGGAAATTATCACCTTCCACATATTTACTATCTGCTACTTCATTCTGACGGCGAGTTTCTACCCAAATAGGTAGTCCTGCTCCCTCTTCATATCGATGGCGATGTCTCCATACTTTTCCTGTTCGCTTATCAAGTTTGAAGGTATATAGGAAGTGATTGTATGATTGTACTATTTCATACCTTCCTCCTGAAACCATTGAAACAGAGTAGTCATAAGAATTGCTTACTGCATTCACATAAATCATAGAAATTAGTAAAGCATATATTGACGTTATTATTCTTTTCATAATATATATAAACGTGAGTTCGATAAATTATAATCAAAAGAGAGTCAGCTGATTATCTAACATGCATATTTCGAATGATAACCACATAGGCATTTCGCCCCCTGCCAATAGTGTGGCAAAATTAATGAAATTATTTTCTTAGGCTGTCATCTTGGAGTTCGAACTTGTATTCATTCTTTCTTGCCATCCTTTGCAAGACCACCAACATACACAACGCCAAAGTACACATTTTATCAGACAGCTTAAGTTTTTTCTTTGATCATAAACTTCAAATCAGATATCATCAATGTCCTTGTTCTGGTTCTCCAAGAAGTTGGTCTTGTCTCGATACATTATTATGATGTGACCTGATCTGTCAATAATTCCTTTGCTACCTTTTATGCTCAAGAGTATTTCGCCTTCTTCTGTCTCAAACCAGCATTCCCATTCCGTTTCGCCATTTCCCAACGACATCATCTTGATGTAATTGTCGTCGGTACCAGAGCCATCTTTTTCATTAACTTCTACTGGCATCCCATATTTCTGAGAATATAGGTTTTGGTAATAGTTATACTCGTTTACAAGGGCTTTCCACTCCGTTTTTTCTGGCAACATGACGCCAACAGAAATGACGTTGTTGTCTGAGTTCGATGTCACTGCAACTATGGCTTTCTTGCTTGTAAATGTTCCACTTAGCATTTCCATATTGTCAGCCGGTCCTACATACTTGTAACCCTTCTTAATCAATTTGTCAACAAACTCTTTCTTTGTGCCGTCAATCTCGATGCCTTGGAACTTCATGTGCTTTTGACTGTAGCCACAAACACAAATCATCAAACTGATGAATATGAACAAAACTCTTTTCATAAGCCTTTAATTTTTAGTTTAACCATAATGAATTATGCGTGCGCTAAATTAGCATGAGATGTTGCCAAATAGTGTCATAAGCAAGATTATTTTCAAAAAATCCCTCACTTTTTTTCCTTCTGCAACCTGTTCCAGCAGTTCTTGCAGCGTTTTCGGGTGCTGTCCTGCGCTGCCTTCTGCTGCATTTCCACAATATCGCTCTTGCACTGGTTCAAGCCACTGCAATCCCGGTAGAGGTGGAAGGCGTAGGCTTTACTGCCTTTGCAGTAATACACCGTCTCCTTGTTCCTGTTCTTGGTTTCAACGTATTGCTTGCCGTCTTTGGTCACATTCTTTCTGCCTGTCTGCTGGGCATCCAGAGCATTGGCCGTCTGTATGCCAATGATTAACAAAAAGATAACGGCTGTGGTTTTTATTGTTATTTTCATTCAATCCGTTTTTTCTGTGTGATATTTTCTAATGGTATGCTTTCTGCATACATCCAAAAGTAACTATTTTTTTTCATATTACCCACTGTTTTTTTCAATTGGGATATACAGAAAATCAATATGGTTTTGATCTTGCCATAGAGCATCTCATCAAATGGAGGATAAGCCGTTCGATATAACGGCAGATTAGGAAAATGTGTAAATTTCTACAAAATTAGGTTAGGAAAATGTGTAAAATAATGCAAAAGTAGGTTAGGGAAATGTGTAAATTCCCATAAAAACAGGTTAGGAAAATGTGTAAAATACCATAGAAATTCATACTTTTGTCTCAGTAAAAACAATTGATTATATGGAAGATATACAAAGATACATAATAAACGATTTTATCGAATGGAAAAACAGGACCGAAAGATATCCTCTTCTTCTTAAAGGGGCAAGACAGATTGGAAAGACCTGGACAATGAGGAAATTTGGCAGAGATCACTTCAGCAACGTCGTAGAGATAAATTTCGATATGCAGCCAGATATCTGTGAAATCTTTGAACGGAGCAAAGACCCCAAACGTATAATCGAAGAGATACAACTATACACAGGCATAAAAATTGAAGTCGGAAAGACGTTGTTGATTTTTGATGAGATTCAAGCCAACGAATATGCCTTAAACAGTTTGAAATATTTTGCGGAACTGATGCCAGAACTTCATATAATAGCGGCTGGTTCATTGTTAGGTGTAGCAATAAAGCATAAAAACATGACCGTTCCGGTAGGGAAGGTCGAAGTGATGCAAATGTATCCCATCACATTTGGAGAGTTCCTACATACCACAGAACCAATGATCTGGCAATGGATAGAAGATAACGATAAAGCGGAAAATCTTCCCGTCGCAGTATTGACAAAACTAAACGACAGATACAGACAATATTTGATCTGCGGAGGAATGCCAAAGGCTGTATTGCGCCTAATAAACGGAAGATATGATTTGATTGAGAATGAACTTAAGAACATCCTTGAGATGTATGAGGCCGACTTCTCGAAATATGCATCATCCACAGAAGTCATCAGAATAACGCAGTTATGGAATAGTCTCCCATCACAACTGGCAAAAGAAAACAAAAAGTTTGTTTATAAAGCGATAAAAAGCGGAGCAAGGGCACGAGAATATGAAGACGCACTCTTTTGGCTGCAGAATGCAGGATTGATCAATATTGTAAGTTGTGTTTCAAAACCAGCCTTGCCTTTAAGTGCATATAGAGAACTTTCTTCTTTTAAGGTTTATGCTGTGGATTGCGGCTTACTGAGAGTGTTATGTAAACTTCCTGCAGAGGTGTTTTTGTCCGATTCTCTTGCATTTACAGAGACAAAAGGAGCGATAGCGGAAAACTACGTTTTGCAGTCGATATTGCCAAACTTAGAATGCGATCCGTACTATTGGGTCTCCAACGGAATCGCAGAAATAGACTTCGTATCTCAGTTTGGCACGGAAATTTATCCGATAGAAGTGAAAGCGGGCACCAATCTATCCGGACAAAGTCTGAAATCATACTCCGATAAATACTCGCCCAACCGTTTAATCCGAATTGCCAATACAGATCTGTCGTTTAAAAACAATTTGCTTTCAATACCTCTCCCGTTAGCCTATAAATTAAAGAGATATGTGAAAGCCATCATGTAGCGGCTACGATGGATGGACGAAAGATGAAGTGAGATGCGTCAAATATTGGAAACATCTTTTGACGCATCAATCTTGGGTTAACACTTATTTCAGAATTACAGTTTGGCAAGTAACCGAATTGTTTGTATTTTTGCTTGATAAAAGGCGAAAGGGAATCCGCATCGCCCATCAAAAAACAATGAATATGAGCAAAAAAAACATCTGGCTATTTGGCCTACTCGCCAGTCTCTCTTTGAGCGTTTTTTCATCGTGCGACGATGACGACGACTCAGATTCCAACAAGTTGAACTATAGCGACCCAAGAGTCAGAACCATGAGCATTGCTGGGATCGAGAGAACATTCATCATAAATGATGTAGAAGAGTCAATCTACAACTACGACTCCCTCTCTTTCGGCACCAACATCAAAGCTTTGCACCCTGAATTCAATGGCTACCAGGTCAAGACAAACATATTCTATGATAGTGCAGGCGTCTGGAAGACATACCCTAAAGACACTTCTTTCAAGTTGGACTTCTCTCAAAAGGTAAAGATAAGATCGCTATCCGTAGATAGCACTCAATTTAAAGACTACACCATCAATCTCCGCGTCCACAAATACGACGTAGAGGCGTTTGAGTGGTTGGCCATCAGCGACAATGCTACGGTCATTTCCGAGACAGGCAACGAGAAGAGTGTTTTCGCCAACGGAATGTATCACCTATTCGTCACCAACGGAGAGAACACCTCCTACTTGACTTCCAAAGATGGAGCAACTTGGGAACTCATAAGCACGGAAACATACGAGGCGACTCCTGACTGGAGAACGCTCACCGTCTTCAACGACAAATTCTACGTTGAAATGGGCAACAACCTCTACGAGTCAAACTGCGACCAAAAATTTGCATCCAGTTCTCTACAAACTCCGTCTGGATTTGTATCATCCAAACCGATTTTCACATTAGGCAACCGACTCTGGTTCATCGCCCAAGCGGAAGACAAAACGAACGCTCTCTGCTTCGTATCATCAACAGACTCGGCGCTAACCGTCAGCAGGTCCATTGCCGAGAAAATCTCTTACGAGAATTTGACAGCAACCGTATCCGCTTCCGGCAATTCAAACTTAGGCTACATCTTCAGTCAGGCTCAAGACAGCAGTTGCATCATCCTTTCGGTGGACAAGTCCGGTTTCATTATCAACCCTTGCCAAGGCACGACATTCCCTTACCACGAAGGAATGACCATCTTCTCCTACGAGAAATTGCTTTGCGTCATGGGAGGAAAGAATGCCAACGGTGAATTCATTAACGAGACCTACTCTTCTAACGATTCAGGCCTCTCTTGGAAAAAGAACCCACACAGAATCATGCCTGGCAACGGTCAATTCGTCAATTCTCAGGTATTCATCGACCAAGCCAAGAACTCCATTCTGCTTGTCGGCGGCAACCACGGCGACAATGGCAAGTTTGCTTGGAAGGGCATCTTGAAACAGTTCATCATTGATGACATCTTATACGGAACTAACACTCAATTTTAAGAGACGACATGAGAAAGATTATAGGCATCGGGGAGACAGTCTTCGACATCATATTTAAGAATGAGCAACCTATCAGCGGACGACCAGGCGGCTCCGTTTACAACGCTCTCATCACTTTAGGAAGAACAGGCCTCAACCCTATCTTCATCAGCGAAATCGGGGACGACAGAATCGGCAAAGTAATCACAGACTGCCTACAAGAGAACAACGTCAACACAGAGTACATCCGTTCTTGCGGAGGCAAAAGCCATTTGGCCCTCGCTTTTTTGGACGAGAAGCAAAATGCCGACTATCTTTTCTACAAGGATTATTCGTCGGACAGACTGGATTTTGTCACTCCTATCATTGACGAGGACGACATCGTTGTCATCGGTTCTTATTACGCCATCAACCCCGTACTAAGAGAGAAAATAACCGATTTACTCGAATTTGCAAAGACAAGAAAGGCTATCATCTATTACGACGTGAACTATCGCAAGTCACACGCTCACGAGTCCAGATTCTTGATGCCTAACATATTGGAGAACTTCGAATACGCCGACATCATCAAAGGGTCGGACGAAGATTTCGTAAACATCTACGAAGAGAGCGGAGCCAACCAAATATACAAGGAACATATCGAATTCTATTGCAAGAACTTCCTCTACACTCAAGGGGCGGACGGTCTCACAGCTTTCAGCGCCGGAAGAGAGAAGAAATATGCGGCCAACAAAATCACGCCTATAAGCACCGTCGGAGCAGGCGACAACTTCAACGCAGGCATAATTTTCGGCCTTTGCAAATACGACATACGCAGAGAAGATCTTTGCAATGGCACGGTTTCCAACGAGACTTGGGATAAAATCATCCAATGTGCCATCGACTTTTCTTCCTTCGCTTGCACCACCTTGGAAAACTACGTTTCAAAGGAATATGCAGAGGAATACAACAAAAAGATTGACCAGGAATTAGAACAAGCATAAGGGGCTTTGTAGAAGGCCCTATTACGCGATAATATGGTCGGGGCATCTTTAATGATAAAGATTGGAGATGAGCCCTACCCGCAAAACAACAATGGGAAAGACGCTTGGGCGGTGGGCATAGGAAAACTGTGCTACCCCTTGCGTTCTCTCAAGGGGGAATGTGTCGAGACACGCGTCGAATCCATACGAGTCCAAACCCAGAAAACGACCAAAGCAACGAAGGTGGTTACTGCCCCCAAAAGATAGCCCGCACCATAAGAGGAGAAACAGCCTGCCAACAACCCACCCACCAACATTCCGACACCGATGCCAAGATCAAAACCCGTGAGATACGTGCTTGAGGCTGCGCCTCGATGATCAGCCGTGGTGAGCATAAGCATCAACTTATTAATGGACGGATGAAGCGTACCATAAACAACGCCTACCAACATGGCTGAAAACAAATATATTGCCAACAAAAACGACAGAGGAAGAGCGCCCAACTGCTGAAAAGAGGCAATCATGAGATAAGTGAAAACACAAAGGATGAAAGCCGCTGTTATGAGTTTACGAACATCCACTTTGTCTGCTATTTTTCCGCCAAACACTCTGGAAACACCCAATCCAATCCCCATTGACGTGAAAAACAAGCCTGCCTCCGCACCCAACCCAAGATCGCGGGCATACAACGCCATATATGCGGTAGTCATTCCGTAAGGGATTGCTGCCAAAAGGAAACAAAGAGCAGGAACAAATCCTTTCAACACAAATAGATTGTCTAACGTAAGAAGACTCCTCCGTTTGGGCATTTCCCGTTTAGGAACTTGTATCAGAAAGGCTGAAAATAGCCCTATGGCGCTTACCAACGATGCGAGGAGGAATAGCCATTGATAGTCAAGCGTGTTTTTAAGGGAAAGGACGCACATAGGAGAAAGACACATGGCAAGGGTATTGGCAAGGCCATAATACCCCACTCCTTCTCCTATACGTTCTTGGGGAAGCAAGTCGGCAACAATCGCATAACCACCCACCGTGGCGGTTCCGAATGCGGCTCCTTGAACCATTCGCATCACGATGATAAGAGCCGAGAAACTTGCCCATGCGAACCCGCCTGTAACAAGGACGAAAAGCAAATAAGCCCCTAAATAGAGCGGACGCCTTTGTATGTTGTCATAAATGTAACCACCAATAGGGCGTATCGTCACACTGGCAAGCGTCATAGCCGTCAGAGCAAAGCCTATCATCTGCTGCGATGCCTCCAACTCATCTTTCATATAGAAAGGCAGAAGCGTCAGTACGGCATAGAAGCCAAAGAACAGCATAAAATTGGCAACACAGATACAAAGGAAATCACGCGTGAATAGTTTCATTGGGTTGCAGAACTTTTAGCAAAAAAGAGAGCCGACCTGAAAGCCGGCTCCTTCTCCTTGCGTCAATTATCGTTATTTGTTGGCTTCGAATAGCACGAAGTTTCCTTGTTTATTCTCAAAGATCGGCATCTGCTTTCCGTTCGTTGCCTTGCGGACCGACTCGCGGACGTAACGCTCCAACTCATCAATAGTAATGTTACCGTCTTGATCAACCGCTTTGCCGTTAAATCCTTCCAAAAGAGCCTTGGTGAAGATGCCATTGTTCCATTGCTCAGACTCGTTCGACTTCTGGCTTTCGGTACTTGAATAGAAGCCGATGACACCAGGATCAGAAAGTGCGAAACTCTCCGTCACAGATTTCTGTCCGTAAAGGGCACCCGAGTGGCAAGCATCCATAAACACCAACACGCGGCATTTGCGGTCTTTCAAACGCTTAATGGCTGTACGGATAGCATCAAAATTAACAGAAGAGGAGAACAAGTCGTTACTCTCGGCATTACAAGAGAGGAAGTATGTCTCCGATCCCTCTTTGCTTCCGTGGCCAGAGAAGAAGAGCATAATGACATCACCCTGCTCCACCTTGTTAACCAAATTGGAAAGTCCCTTCTTAATGTTTTTATCGGTAGCACTCTTATCCGTAATAAGGACAGGGGCTTTCTTCACATACATATTGGTAGGCATATTGGAAATCGTCTTCGAGAAATCGGAGGCATCCTTTGCGGCGTGCTGCAATTTAAGATCTTCCTGATCGTAGTCGCTCACGCCTACGGCAAAGATGTGCAAATTCGGTTTCGGACGATCGCCACGATAGTGAAGCAAAACCACGGCAGGGTCGCTATTTTGACCATTAGCATCTTTAGCAATCAACTGGACACGGCAATCTTCAATGCGAGGCATGGCAATCGTCATCTGCGAGCCTACACGCTTCACCCCCTTCGTACGAGGTTGCAGTTCACCATTGATATAGACAAGTATTTCGGGTGCCTTACCGTCTGCTGTCTTCGCCTCATAGGTGAAAGTCAATTCAGAAGTAGTATAGTCAGAGCCATTCTTCGGCGTCAAAATCTTGATAGTGGGAGGTGTGGTATAAACCACATTGCCATTTGATCCTTGGTTATTATTGCTCTTGTTGGCATTTGAGTTGTTGGCGGGTGCCGATTCCTGCTTCACACCTGAATTGGTTGCCAGATAACTGTTTTTATACTTTCCATCATCAATATTGGCAACATCAGAAGCACTGATTGAACCAGGATTTTTGCCTTGCCAAGCAAAACCAGCCCCCTTTGCAGCCGCAGCGTTGGCATACGTTGGTTTGACGATGAACGAACCAAGACGGCTCACACATCCCCATTTGCCCTTATATTTCACAACGGCAAAGGCACGGCCACTACTGAACGAATATTGTCTGTCGATGTTGTCAAAAATCGGACGGATAGCCCAATTACCCAAAGAGTTGGCAAAGCCCCACTTCTTGAGAGAAGCATCGTATGCATCATAGATCGACTCACCCAAAAGAGCCGAGACCGACACCTCCGAATTAGCCGAACGGGCATCATCATTGCTCACCAACACAGGCTTTGTCGAGAAGACGCCATTTCTATCGATGCTTCCCCAACAACCATCACACTTCACCACGGCATATTTCTTCCCTTTTACAAAGGAGTATTCCGAATCCACATCGTCCAATATGGGTGAAATAACCCAATTTCCCTGATAATCAGCGAAACCGTATTTGTGCGTCTTCACATCGAATCCCTCGTAAAGACTTTCTCCCAATTTGGCTTTCTTGTTCCATTCCTGTCCGGCTTTGATAGCCAACAACTTGCTCTTGAATATGAGTTTTGTGACATACTCGCCGTCCTTGCCTATGCATCCCCAAAGGTCGCCCAATCGCACAACAGCAAAATGCTTACTATTGGTGAAAGTGTTTCCTTGGTCATATTCGTCATAAATAGGTTTGACAGCTACGTTTCCCGCATCGTTTCTAAATCCCCATTTGCCCGTTTGACTGTCCTTATAGGCCCTATTCTGGGCCATTGAACTAGTAACAGAAAGAAATACGAGCAATATCGAAAATATCCATTTCATGATTGTTGTTTTTTATTTGTTCGTATCTGAAGGAAGTGGAGTCTCCGCTTCCGTATTTGTTTCACTTATTTCTATCTTTTCTTCGTTTTCTACCTTTTCCGTACTACCTTCCTCAGCCACCTCAAGGTCTCTCTTTTTGTCCTTCTTCAAATTTGCGAAGAAAAGGTATAGACGTGTCGTGGTAATATAATACCACAAATCTGTCGAAAATCCGGCCAATCCGATGCCCAGCATCACATAAACCAAATTGACATTGTATCGCAACTTGAAGAAGACCACGCCGCCTAAAAAGGCGAGAATGAGCAGCAAGGCTATTTGGTAAACATTCATCACCAATCCCGCAATTTTATCATACTTCTCCGTCACTTGACAACAAAGCACGCAAAAGAAGAAACTGATGACGACGCCCCAAATCAAGCCAGCCCTTTCAGACATCAATGTAATAAGACGCTCCTTCGTTATCGTCGTGATAGCATAAGCATGGATGGTGGTTCCCGATATGCGGCGCGACCCGTCAATCTCGACTGGAATGGAGTGGAAGTCCCTCAAATCGGAAAAATCGCCGAAAAGGAAGACTCGGTCTTTCACGTCTTCCTCGGTAATCTCGTCATATATATGCCATCGATCAAAAAAGACGTACTTATAGTTGATGAGGCTTTTCTGCTCACCACGCTCCACCCAAGCCTTATGCTCCTCGGGATAGGCAAGTTCTGTAATGACCGAAACGAATGTCGGCAAGCAAGTATCACCGAAGCAAAGCGTAGGAGTAAAGGTGCGGACAATATCGTTCTCCACATTCACGCACGCCTCGTGACAGCCCGTCTCTTTGGCAAAGAAGGAAGACTCGAAAGAGAAGCCATCCATCGTCGGGACCGCACGGCAAGCAGCAATCACCCGGTCGTGGCATCGCCGCATCACATTCATCAAACTATCGTTCGCCGACGGGTCATGGGCCGACGTGCCTCCAAAAATGACATCCAGCGCAATCGCCTTCGCCCCTTTGTCGTACAAATTCTGTACCGCGCCGGCTATCTCTGCCCGCGAATAACATCCGGAAAGATCATAGAGCACAACATCGGGATTGGCATCCGACATTCCTTCCGAATTATTTTCGATGTAGAAATATGAATCGGTGAAATGAAAACTCTTAATCACCTGACCGACAGGATCCAAGAAAAGCGTACTGAAACTCAAAGCCCCCACCATCACACAGATCAAAACAGTGATGATCAAGACGCCAAGTCCGTACAAAAAATGTCTGCCATTGAATCCCATCATAATGCTTCCCGTTTTTACGTTTAAGGGCGAATTTTGCTTTGCGCAAAAAAAAATTAAGAGCACGCCCAAATAAATCGAGGCTTTACAAAAGCCCCCTTAAATAGTTCCAAAGATACAAAAAAAGAATCAAGAGGGAATGTTTAAGAAACATTAAATTACAAGGCTCAGAAATTCCATTATGTTAAATCAAACCTCTTTTTCATTCTTTAAAATATAGAATACGCCCATCTTATATTTGTTTGCATATTTTCATTGTATATTCAAACGGATACACTATATTTGCATGTCAAAAGTTCAGAAAACATGAAGTATAAAGAACTTGAGAAAAAACTAAAAGCAAATGGTTGTTACTCAACCGGAAGGCAAATGGGCGGCCACCCACTTTGGTACTCACCAATAACTGACAGAGAGTTTAAGATGAGTAACCACGGGAGCGAAGAGGTCGCAACGGGCACACTCAAAGCCATCTTGAAGATGTCAGGAGTCAAGTAAAAGAGTAGGTGAGCAAATCACCTACCTCTTTGCATGTATGAAATATTATGTTGGAAACTAAAGGAGGAAGAAGTAAAATGACGAAAACTATTAGATCCGTTATCGAACGTGCCAAGGATGGTTCATATAGCATCTATATGGACATCGACGTAAAAGATTTGTCTTACTTGATTACAGGTACTGGCGAAACCTTGGAGAAAGCCAAAGAGGATTTTTTATCAGGTTATGAGGAAATGAAAGCGTATTATGCGGAAAAGGGCAAGGATTTTGAGGAAGTGGAATTTGATTTTGTCATTGATGTAGTGTCGTTCTTATCTTATTACGCAACAGTATTCACTCTATCGGGTCTGTCAAAGATTACCGGCATCGCAAAAGGTCAGTTGTCGCACTATGTGACAGGTCAGAACAAACCCAATGCAAAGAATGAGGAAAAAATATTGAACGGTCTTAGAACCTTCGGAAAAGACATTGCCCAATTGGGATAATTTTTTAACTTCATGTCAAAGAAGCCACTCTGCAATGGGTGGCTTTTTTATATCTCACTATCAAACTGTAACACTAATTTCGTGAGGGCATATGTCACTCCTACATTTGAAATAAAAGTAAGAGATACAAATTGATATTAAGTCCAAAGTGGTATCTTTGTAAACAAACCAGGCTTTAGAAGCCTAAAAAAGTGCAATTTTTATGATGAAATGGGAAAAACTAATCTCCACCAAACGATTTGGATTGGAACACTATCACGACGAGAAGAACCAAGACCGCTCGGACTTCCAACGCGACTATGACCGTTTGATCTTTTCTGCTCCTTTCCGCAGAATGCAGAACAAGACGCAGGTTTTCCCCCTGCCGGGCAACATCTTCGTCCACAACCGCTTGACGCACAGTCTGGAGGTTTCTTGCGTAGGTCGCTCCTTGGGCAACAATGTAGCAAGACATTTGATTGATAAGTATGGCAAGGAGAAAGCACCGCTCATCGCAGAAATCGGCTCCATCGTTTCGGCTGCGTGTTTGGCCCACGACATGGGCAATCCGCCATTCGGCCATTCGGGAGAAACCGCCATTTCATCGTACTTTTCGGAAGGTAACGGCCAATGTCTAAAATCTCGCTATGGATTGACAGACAGCCAGTGGAACGACATCATTCACTTTGAAGGCAACGCCAACGCCTTCCGCCTGTTGACACACCAATTTGCAGGACGACGCAAAGGAGGGTTCGTCCTCACCTACTCGACGATAGCCTCCATCGTCAAATATCCCTACCAATCGGATTATGTCGTAAACAAGAAGAAAACGAAGTTCGGTTTCTTCCAAAGCGAGCGCGAGGATTTCGTCAAAATTGCCGATGACTTGGGACTTTTGAAGTTGGACGAATACAAATATGCCCGCCATCCATTGGTCTTTCTGGTGGAAGCCGCCGATGACATCTGTTACGAAATAATGGATTTGGAGGATGCCCACAAACTGAAATTGGTCAGCAGCGAGGAGACCAAACAACTCTTCTTGAATTTCTTCCCAGAGGAAAAGCAACGAAGGAAACGGGAGACAATGCTCGCCGTCACTGATGTAAATGAGCAAATTGCCTATCTCCGCTCAGGCGTAGTAGGTGTTTTGATCGAGGAGTGTTCCCGCGTCTTCATCGAAAACGAAGAGGCCATTTTATCGGGCACTTTCACCTCTTCTTTAGTTGATTGTATGAACGAACAGGTGCGCAACGCTTATCAAAAGATTGTTGACCTCTCTTTGAAACGCATCTACAAATCGAAAGATGTGGTGGATATAGAGATTGCAGGTTACAACATCATTTATACGCTGATTGACAAAGAGATCAATGCCGTTTTTGACGCAGAAAAGGCTTATTCGAAACAACTTCTGGCTCGAATCCCAGAACAATACGAATGGGATGCCCAAGATCCCTACACGAAGATTTTGGCCGTATTGGATTACATCTCAGGCATGACAGACATCTATGCCCTCGACCTCTACCGCAAAATCACGGGTATGAGTTTACCAAGTCTATAACAAAAAACAGACGGTTTCATCGAAGGAATCTGCATTTCAGAATGCATACACTTGGTTCCCCGAAACACCGTTTTGGGTGGAACAGCAAAAAACATGGGGTGGATCTGCATTATGCGAATCCACCCCATATTTATCTTTAAGAAATCTCTTTATAATAGGCCTTTTACAAAACCTTACTTTTGCAATACGACCAAAACCGAATCCTTCTCATCCACCAAGTTGATTTTCTCCCCTTCCGGACGGAAAGCACGAGTTTTGTTGACTGCATCAAGCAACATGGCCTCGTTTTGCATATTCTCACACATCATTTGGGTAGCCAACACATTCTCAAAAGCAATGAAATCTGCATTGCTGCCCGTTCTTGAAATTTCGCCGCCAATGCCGTTGCAACCTGCACTTGCGCTCATCCTCATGCTATCTATATCAAACGCAATGAAAGAAGCCGAGTCTCTTGCTACCTCATTTGCACCAAACTTGACGATGTTCCATTTCCCAGCAAGTGCCTCAAACGCCACCGAGTTACTTTGAGCCACCACTTCAGCCGACTCATTAGCATTCGTCTCTTGGTTGTTTGATTGTTGCGCGCCGCCGCAACTTGCCATAAGCAATGCGCCCATTGACAATGTCAATAATTCCTTCTTCATTTTCCTTTGTATTTAGGGGGCTTCCATAAATTCCCCGATTTAATGTTTACAATCCTCTATCTAAATCGACTACCAACGCTGATCAACGTCCCATCATCACCAACAAGATATTGATGTCACTTGGCGAGATGCCCGGAATACGGCTTGCTTGTCCGATGGTTTCCGGATTGATGCGTTCCAGTTTTTGACGAGCCTCCGTTGAAATGGAATGGATAGAGGCATAATCGAACTTTCCTTGAATCTTAATATTCTCCAAACGATGAAGCTTTTCTGCAATCATCATCTCACGCTCTATATATCCCTGATACTTGATTTGAATTTCGGCCGCCTCAACAATTTCGCCCTGACGATTAGGGATTTTCGCTATTTCCGCCTGCAATGCCGGGATGGCAGTTGCCAAGCTCTCAATCGTCAACTGAGGGCGATTCACCAAATCCACCAACTTACAACCACCCGCGAGCGGAGTCGTTCCACTGCTCTCCAAGAAGGAGTTGATATAGGCTGGTTTGATGGAATAATTCTGTATAAAATGAACCAATCTTTCGATGAAATCGTGCTTTTCACGATAAAGGTCCATACGTTCACGACGAGCAAGACCTATGTTATAAGAACGCTCCGTCAGACGAGCATCAGCATCGTCCTGCCTCAACAATATTCTATACTCGGCACGCGAAGTAAACATACGGTAAGGTTCGTCCACACCTTTTGTCACCAAATCGTCGATTAAAACGCCAATATATGCCTCGTCACGATTCAAAACAAACGGTTCGCCACCGTGACAATTGATGTGCGCATTAATACCAGCGATGATACCTTGGCCACCCGCCTCCTCATAACCCGTCGTTCCGTTGACCTGTCCTGCAAAGAAGAGATTCTTCACTATCTTCGATTCCAAATTATGCTTCAACTGCGTCGGATCAAAATAGTCATACTCAATCGCATAGCCTGGGCGATAAATGCGGATGTTCTCCAAACCCTTCACGGTTCTAAGCGCATTCATCTGAATATCCAACGGCAAGGAAGAGGAGAAACCATTTAAATAATACTCTTGCGTAGTCTCACCCTCTGGCTCTATAAACAATTGATGTTGCGTCTTGTCTGCAAAAGTGACGATTTTCGTCTCAATGCTTGGACAATAACGAGGGCCGATACTCTTAATCTGACCATTGTAAAGAGGAGAATCAGGCAAACCCTTTCTCAAAATATCGTGCGTCTGCTCATTCGTGTAAGTGATGAAACAACTACGCTGTTCCAACGGGCGAGGTTTGAAATCAAGGAAGGAGAACTTATGAAAATCGTTCTCGCCATCCTGCTTCGCCATAACAGAAAAGTCGATGGAACGGCCATCTATACGTACGGGCGTACCCGTTTTCATCCTATCGCTACGCACGCCTAACGCATTCAGCTGCTCCGTCAATCCATACGAGGCAGGTTCCGAAATACGACCTCCGCGCACCTGCACACGTCCGCAGTGCATCAAACCGCTCAAGAAAGTTCCGGCGGTCAAAACCACGCATTTTGCCTCGAAGACAGCCCCCATTCCGACTTTGACACCCGTCACGGCGCCGTCTTTCACCACCAACTCGGTAGCGAAATCTTGCCAAATGCTCAAGTTGTCCGTATTTTCAAGGATGCTACGCCACTTCTCACTAAACTTCTGGCGATCGGCTTGCGAACGAGGGCTCCACATAGCAGGGCCTTTCGAACGGTTCAACATACGGAATTGGATAGCCGTAAGGTCCGTCACGATTCCACAAAAACCGCCCAAAGCGTCAATCTCACGGACAATCTGTCCCTTTGCGATACCGCCCACGGCGGGATTGCAACTCATTTGAGCAATTTTGTGCATATCCATCGTGATAAGCACCGTCTTCGAACCTAAATTAGCAGCGGCAGCGGCAGCCTCACATCCGGCGTGTCCCGCACCCACTACAATAACGTCATACTTGAATGTCATCGTAAAACTATTTTAGCAGAAAAGGCTACCATTCAGTCCTTTCTTATCGGATGCAAATTTCGCATTTTTTTTCGTCTCTTCCATACAGGATTCCCAATTTCAGAACAAAAAAGGGTGATTTGTTGTCTCAACGCCCTTGTGGTTGCCCCAAAATTAAAAAATCGGGGATTTTTTTATGGAAGTCCCTTATGGTCTTTTACGGAGAAATATTCTATATTTGTAAAATATACAAAATTCGGCAGGATGAAAAGGAGAATGATTTTGGGCCTACTGCTTGCGCTCTGTTCCTTGAGTGCAATGGCTTCAGAGACAAAAATCTATGGTGTGGCGAAAGATTACGCAGGAAAGAAGTTGAACCTCTTGGCTTACACCGATAGAATTATCAACGACACAAGAAGCATAGCGGAGGCTGAGGTTGACTCAGCCGGCAACTTCACGCTCACCACCAACATTAACGAAGTGACCGAGGCATTCATCCCGATGGATGTCTATAACGGTTTCATCTATCTCCAACCGGGCAAGAGTTACGAAGTGGTCCTTCCCGCCTACCGTGAGCGCAGCCTTCCAATGAAACTGGACCCTTATTTCTCTCCTACCGACTATCTGCTCCAAGCGAAAGAGTTTCAGAAAGGCGAATTCAACTACCAAATGATGGAGTTTGAAGAGGCATTTGACTTCTATACGATGAAACACATGCAATGGGGCGCACCTATTGATTCGGTTCAAGCCTCAATCTCCGACTTGAGACGCATTTTTGTCGATTTAGACGACGATTTTCAGTTTCAATACAAGGAGTACCGCTATTTGCTACTACTCTCGATGGCGCCCAAAATCAAGCAAGATTCCCTCATCAAGCAATTCAACAAAGTAGGCGCAGACGTCCACAACCCCGCCTTTTGGGATCTATTCAACAGCCTCTTCGACGATTTCGTGCAACGCAAACGCGACGAAGTTGAAATCAGCGCATTGTTCGACAAAATCATTGAAACAGAGAACGTCAAGATGTATTTCGCCCTACTCAGCAACCAATATGGATTGACAGACTCCAACCTTAAAGAGTTGGTCGGCATAAAACTTCTTTACGACTTGGCAAACAGCGACATATACGATCGCCAGAAACTGGTCGATATGATGAGTAAACTTGGAGGAGGCATTCTCTCCGACAACAACCGTGACTTGCTTGCTAAAGTCATCTACAAATCATCCGCCAACCTGATGGGCATGCCTATTCCCGAAGTGGAAGGCACAGACACCCAAGGCAAACTGCATAAACTCTCCGAATACAAAGGCAAATACATCTACATCAACTTCTGCAATTCGAGAATCGACCAGACACACAAAGATTTGACCATTCTATCGAGATTTAAGGACCAATACAAGGACAGATTGGAGATTGTCAACCTATTCCTTTTCGACGATTTGAACCGCATCAAATCTTTGGAATCGAATTTCAGAAACAAGATGGTATTCTTAAACGCCAATAATTCTGACGAAGTGAAAATCGACTTCGGGCTAAAGAACATACCGTCATTTATGCTCATCGACAAAGAGGGGAAGTTTCTCCTTTCAAGGGGTGCCGAGCCCAGCGACAACTTGAGATTGTTAATGGAGCAAATACTTCTAAAGAAATAAACCTTTTCATCGATGGAATACGCACTACAGAGCCGATGGAAAGTGGAAGGGAACTCCCTCTACTATTACGGACTTCGCAACAAGGCGAATCTGCTTAGAAACCGAGTAAAGATTTCCTCACAGCAACTGGAAATCATCCAACAGCTCCCCAAAGTGCTGTCCGACGCAGAGAGGCAAAAGTTGCAACCGCTGCTCGACAAACAGGTCGTACCACTATCCGAAGTGAAGACAACCCCCAAAAGAATTGAAGAGGCTCAATTCTGCACCACTTGTTCGGCCAACAACTACATGATTCCAGGGCTTGAATTTGACGAACAAGGGCAATGCCCCATTTGCCAAACCCACGAACTCAGCCAACAATTGCGAAGCGTCGTTCCCCTAATCACCGACATTCCACGCGCAAAAAACTCGCGTTTTGACGTGGCTCTTTTCTTCACGGGAGGGAAAGACTCCACCTACCTCCTATACTACTTGGCAAAAGTAAAGAAACTGAGAGTGTTAGCCGTCACATGGGAAATCCCTTATATGTCTGACAACGCCCGACAAAGCATAGAGAATGCCAAACGCCACTTCTCTACCGTTGAGTTCATCAACCGCTATGTGAGCAATGCGGACATGCAGACCATCTACAAAAAACTTTACGAATTGAGTGGCAACACCTGCGCCTGCCCTTCATTGGCTTACATTCTTTTCTATCCGACTTTAGTGGAAGAACGCATCCCCTACTTTATCGCAGGCAACGAACCAGCCCAACTCATCGGACTATATTATAACGGGTTAGCCCCAAAAATAGCCTACTCGTTTCCCGACAACAGGGCTTTGCAGTTTTTAATCAACATCGGACGAATACTTACTTTAAGGCCGCCGCTCAAACGAGGCCAACTCCACACGTTGATGACCATGAAACAACTGGCCTACGGCGACCCGTGGATCAAACAAGTGGCTGGATACAGCAACGATCTTATAAGTAACGTCGTCAAGGCCATCCATCAAGTGCCGAGCCTTGTCAAACCGCTCAAACGAAGCATCCGCAAGTCATCCTGGTTAGGCACCATTCCTGCCTTTGTACAAATAGACTTGGACAAGATCAGTGATGGCGTGTACGATTGGAAAGAAACCAAGGAATTAATCGAAAAAGAGTGTGGCTGGGTAGCCCTACCCGACAACACGAAAGGACTCCACACCAGTTGCAAAATCGAGCGTTGCAAGGAATATTCCCAATTCATCCGATTCTATCACTGCAAAAGCAAGATGATTCCGTTTAGCGCCCTTGAAATGGCGTTAGCCTCCAGCAGCAAAGCGCTATCGAGAGAAGAGGCCATCAATGAAATCAAGACGCATTTGGGCTTTTCGCTTGAAGAAATCCCCGAATGCAAGATAATGACCCATTTCATCGAAGAAAAATGGTGACTTGCATCCATTATTTTTCGGCAAGCGGGCACAGCAAGGCAGTGGCCGAATATTTGGCCAACGAACTACAATCCGAAATCATAGAGATTCCCCACAAGGGCAAGCCTGCCGATGTCGCCATCGTCGTCTTCCCCGTCTATTGTCAAAACATTCCCCCTATAGTCCAATCACACCTTCCTAAGATAGACGCGCAGCGATTCATTCTGGTTGCCACCTACGGACGAATGTCGTTTGGCAACGTCTTAGCCGAAGCGGCACAACTCATCAAGGGCAACATCATCGCCGCCGCCTACGTACCAACCGGCCACTCTTACTTAAAGCAAGGAGACTCTTTCCTTAAAGAGCAATTGGGCCTCATACTAAAGCACATAGATTCGAACAAGGCTATAACCATCCCTCGTTTTCACAAAAACATCTTTGCCGACTTCTTTCCAGGTCTTCGCAGTCGAATGGGCGTAAAAATCACACGGTCGGGACTATGCAACAAATGTGGATTATGCACGCAAATCTGCCCCAACCAAGCCACAAAGAACGGGGTTACTAACCACCGTTGCATCCGTTGCCTTCGCTGCGTAAACGCTTGTCCACAAAAGGCATTGGACTTCCAATTATCAATATTTATGAAATGGTATTTGAGAAAGCCAAGAGAAGAACGGTTTCTTCTTTTTGACTGATGCACTTTGACACCCGAAGACATAAGAAAGCCGGAAAGAAACAATCGTTTCCCCCGGCTTTTATCTTATCCGAAAGTCGCCTTTCAAAGAGCGACCAGAACAAATACGTTATTACTCCTTAATCAATTTATAAGTCAACGTCGTACCTTCACTGACGATGCGCAAAAAGTACAGGCCTGAAGTCAAGCCAGAAGTCTCAACAACCGAAGAGATTTGGCCGGAAATATCCATTCTGCGAACAACCCTACCATCAAGAGTGACCAATTCAGCAACCGCCTCTTTGTCGTAGGCACGCTCTATCATATCAATCACCACATAATCATCAAAACGAGTTGGGTAAACAGAGAAGCTTCGCTCCGTCATAGCACGCGACTCAGCCACTCCCGTATTATCAACAGGATCTTTCTCGGCCACCAATCTGGCAATGGCAGCAACAAAAGGAGCGTTATAGTCACATCCACCCTCCGTCTCCGTATAAGAGGCACCGCCCTCGATTACATTGGCAAAAACGCCCGTACTTGAAGGACCACCGATCAAACCGCCGCTGGCGAACATATAGTCGCAAGTATTCTTAGTATTGGTAGGCGGGTTATCATTTCTACCCATCGCGTTACGGTGGTGAATACGGAAGTGCATATCGCCCTTAAATCCGTGCAAGAACGTGTGGTTGAACTCATTCTTACCCAACACATAATCAACGACACGAGCATTGAAGTTCTTCGCCTCGTTCACGTTCTGAGAGGTAGTAATATCGCCATCCTCAACCAACTTCACCCAAAGGGCGGCTGCCACCGCGCCACCACAAGCCAACTTGTTTGTTCCCCAGTTGTTTGTATAGTAAGGGAATCCGTTCGAATCTCTCTTGGCATTGCTCAAGTGTAGCCCAAATACGTTCTTCTCCAAGAAACTTGCGAAAGTGCCTCCCTGACCATTGTTTGCCGAAGGATCGGCCTTGGCAATGTAATAATAAGCGAAGTCTGTCATCGTATCCCAAGCCAAAGGCGAGTTAGACTCCCACTTGCCCGACAAGAAACTGATAGCCTCCGACTTGTATTGCTCCTCGCCCGTCATATTATACATCATGATAGCCGCCAAAGCCAACTCGTCCGTCCACTCCTGATTAGGATTGCTATAGAACATAGGGATTGAAGCGTGCTGCGACTTGTTTTTCTTTGCAAATTCATAAGCCTTCAAAGCATACTCTTTGCAACGCTGACGGTAGTTGGCGTCAGGATATTTCATTGACATCAAAGCCAAAGCCGAAGCATAATTGGCCGCTTGCGGACCACCCTTATCGGTAGCCGTCCAAACAGGGCGCGGATCACCACCATTCTCCACTTTTAGCGTAGATTGCTTGGAAGAAGTCACCCATACATTGTGGTCGCCCTCAAAACCAACGTAGTAAACGAAAGCGCCATTGTCAAGGAAACACTTCATAAAATAATCGGTTGCCACCTTCACCTCATCAAGCACATCACGGATGCCATTCGGCGAACCGTAAGAATCATCGTAGTTGTCCTGGAAAGCCTCTGGCCAAAGGTCATAAGCGACCAACAAAGAGACGGCCGCGTATCCCATCGTCGTACCCACCTTAATGTGGTCACCACAATCGTGCCATCCACCGGTCAAATCATAGTTTCCGTTGCCACCGCCGTTGACAGAACCTTGTCCGTCCTTCGTGTGACAATACTTTTTGGTAACTTCCCTGTTTCCCATCAACATCCAGTTGTGCGTATCGCCGCAACGCTGGCCACCAAAGAATTTCAATCCCATATTGAGGGCTTCACGATAGTCTGCCGTCGAATAGCCTTCGGAATAGTTTCCAAACTCGAAAGCCGAAGCAGACATTGTTCCCATCGCAGCCATCAACGCTAATGAGTAAAGTTGTTTCTTCATATAAACTGTTTTTATGGTTTCTATTATTTTATTATCAAAAAAAAGCCCTTTTTATCGAACATTTAAAGAATCTTCCATCGATTAGAAAATCGAGGAATTCAGGGGACCTCCTTCATCCATTGAAGACGCGCCTCACCTTCTGTTCTCGGTGAATCAACTCCACTTCAACGCCAAACTTCTCTGCAATATGCTCTGCCACATGTTGCGCCGAATAGACCGAGCGATGTTGACCACCCGTACATCCGAACGAGAACATCAAATGGGTGAATCCCCTTTTTATATATCGAGCCACATGAGCATCGGCCAAAGCATAGACGCTCTCCAAGAATTTCAGTATCTCGCCGTTCTCCTCCAAAAACTGAATGACATTCGCATCCATTCCCGTAGAAGATTTGTATTGTTCGTACCTTCCCGGATTGTGAACGCCACGGCAATCAAACACATATCCGCCGCCGTTACCACTTGGATCTTCAGGGATACCTTTTTTGTAAGAGAAACTATAGACCAAAACCTTCAACGCCGGTTTTTCTACCGGCTTCTGTTCTTTTTGCAGAGAAGGAAGGTCCACCATCTTCAACAAAAGTTCGGACAAATATGGATAGTTCGAAAATCCAGTGCCTAACAACGTCTTCAAGTTTGCCACGGCAAAGGGAATACATTCGATGAAACGGCGTTTTTTCTCATACAATCCTCTAAAGCCATAAGCACCTAACACTTGCAGATTGCGGAACAGAACGAAGAGACGAAGTTTCTCTTTGAACGCCACACTATCAATAGCACGATATTTTTTAGCAGAGGCCAAATAGGCATCCACCAACTTCCACTTCAGTGCATCGGGGAAATTAGCACGAGCCTGCCAAACGAACGAAGCCACATCATAATAGATTGGTCCCTTCCGGCCACCCTGAAAATCAATAAAGTAAGGCATTCCGTCCTTGACCATCACATTGCGCGACTGGAAATCGCGATAGAGGAACGTCTCCGACTGTTCTTGAAGCAAGTCGTCACACAAATGTTCGAAATCATCTTCCAAACGAGGCTCGGAGAAATCCATCCCGAGTGGCTTCAAAAACATATATTTGAAATAATTCAAATCCCACATCACGCAACGCTTATCAAACTCTGGTTGCGGATAGCAGCAAGAATAGTCCATTCCATCGCCACCTTTGAACTGCAAATCCGGCAAGCAAGCGATCGTCCTCATCAAAAGAGCCTCCTCTTCTGCCGAAAAACTTCCCGAACGGACGCCATTGGAAATCACGCTAAAAAGTGACGTGTCGCCCAAATCCTCTTGGAGATATCGCATTCTATCCTCAGATACGCACAGCACCCGAGGCACAGGCAAACCTCTCTTTGAAAAATGGTCGGAAATAGCGATGAATGCGTTATTTTCTTCGAGGCTCTCGCCTTGCACTCCTATATAGGAGGTTTCGCCAGCCGAAAGCCTATAGTAGGAACGGTTGGAACCTTCGCCCGCTATCTTCACACATTTAGGGTCTTTTACGCCCGTGAGAGATTCAAATAATGCGATTATCTCTTCCATTTTACAAATTAGTTTGAACTAAAGGGGATTTCAGAAACCAGGCAAGGGAGCATAGCCAAAAAGCAAATAATCACCCCAACACTGCAAGTGCTGCCTACGAGTCAACTGAAGCGACGCCCCTTATTTTCAACAAAGATAAGATAGATTTGCAAATTAATACTACTTTTGCCCTAAAAATAAAAAGTTATGATGATATACAACACCACCTTTGTAGTAGATGAGTCGGTTCACGCTCCCTGGATGCAATGGCTACGCAACCACTATATCAACGAAGTTGTCGAGAACACGCCATTAGAAAACCCAGCCCTTTTCAAGGTATTGAGCAACAAGGTCGAAGGCGAATCCTACTCTCTTCAATTCACGGCGCCAAGCATCAACGAGATGAAGATTTGGGAGAAGAACTACAAAGAGAAGATGGAGCAGACAATCCGCGATAATTTCGGTGAAAAGGTACTTTTCTTCTCCACATACCTAAAACAACTGTTTTAAAAACGGGGAAAAGACATGGCTGAAAAACAAATCATCAACGCCAAAGACCGCATCATTTTAGGCATTGACCCAGGAACGAATGTGATGGGATATGGATTGCTCAAAATATCGGGCAACAAACCCAGTCTGATGTTGATGGGCGTATTGGACTTAAAGAAATATACTGACCCCTATATCAAACTCAACAAGATTTTCTTGCGCACATTGGAGTTGATAGACGATTATCATCCCCAAGAATTTGCGATTGAATCGCAGTTTTTCGGCAAAAATGTCCAATCCATGCTGAAATTAGGAAGGGCCCAAGGCGTTGCCATCTCGGCCGCACTCTATCGCGGATTGCAAGTGAACGAATACGCACCGCTAAAAATCAAAATGTCCATCACCGGCAATGGTATGGCCGCCAAAGAGCAGGTGGCTGAAATGCTCCGCAAATATCTGCACATCCCGCAAGAAGATATGCTTCCGCAACTTGACGCCACAGACGCCGTCGGCGTAGCCCTCACCCACTTCTTCAACAGCAAATCGGTTCTGAAAGAGGCGCACTTCACCAGTTGGAAAGATTTTGCCAACAAAAACGCAGGAAGAGTCAAAGGAACAAGCGCCGCAAAAGAGAAGAACGCAAAAAAAGTGGCGAGTGATAAGTAATAAGTGACAATATGTGACTACATTTGTAGATTACAAAGAGATATAACAACCTAAAAGAAATGGAAGAAAACAAAGAGATGAACATTTTCACAATGTTCAAAAAAATCGGACTATACGGGTATGCACTGCTCAAGTGGATGGCTTCATACATCGGAAAGATGTTACAGCTCACCTACAGATATAAGGTTCTGTTAACCATTTTCTTCATTGTGGCAATCGCTTATGCACTTTACCAGACGACAGGCGACCGCAAAGTGTACCGAGGCGACATGACCATTGCCATCAACGACGGCGACTCGTTTCAATACGCAGAAATGATCAATGCGTTGAACCAATATGTCAAAGACCTCGACCCTGAAGGTTTGGCAAAAGCGCTCTCTATCTCTGACGAAATCGCCAAAGAGGTGCGCTTCGTGAAGCCATATTTCCAGATCGACATGAACAAAGACTCCCTTTCCGACATGGTTGACTACAACGGGAAATACCAAGCGTCCGACACAAGCAACATCCGCCTTCGCAACGGATTAGTCATTTCGCTCGGAATGCAGACCACCGACCATTACGAAGAGATGGAATTGGCCATCATGGAATACCTTGCCGACAACGAGTACCTCCAAGATTTGAACAGGGCAAGAATTGTCAGCCTCTCCGAAATGGAGAAGTCGCTCCGAAACGACTTGGCACAAATCGACAGTCTCCAGCGAATCGAGTATTTCAAGAAAAGTTCCAATGGAATCAATCTCAAAGACCTCCAAATCAACACAGACAAGCAGATGTTCTACTTCAACAAAGTAGATATTCTGAAAAGGATCAACACCATTGTCACACAATTGGATGCGAAACAAGAGATTGCCAGCGTAACGTCAAAGTTCCAACCCACTAAAAAGGCAGTGAACAAAAAATCGACCGCCATTATCCAAAATGCGGCCATCGCCTACCTGCTGTTCCTCCTCATCGCTCTTTTCCTCAAACACAAGAAGGCGATCATGGACTATTTAAAGGAAAAATAAAAAGGCAAACGCGACATATAGAGGTGGACAAAAGTCAAAAAGACTTACGTCCACCTTTTTTAATATTTATTAGAAGACAAACATCATAATCTTTTTGTAATTTTGCACGACTTTTTAAAAACACTAACAATTTAGAATAAGACGCATGCTTAGCGAGTTATTCGGCGGAACGGGACTGAGTTCCACCCTCATTTATCTCTGCCTCACGGCAGCAGCCGGTATGTATATCGGCAAATTAAACATCAAAGGTGTCAAATTAGGCATTGCCGGTGTGCTATTCGTAGGAATCCTTTTGGCTCATCTCAAAGCCCAGGCAGGATTCGAACCGCTCAACGGTGAGATTCTACACTTCGTGAAGGAGTTCGGTCTCATCCTCTTCATCTACGCCATTGGTATCGACGTCGGCCCCAGATTTGTCAGTTCTTTCAAGAACGACGGTTTAACAATGAATCTCTTCGCTGCCGCCATCTGTGTTTTAGGCACAGCAATCGCACTACTTTTCCACTTATTTGGAGGTGTTGACCTTTCAGTCATCACCGGTGTCCTCTGCGGTGCGGTAACTAACACGCCAGGATTGGGTGCCGCACAACAAGCCTTGAGCGACAGCAAAGACGCCGTAGAACAAGCCGGTATGGCCTACGCGGTTGCCTACCCGTTTGGTGTCATCGGTATCATCCTCACCATGTTGCTCGTACGCGCCTTCTTCAAAATAAAAATTGACCAAGAGGAGAAAGACTACAACAACCAGTTGGACGCCAACAACCGCCAGAAGTTGGAGAGCGTGGAAATTACGGTGAACAACCCCAACCTCTTCGACCAAAAGATTTCTTACATCAAGAGTTTCGTAGAGAGCGAGTTGGCCATTTCTCGTATCCAAAGAGGCGACAACTTCGTCTTAGCATCGGAAGACGAGACACTTCAGGCAGGTGACATCATCTTCGGTGTCTCTTCCACAGAGCACATCAGCAAACTGCAGATGAAAATCGGTGAAGTCGTAATCGGTCAGAAGAAAGCCGTTTCCGGAAGTTTGGCCATGGTCAACCTTTTGGTAACCAACCGTAAAATTGCAGGAAAGACCATCGAGCAAATCGGTATCTATAGACGTTACGACGCCAACATCACCCGTATCTTCCGTGCCGGTTTGGAAATCCTTCCTTCCAACAACACCATCATCGAATTCGGAGATACCCTCCGCGTAGTCGGGAAAAGAGATTTGCTCAACGACATCGAGAAAGAAATCGGTAACTCCTCCAAGGAGTTGGTTAAGCCCAACACCATCCCTATCTTCTTGGGCATTTTACTCGGTATCGTCATCGGCAGCATCAAGATTGACATCCCTGGATTGCCAGCCGCCGCAAAACTTGGTTTGGCAGGAGGTCCGCTCATCATTTCGCTTATGCTCGGTCACTTCGGTCGTATCGGCAAACTCGACTTCTACATGTCTCCGGGCGGAAACATGATGTTGCGCGAGTTGGGAATCATCCTCTTCCTTGCCTGCGTAGGATTGTCGTCGGGTACAAAATTCGTCACCACCATCGCCGAGGGCGGTTATCAATGGATGCTCTACGGAGCCGCCATCACATTCATCCCGATCATGACCATCGCCATCGTGGCACGCCTCATGAAATTCAACTATTTGAAGATATGCGGTATCATTTCGGGCGCGATGACAGACCCTCCCGCATTGGAATACGCCAACTCTTTGGCTCCGACACAAGCACAATCCACCGCTTATGTCACCGTTTATCCGCTAACCATGTTCCTCAGAATTATGTTAGCCCAAGTGTTAGTTTTAATTTTCTTGTAAAAAAGAGCAATAACGCACAGGCACCGATGAATGATTTGCAAAAAAACAATGATTTCATCGGTGTTTTTTTTATCTTCCTACCCCATCGTCCCATATCATCCACATTATAGGGTAAAAAATAAGAATTGTGTAAAATCCGAGCACAAAAGCGGGAAATGCACTAAAAGTACAAATAGATGATATGATTTTACAGCCATAATCAATATTAGTAATCTACATTTGCATCGTAACGAATAGGCAAACAATTTCGTTTTTGAAATAAAACTTTATATCTAATATAAAAAGCATTTAAACATGAAACACGTAATACTAACGTCATTTGCAATTGCAGCAGCAATGTGCATGAGTTTAGGTTCAGCCCAAGCTCAGCTTTCTAAGGGTAATCCTTGTAAGTTCCTTGGTAATATCACTACAAGAGGAGCTATTCCTGATGATTATGCTACAATGTGGGAGCAATTGACTCCAGAAAACGAGACAAAGTGGGGATCTATCGCCAATAAGGAGGTACAATCTGTAGAGCAAGCGTTGTCTTCATGGAACTGGGCTGCAGCAGAAAGAGAGTATAACTGGTGTAAACAACACGGCGTACAGTTTAAATTCCACTGTTTGCTATGGACATCTCAATACCCAGGCTATTTGAAGGACTTCACTGGAGACCGATTGAGAAAGCAGATCGACATTTGGTTTGAGGCATGTTCAAGAAAATTCCCTGACGTAACAATCATAGACGTTGTTAACGAGGCCATCCCTGGTCACGCAGAAGGTGACAATGGCGGTCAAGCTAAGACCTTCAAGAGAAACTTGAGTCAGGCAATGAGTGGTAGTACGAATCCAGGCGACTATAAGTGGATCACCGAGGCATTTAAGATGGCTCGTAAGTTCTTCCCAAATGCAACGCTTGTATATAACGACTATAACACATTCCAATGGCAAAAGAACGAGTTTATCGACCTCGTCTCTACATTGGTTAAGCAAGGAGCCCCTATTGATGCATACGGACACCAAAGCCACGACTTGAACGACATGTCTGGTAACGATTTCAAGAGCCGTTTGTATGACATTCACAATCAAATCACACAAAAGTCAGGCCGCGAGTTGGCTTGTTTCTTGACTGAGTACGATATCGCTAAGCAAGGAGATAATGGACAAAAGACACGTTATTCCGAGCAAATTCCTATTGCATGGGAGGCTGATTTCGTTTCTGGTATCACACTTTGGGGTTATGTCCATGGTGCTACTTGGGTAGATGATTCAGGTTTGATCAAGAATGGCCAAGACCGTCCTGCCATGACATGGTTGAGACAATATATGGCTTCTGATGCGGCTAAAAAGGCAAGCGCTAAGTTCTGCGGTAAGGCAGCAGGAGGTCCATCCTTGACAATTTCTGCCAGCGAAACTGTCATTGCTTTGGGTGAGTCAATCAAGATTTCTGCATCCATGAAGGACGTGAAGAATGTAAACTTCAAGGCTAATGGCATAGAGATCAAGGACAAGTGGGTAGCTCCATTTGAATTTGACTGGACACCAGAAAAGGTAGGCGAATATAAGATTGAGGCTACAGGCTACGATCAGAGCGACAACAAGGCAACTGCCACAACGACAATTAAAGTTATCGAGGTTGGCCCTTACGGAGGCACTCCAGCAGTAGTTCCTGGCAAGATTGAGGCAGAGAACTATGACAACGGCTTCGCAGGCAAGGCATACAACGATTTGAGCGAAGGCAACAAATGTGACGATTACACAGACTTCTATCGTTCTGACGATATCGATATCAAGAAGATCGACGGTGGCATTGCTCTTGGACACTGCCAAAAGGGCGAGTGGATGAACTACACAATTGACGTTGCTGCCGATGGCGAATACGACGTTACATTGAGAGTCGGAACAGGCAACAGCGACGGTGGTTTGATGACCGTATCTGTCGGCAACGAAGTTAAGGAAGTCACAATCGACAAAACTGGCGACTGGGGTACATTCGCTGAGGTTAAGATTGGTTCAATGAAACTCTACAAGGGAGAGCAAACATTGAGACTCTCTATCGACAAGGATTGGATTGACGTTGACTGGATCAAGTTCGAGGCAAGCGATGCAACCGGCCTTACTTCAATGGCAAGCAACGCAGTAATCGCTGTCGTTCCAAACCCAGCATCTTCAGCAATTGAAGTTATCGGTGTAGAAGAGGGTGCTCTAATCGAGATTATTGCTCCTACGGGAACAACCATCAAGACTACTACTTCTGCAGAGATTTCTCTCGATGATGTTGAGAACGGAATCTACATGGTTCGTATCAGCACAAACAAGGAGACAGTAGTCAAGAGACTTATTGTCAAGAAATAAATCACACGCTTCATCACACACAATGAGGAGGGCCGATGCAGCCATTGCATCGGCTTTCCTTTTGATATACATGGAATAAAGCAACCGATTGAATAAGATTACCGAGTTTTTCTTTCCCAAAAGGTTTTCATAATTCATAAATAAGAATTATCTTTGCAGCGTTTTTAAACAACTAATAATAAACAATTATGTATTTAAATTCTGAAATTAAGAAGAACATCTTCGAGAAGCACGGAAAGTCCAATACCGATACTGGTTCTCCAGAAAGCCAGATAGCGCTATTCACATACCGTATCTCGCACTTGTCTGAGCACGTAAAGGCCAACAAGAAGGATTATAACACTTCTAGATCTCTTAAGATGCTTGTAGGTAAGCGTCGTAGAATGCTTGACTATTTGAAGGCTGTTGATATCGAAAGATATCGTGCTGCCCTCAAGGCAAACAATCTTAGAAAGTAAGAGATTGCTGAAAAGCACAAAGGGTTCGCTTTTGGCGAGCCCTTTTTTTATGTTTTTCACACCCTGCAGACGCTTTATCTGCACACAAAGGAGAGGAAACGCTTCATTTACCCTGAAAAGAGAAAACACGACACATTCGATGCCAACCACAAGCGACACACTGGTATTCCAAAGCCCTTTGCTCATCGCAGCCAAGACGGACAGCGCAGCCCCTGCCCCATCCGACTCGGCTCTTCTTGCTTCTCCTACCCAAGAGGGGGCTTGGCTATCTCCCATGTCGTCACCCATCGACAGTTTGGCAAGCGAAGAACCAAGTGTTGCACAGGCCCTCTTCCCCTTCAGCAACGAAAGCACCAAGGCCATTGAGGCCTTGAAGCACAAGAAAGAAGAAGTAAAGAAGCAGACCATCTTGGTAAACATCGATGGGACACCCCTTAAAGAACGGGTCCAAAATCACTTTTGGTTCACCCCTTGCCTCTTTATCATCTTCACCCTCTACGCATTCAGCCTTGCCATACGCAAGAAGACGCTGACCAAGGAGATAAACAACCTATTCTCCCCCACTTCATCGGGAGACACCTCCAAACTCACCCCGATCGACGAGTTTCAAGAGATGCTGCCCCTACTAATTCTGTCCGCCGCCAATATGGCTTGGGTGGCCTACTTCTTCGAAGAGACCTTCTCGACGATCACCACGGTGCCCTCCCTTGCTTGGATCTTTTCCATTCTCGCCATTTGTGTGACCTTGTGCCTGCAGTTGATGTTGACGCAAGGCGTTTGTTATGTGTTTTTCGACAACGAGACATTCCACAAGTTGGAGAAAATGAAACTGCTCTTCTTCTCGCTCTGCGGCATTGTCCTAATTCCAAGCGTATTAATGCTGGTCTATTCGCCTTCATTCCTGATTCTCCCCTCCCTTTATTTGGGTATCGGTGCCGTCGGACTACTGTTCGCATTCTATTTGTTTCGAGCATCGTCATTTTTTTTCAAAGGGACATTTTCTATATTCTATTTGATTTTGTATCTTTGCACCATCGAAATTTTGCCCGCAATTGCCCTAATTATAGAGCTTGAGCGCATTATTTAGGTCTTAATTTTATTTGTCAAAATGACTAAGATAAAAAACATATTGGTATCTCAGCCTAAGCCGACTTCCGAGAAGTCACCATATTTTGACATCTGCGAAAAATACGGAGTCAAGATGGATTTTAGGCCATTCATCAAAGTAGAGCCCATCTTGGCCAAAGAGTTTCGTCAGCAAAAAGTCAACATTTTGGAGCACACGGCGATAGTCTTCACTGCAAAAGCGGCAATCGACCACTTCTTCCGTCTTTGCGATGAATTGCGCGTCACAATCCCAGAGACAATGAAGTATTTCTGTATTTCAGAAGCGGTAGCCCTTTATCTCCAAAACTACATCCAATACAGGAAACGCAAGATTTTCTTCGGAACAACCTCTAAAGTAGAGGATTTGATGGTGGTAATCAACAAACACATCGACGAGAAATTCCTCGTTGCCGTATCTGATGTTTACGACGCAAACAAGTCGGCTTCTGACGACCACAAAAACGACATCATCGCCTTGTTAGACAATACAAAGGCTATCTATTCCAAGGCTGTGTGCTACAAGACGGTAAGTACCGACTTTACGCAAGACAAGGACTTCAACTACGACATGTTGGTGTTCTTCAGCCCTTCAGGTATCCAATCCCTATTCAAGAACTTCCCCGACTTCAATCAGGGGGACATCAAGATTGGCTGCTTTGGCCCGGGCACTATCAATGCTGCCAAGCACGCTGGCCTTCAAGTAAACGTTGAAGCTCCTACACCCGAAGCTCCTTCGATGCCAGCCGCCATTGATCTTTTCTTGAAAGAGAACAACAAGAAAAAATAACAAACGTAACAAAACATACACGATAGGGTGAACACGAAAGTGAATGCCCTATCGTTTTTCTTTTATATGGAATACAGAAACACCTTCCCAAAAGCAGAACATCTCTATGGCAAGACCGCTGTGGACGCTCTATATGCCACAGGGAAAACTTTTTTTTGCTACCCTATAAGGGTTGTATTCCGTAGGGCAGAAAAGAGAGACGACATTCCTGCCCGTCTGCTTGTCAACGCCCCTAAGAAGCGCTTTAAGCACGCCGTTGACCGCAACCATATAAAGCGCCAACTCAGAGAGAGCTACCGCGTCAACAAGGGAATTTTATTCGATTATTTGGCAGGAAAAGAGTATCAACTCCACTTCTCATTCAACTACATTGGCGATAAGTTGGAACCCTCTTCGTTCGTCCTGAAAAGGACCAAACTCGCGTTGGAAAAATTGATCAAGCAACTTCCCTAAACATCCGATAAAATGGGGATTTTTCACAAAATATCACAGGCCATATCCTATCTTTTGATACTGCCCATTCACTTTTATCGGCATGCCATTTCCCCCATGCTGCCTCCCGTTTGCCGATTCACACCGACTTGCTCCCAGTATGCCATCGAGGCGCTAAAGAAACACGGTCCGATCAAAGGACTTTATCTCGCCATCAGAAGGATATTGAGATGCCACCCATGGGGAGGAAGCGGATACGACCCCGTTCCGTAGAGGCACGCCCCTACATAACGATCCTATGGTCGTCATTCACACGGAACAACATATCAGCACGAGACGGCATTTCCGCCAACACATGACGCGTAATACGCTCATAATGGGAGATAAACCGTAAAAGTTCATCACTATTCATAATGCGGGAGTTTTTCCTTCCTTGCGATTTCATCATCAATTTCTGCTCCTGAAGACTTCTCCACTCATAAACTTTATCAAACGAAGAGACTTGTAGCATAACAAGCAAATCCAAATGTTCGAAAAGAGGCTTATAGACAGTCTTCAACTGCTCGTTGACGAAACGACGCCAAGACCCGTCGGCATCCTCCTTTGCCTCCAATGCGTTGATAGGTTCAACCAAATCCGCCTCAGGCTGCTCTACTGCACCCATCATCCATCCATCGAAGAGGATTACGTCCGGACGGCCCTCAAAACGCTCCCAAAGCGTCTCTGGCACACGGTCGTCAACCGCCTTGTCAAAGCGAGGGATATAAGTCACGGTTGTAGGCGTAGCGCCACACAACGAATTCAAAGTGGCAATGCCCAACGGCACGTCATGCGTACCAGGCACACCGCGCGTAAGAAGCAACGGATGAACAGAGGCGGCCAACTCCTCGCGAGCGGCACGTGTCAAATAGATGTCGTCGATGCTCAATGAAACGACACGAAGGTTGAAGCCCATCTCCAAGACAAGTTTCATCAAGGTGGAGAAAGTCGTCTTTCCCGAACCTTGAGCCCCATTTATCCCTATGACTTGCGTTTTAGAAGCCATATTCAGTCCTTCGGAAATAAGGTTCGCCAAAGGGACATAAACACGGTCAATATCGTCCATCAAGGCTACATCCAAAAGCAATTCACGCAATTTGTCGCGAAAAGCCACACGCATTTCAGAATCATTCATTTGCATAATCACTCCATTTAGATTCACTCCCTCCTAAAAGGTGCTTAACAAAACACTATCCTTTTTTCCAAAATAAAGAGTTCAGTCCGCACAAAAATCCACTAAGTTCATTCTATTTTAGAAACACAAAAACCAAAATCTCCTATTCCATTAAACGAAACGGAATAGGAGATTTCGATTTAACTTATGTAAATATAAGATTATTTTTCGGCTTTGGAAACATATTCGGAGGCTTTTTCCAATGCCTCGTTAATATTTGAACATATGTTATCTTTTCCGACCACTTTTTCGAAGCCAGCCTTGCCCAAAGTATTGCGAACTTTATCGTTCACACCCGAAAGGATGACGATGATGCCCAACTTCTGGCTCATTTCACAAAGGCTTGTCAAGTTGTGGATACCAGTTGAGTCGATGAACGGAACCCTTCTCATACGGATGATACGTGCGACAGGACGCTCGCCCAACTGAGACATCATTTCATCAAACTTCGTTGCGATACCGAAGAAATATGGACCATTGATCTCATATACCTCAACACCCTCAGGGATTGACAAGTTCTCCTCATGCAATTGAACATCTGACTCCTTGTTAAGGTCAATCTCATTCGTGATGACAGAGATTTCTGACGTCTCCATGATACGAGAGATGAACAAGATGCAAGCAAGGACAAGACCCCACTCGATAGCGATTGTCAAGTCGAAGATAACGGTCAAGAAGAAAGTGATGAGCATCACAGAAATATCAGATTTCGGATTCTTGAACAAAGCCTTTACCGTACGCCAGCCACTCATGTTGTAAGAGACAATCACCAAGACACCTGCCAAGCAAGCCATCGGAATGTACTCTGCCAAAGGCATCAAGAACAACAGGATGAGCAGAAGGACAACCGCGTGAATGATACCAGCCACTGGCGTCTTACCGCCATTGTTAATGTTGGTCATCGTACGAGCGATGGCACCTGTAGCAGGGATACCACCCAAGATTGGAGAAGCGATATTGGCAATACCTTGAGCAATCAACTCTGTATTAGAGTCGTGACGATCACTTGTCACACCATCAGCCACCGCAGCAGAAAGCAGTGATTCGATTGCACCCAAAACGGCAATCGTGATGGCAACAGGGAACAAATTCTTAATAATCGGCCAATTCAAATCCGGGATGACAGGCTCTGGCAACTCGGCCTTGATGCTGAAACGGTCGCCGATGGTGTCGATACCCTCGATACCCATTGAATTTTTCATATACCACACAACAAGCGTCATAAGGATGATGGCATATAGAGATCCCGGAATCTTGTTAAGACCAGGAACCTTCTTAAGCAACATTGGAGAGAAGATGATAGTAAGGATACTTCCTATCGCCACAACGAAATTATATAAGTTGAAAGAATCAATGTGATTAGCATAAGCGACCCATTTACCGATGAAATCACCAGGCGTCTTAACAGGAACCAACAACTCCCTGCCATCCACCAAAACCGTCTCTTTCAAGCCCAACACGTCACCAATCTGCGTAGTGAAGATGGTGACGGCAATACCTGCCGTAAAGCCGATGATGATTGGGTAAGGAATGAACTTGATGACCGTTCCCAACTTAAAGAAGCCCAACAAGATAAGGAGCACTCCTGCAATCAGCGTGGCCACTGTCAAACCTTGGATACCATACTGCTCGATGATGCCGTAGATGATGACGATGAATGCACCCGTCGGACCACCAATCTGAACCTTCGTACCTCCCAACAAGGAGATGATGAAACCTGCAACGATAGCGGTGATAATACCCTTCTCAGGAGTCACACCCGAAGCGATACCAAATGCGATAGCGAGCGGAAGCGCTACGATACCGACAATAATTCCGGCCATAAGGTCGGCCATAAATTTGCCTTTGTCATAATCTTTTAGGCAAGGCACAATCCTTGGAGCAAAAATGCCCGAAATGGAAAATTTCATAAAACGAACTCTTTATATAAATATGTTATTTTATCCGCGAGTGCATTAATATTCCCCTTGTTTGAATTATTATACAGAAAATATGTAAAAAACGTACAAATGTACGAATTATTCTTTGATTATCATTTCAGGTAATCTCTATAAATTCATTTCAAGAGATTTTTGGAATTATTTTGAGGAATTTTATAGAGGTCAGCCCAATATGAATCAATAAAACAGAAATGGAAGAGATGCTAATAAGATAATAGGCTTAAAATCAAAATGTAAAAAGGCCGCATCCATCTCCGGCGAAAAACTTGGGATTAAAAATTCGAACAAATTAGTAGGATTAACGATATTTTTTGCTAAATTAGCATAGAGTGTTTAGCAGAGGAGGTTTAGACCCTACTAAAATCTAATCCGACACCTCGGAATAAGACCTCACCTATTATTCATTAAAATAATATGTCATGAAAAGATTCAATTTAATCAGGATAGTTAGCATTCTCTTTTTTTCGCTGTTTTTAGCCTCCTGCGAAACGAACCAAAGCACCATTAACGAGTTGTCATCCCTCAAAGAGGAATTGGAAACCGAAGGAGATGAGTTCGACGCTCAAGATTGGGAGAATTTCGCCAACCGCTACGAAGCGCTAAACGAAAAAATGAGCAAACGCACATACACAGCCGAAGAAAAGAAGGAAATCAGAAAATTAAGAGGGAAAATTGCCGCCCAGATGACAAAAAAGAGCATCAACGGATTCAAAAAGCAATTGGAAGACCTTCCCAACATAATAGAAGAGATGACGGAAAGCGCAACCGACTTCCTGGAAGGCTTCGCAAACGAAATAGACAAATGATCTGAAAATTACCAACCAAACTAAAATAGGCGTCTTGATGAATCATCGAGACGCCTTTTCTTTATAACATCATTTATAAATCAACCGCTTCAATTTCTGTTTGTTTTCCCACGAAAGGGCTTGGACAAAAAATTGAATGAAATTATACCATGCGTATTTCATCTTGAATGAGAACTTCTTTGATGGGGCTTGAATGAGCGACCGCAACTGCTCGGAAGAGAACTTTTGACCGTCATCGGGAATCTCCGCCTCCTTTGTGATGACAGCAACTACAAATCCATTCTCAAGAGTCGTGGTCCTGACACTTGCATAAGATGCTATAACATCGTCAACTACTATCTTCTGCTCTTTGTTCCAAATAATCAATCGCTGCTCCTCATCTATACAGATATTAAATTTATGGAACCCTTTATAATGTTCGAACTCCGCTTCATTGGGATGATGATTGAGATAAAGACACCCTCCTACTTTCAGCACCTTGAGCACTTCAATTATGCCTTGCAGAGGCGAAGATGAATGGTCGAGAGCATTGCAGATTATGCCTAAAGAGACCTTCTCACCGCTCCATGTTGAAGAGATGTGCTCCATCATACCAAATTCAATATCAGGCAAGTTTCGCTTGTGGCGACGTTTGATGGCATTGTAATAATCAGCCAGGGGATCTATATAATGCACCTCCAGTTTTTTATCGCCCTCCGCCGAAGACAAAATATCTCCATTGGCGAAACTCAACCCACAACCTATATCTAAAACGACGGGGGTCTCATAGTTTCTCAAAAAAGAGGAGACATCCATTCCCTCAAGTTGAATGTGTCTTCCCAACTTGGACCATCGCATCATACCATTGAACGTAGCCGTCCAACGAAACACGTTGTTCCAGAAGGCGAGTTCATAAGGAATGCCCAGAAGCCACTGATTAAAGTCGGAACCTCCCAATTTTTGTGTTTTCATCTTATAAATCGTTTACATAAATCATTTGAGACCATCTCGATGGGGAAAGGAGATATCAGAAAGCAATCAAGCCAACTCGCTCAACTCCAACCAACGCATCGTTTTTTCGTCCAATTCATCGATGACTTGGCCTATTCTATTTGATTTTTCAATCAACTCATCTCCTTGCAAAGTTCCCGAAGACAAGGCGGCCTCAATCTCAGCCTTCTCCTCCTCCAACGCGGCAATGATACCCTCCAAGGATTCGTATTCCTGCTTCTCCTTATAGGTCAACCTGCGAGGGCGCTCCTTTTCCCTGCGATTATCCTTCTTCTCCGGCTCTTTCGGCTTTGCCTTTTCTGCGGCCTCCTTCTCTTGCTTTTCAAGCATTGCCTTCACCTCTCGCCATTCGCGGAAATCGGTGTAGTTGCCCGGAAAATCCTGAACATTGGCTTGGCCATGGAAAACAAGGAGGTGATCGACCACCTTATCCATAAAATAACGGTCGTGCGAAACCACGATGACGCAGCCTTTAAACGACTGAAGATACTCTTCCAAGACATTTAACGTCACGATATCCAAATCGTTGGTGGGCTCATCCAAAACCAAGAAGTTCGGATTGCGCATCAAGACCGTACACAAATACAAACGACGACGCTCGCCTCCACTCAATTTATAGACGTAATTGTGCTGCTTTTCAGGAGGGAAAAGGAAGTGCTGCAAAAATTGGGAGACACCCATCTTGCGTCCGTCACCCAAATGTACCTCCTCCGCAATGTCTCTTACCACATCGATGACCTTCATCTGCTCGTCGAATTTCAATCCCTCCTGGCTATAATAGCCAAAACGCACGGTTTCACCGACATCGATCGTGCCACTATCGGGCTGAACCTCGCCCATCAACATCTTAATAAAGGTGGATTTTCCCGTTCCATTATTACCTACAATTCCCAATTTTTCGTAACGGGCAAAATTGTAGTAGAAATTGTCCAGAATCTTCAAATCACCGAAGTTTTTGGAGATATACTGTGCTTCAAAAATCTTGCTGCCGATATAAGACGCCTTCACATCAAAACTGACATCGGCCTTCTCCCTGCGAGCCTTCACTTTTTTCTCCAACTCGTAGAACGAATCAATACGGTATTGAGCCTTGCCCGCGCGAGCCTGCGGCTGACGGCGCATCCAATCCAACTCCTTGCGGAAAAGGTTGTTGGCGCGAGCCAATTCAGCGTTCTGCATATCAATACGTTCCTGACGCTTCTCCAAATAGTAGGAGTAGTTGCCCTTATAGGCGTAAAGCGACTGTTGGTCAATCTCCAAAATATCGCTACATACCCTATCCAGGAAGTAACGGTCGTGCGTCACCATCAAAAGCGCCATTTTGGAGCGTGTCAAAAAGTCTTCCAACCACTCCACCATCTCCAAATCAAGGTGGTTGGTCGGCTCGTCCAAGATAAGCAGTTCCGGCTCCGTGATCAAAACATTGGCCAATGCCACGCGTTTCAACTGACCACCCGAGAGATTTTCGACCTTTTGATCGAAATTATGGATCTTCAACTTGCCTAAAACTTGCTTGATGCGTGTCTCGTAATCCCATGCCTTATAGGTTTCCATTTTGGTCAGCAACTCGTTGAAGCGGTCGTCATCCACAGGATTGAGCAACGCCTGTTCATACTCGGCTATCGTCTTCACCACCTCATTATCCGACATAAAGCAAGCCTGCAAAACCGTCAATCCATCGGGATATTTGGGGTCTTGAGGCAAGATACCGACACGCAGATCACGACGGAAAGCGATGGAACCGCCATCATACGACTCTTTGCCCGCGATGATATTAAGCAACGTGGTTTTTCCCGAACCATTCTTTGCGATCAAAGCCACTCGCTGACCCTCAAAAATTCCGAACGAGATGTTCTCGAAAAGGAGATTGTCGCCAAAAGACTTTGTCAGATTTTCAACTTGAAGATAATTTGCTGCCATTAAAACCTAAATTTTAGATACAAAGATATACATTTTTCGTTGTTCCGACGGGTGAATTCTCCACTAACCTATTTTCTCAATATAAGATAACCAACAATAGAGGCACAATTGATTGATTACGCCGACAAGTATTATTGTGAATCATGCGAATAAATGGTGTCAGACTGTCGCAAGCGAAAAAAGTCTGCAGGACCTGATTGCGTGGGAAATTCCTGCAAATATTGGGGATAGTCAGCGCGTGTTGGATTCTGGCATTGAGGTTCCATATTCACAAGATTTTCATTATCTTTGTGGGAATTCCATAAAAACGTGATTATGAAATTTCCAATAGGTATTCAGACATTTGAAAAATTAATCACTGGCGGTTATGTCTATGTGGACAAAACTGATCTGGTTTACAAATTAGTTTCCTCAGGAGAGTATTATTTCTTGAGCCGCCCGCGTCGTTTCGGCAAAAGTCTGCTTACCACAACCTTGGAGTCTTATTTCCTTGGTAAAAAAGATCTTTTCAAAGGTCTCGCTATCGATTCGCTAGAGACGGAATGGATTGAATATCCGGTGTTTCGCCTTGATTTTTCAGGGAATAGGTATATCAAGGAGAATGAGCTTGATAGCGTAGTCAATCTGTTTTTAGAAAAATGTGAAAGTAAGTTTGGTGCCAACACCAATGAGGTGACATTCGGCTCTCGTTTCCAAGGTGTTATTGAACGTGCATACGAAAAAACAGGAAAAAAAGTCGTAATCCTTATCGACGAATATGACAAGCCGTTGACAGACACCATAGGTAACATAGATGTTCAAGATGAGAACCGCTCTGTTTTGCAAAGTTTATATGGAGTTTTCAAAAATTCCGACAAATATATCAAATTCACATTCCTGACGGGCGTCACTCGTTACGGTAAATTGGGGATCTTTAGTGCGGCAAATAATCTGAACGACATCTCAAAAGACGATAGCTATTCCGGCATTTGTGGAATTTCAGAAAGAGAGTTGCATACATATTTTGATGGGGAGATTGAATCTTTCGCAAACAAAAAGGGTGTCTCTAAAGATGAAATCTACGATATCCTGAAAAAGAAATATGATGGCTATCATTTTTCAGAGGAATCAGAGGATATTTATAATCCATTCAGTTTGTTGAACTCAATCTCGAAACAGAAATTCGACAATTATTGGTTTGCGACAGGCACGCCGACTTATTTGGCGAAGATTCTTTCAAAAAGTGACATCAACATTCCTGATTTTGAGAATGAATTGATGGCAACGGAAGAGATGCTTGCTACATTTGGAAATGGAGAGTCTAATGTGATTGCGGCTTTTTATCAAAGTGGTTATCTGACAATAAAAGATTTTCGTGACGGATGTTATCTGCTAGGATTCCCTAATGAGGAGGTGTCAGAGGGGCTGACACGAATACTGATTCCAAATTATGTGATGTCGTCAACAAGTGATAAAAAGGATCTTGATCTTGTCAAACTTCGTCAGTTGCTTATGAAAGACGACGTGGATGCGTTCATGTCTCAGATCCAATTGATAATGAGCCAGATTCCATTTGAAAACAATAATGTCAAACTGATTGAGGCCAATTTCCGCAATATGCTTTATCTGATGATCCGAGCAACTGGGCATAAGGTGACAGTGGAGCATCCTGTGTTGGGTGGCCGCATCGACGTCTTCTTTGAAACAAACAATTGCGTCTACATCATTGAATGTAAGCGAGATAGTTCCGCACAGGAAGCATTGGCTCAGATAGATGAAAAACGCTATGCGAAAAAAATATCTTCTCATGACAAGAAGATTGTGAAGATCGGGGCAAATTTCAGCACCAAAGAGAAGAACTTGACGGAGTGGATTGTGGAGAATTTATAAACCTATATCGTTTAAGGCACCCCTTCATTTCGCATCAAGTCCGCTAAACCATTAATTGGCTCATGAAGCGTGTGTCGTCAGCGTGTTAGTAGGTCCAGCGGACCTATTTTGACGCAGTCAAGGGTAGCCGATTCCTGCGCAGCAGGTGTCGGATGCATGTGTCGTATTCGGGAATTGTGATTCCATATTCGCAAGATTTTCATTATCTTTGTAGAAATTCCATAAAAACGTGATTATGAAATTTCCAATAGGTATTCAGACATTTGAAAAATTAATCACTGGCGGTTATGTCTATGTGGACAAAACTGATCTGGTTTACAAATTAGTTTCCTCAGGAGAGTATTATTTCTTGAGCCGCCCGCGTCGTTTCGGCAAAAGTCTGCTTACCACAACCTTGGAGTCTTATTTCCTTGGTAAAAAAGATCTTTTCAAAGGTCTCGCTATCGATTCGCTGGAGACGGAATGGATTGAATATCCTGTTTTTCATTTGGATTTTTCAGGAGGTGACTATACAAAAGAGTCTGCGTTGCAAAACAGATTAGGCTCTGTTTTGTCGGAATGGGAGCTTAAATATGGTAGGGTTGAAAGTGAAAAAGAAATTGGAGATCGTTTTTACGGTGTGATTTCCCGTGCCAAAGAACGAACAGGAAGAAAAGTCGTCATTCTTGTTGACGAGTATGACAAGCCTCTTACTGATGCTATTGGATTAACAGAGATTCAAGACAATAACAGAGCTGTTCTCCAAAGTTTATATGGCATTTTCAAAAGAGGTGACAGCCTTATCAAATTCACATTCCTGACAGGTGTCACTCGTTATGGCAAATTGGGAATCTTCAGCGCAGCAAATAATTTAAACGATATTTCAAAAGACGATAAGTATTCTAGCATTTGTGGCATTTCGGAAAGAGAGTTGCGGAAATATTTTGATGGGGAGGTTGAATCTTTCGCAAATAAAAAAGGCGTTTCCAAAGATGAAATATACGAAAGATTAAAAAAGAAATATGATGGCTATCATTTTTCTGAAGATGCTGAGGATATCTATAATCCTTTTAGCCTTTTGAATTCTTTGTCAAAACAAAAACTTGACAACTATTGGTTTGCGACTGGCACACCGACTTATTTGGCGAAGATCTTAAAAAAACAAAGTTATGATTTGACCACTTTCAATAAAGAGATAGTGTCAACAGCGGAAGGTATGGCATCGTTTGGCAATGGAGAGGACAATATTATCGCCGCACTTTATCAAAGTGGATATCTGACAATCAAGAGTTACGAAGATGAAATCTACAAGTTGGGATTCCCCAATGAGGAGGTTGCCGATGGTTTTGTCCGCTATTTAGCGATTGAGTTCGCTGGGAAATCCATGAACGAATGGGATACAGACATTTATACACTGAAACAGCATATTCGTAACGACGACGTGGATTCGTTTATGACTCAGATGCAACAGATCATTAGTGAGGTTCCATTTGAAAGCGATAAAGTCAAACTGATTGAGGCCAACTTCCGCAATCTTCTTTATTTGATGATCCGAGCAACGGGATACAATGTGACAGTGGAACGTCCTGTGTTGAGCGGACGTATCGACCTCTTCTTCGAAACAAACAATTACATCTACATCATTGAATGCAAACGTGACGAGTCGGCGGAAATAGCGTTGGCGCAGATAGACGAAAAACGTTATGCAGAAAAAGTATCTTCCCACGACAAGAAGATTGTGAAGATAGGGGCGAATTTCAGCACGAAGGAGAGGAATTTGACGGAGTGGAAGGTGGGGAATAGAATCTGATAGTCCATTTTAAGTACTTTATAGATAGACATTTTAGGTCTCTCAAATTAGTTTTGGGTTAATTTTAAAAATTTCCGAGTTTACCAATGGCGAGATTGAGTTGATTTCGCAGACTGAAATAATATAATCATATTATCCCCCTTTTATATGAAATATACAAAAATTTTCCTTTCGTCAGGAATTACGCTTCTCCTTTTGGCGGCGTGCGGCACATCTGAGCAGCAGAAAACCACATCGTCGGATGTCGGCAACGGCATGTCCGATTCCATCGTTGTCGTCTCAGATAGCGTTCAACCCAGTGCTATAGAGATTGATACGACGCCATTCTCTTGGTTCGACACATTCTACGGAGAATTGGATCCAGAAGAAGAGTATTATATAAATAATCTTGACTTGTCACTGAACATCGTCTCATTCGATAGCATAGTTTTCACTTATGGAGAGGAACAGTATAAAAAAATATTTATACTCTCCGCCAAGGAAACAGGAGAAAAGGTCCTAAAATTACAAGTGAAGGATATTATCGAAGAGGAAGGATACGAATCTTGTGACAAAGATGCCATTAGCGATTTCGGCACTTTGACTGTAGAAGGAAAAAATATCGTTTTACGTGATAACAAGTTTCTAACGCAGAAAAGCAAAGCTTACAGAGAAATTGATGGGGAAAAAGGCTATGTGGATTCTTGGACTATGACGAAATACAACCGCTATGCCCCCATTCTTTACGACAAAAGTGAAACCAATCATATTCCTATCAAGGAAAAAGAGGATTGGAACGGAATCTATACAGGCAAACTTTACCAATGTTCCGACCT
>JAKSLA010000023.1 GCA_024401455.1 Paludibacteraceae bacterium | reverse complement strand
GATTTTTTTAGGTCTCTCAAATTAGTTTTGAATTAAATTTAAACAATTTCTAAATCTTCTGAACGATATGGCAAAAGAATTCAATACGACAGGCTGTTGCAATCCAGCGCGACATTACATGGTGAATATTGACGACAAGTTGGCGAAAATCCGCGAACTCGTTGACAAAGGACTATATTTCACCATCAACCGTGCGCGTCAGTTCGGAAAGACGACAACGATGAAGATGTTGCTTGGTAAATTATCAAATATATATCAAGTATATCAAATTAGTTTTGAGACTGATGCCGATATGTTTTCTTCTCAGGAAGATTTTTGCAGAGGACTATTTGCGAAATTATCGAAAGCAGCATATATACCGCAGAGCCAAATAGAATTTTGGAAAAGTAATCATAATTGCAAAACATTTGAAGATCTTTCAGATGTCATAACTGAATTTTGCCTTAGCCAAAATAAACCTGTTGTCTTGATGATTGATGAGGTGGATAAAAGTACCGACAACCAGTTGTTTTTGCATTTCCTCGGTATGCTGAGAAACAAGTATCTTGACCGAGATACGAACGGCATGAATTCCACCTTTCATTCGGTCATTCTTGCTGGTGTCTATGACGTCAAAAATCTTAAATTAAAGATTCGTAGCGATGAAGAGCAAAAATACAATTCACCTTGGAATATAGCAGTCCGTTTTAATGTTGACATGTCATTGAGTGCGGAAGGAATCAAAGGCATGCTTGACGAGTATGAATCCGATTACCACACAGGTATGGATACGAAGTTGATTGCTGATGAGATCCGTAGAATGACGTCGGGATACCCTGTGCTTGTGAGTTATCTTTGCTCCCTTACTCATGAAGAATTAGAGGGTAATTGGACAATCGAGGGAATCAACAAAGCCGCCAAATATATTATAATAGGCAATAATACTTTGGCAGATGACATCTCAAAAAATTTGGGCAACAATAAGGAATTAAAGGATTTCATATATTCAATATCGGTTAATGGCGAGACATACACATACAATTTAACGGATGAGATTCTGAAAATTGCCGATATGTATTCCTATATCAAGGATGTAGATGGGCATGTGACGATTCATAATGCCATATTTGAGGAGATCTTCCATGAATATTTTTCGATTCGTTACCAGCGCGAAAATTCAGGTAAGATAAGTGTCACAAAATCCGAATATATCCTTAGCGGCAAACTCAATATGGAATATATCATCGAGCGTTTCAAGGATTTGTTGGAAGAGGAGTATCGTGACGAGGATGCCGAATTCTTGGAACGACAAGGACGTCTGCTATTCCTTTGTTTCCTAAAACCGATCATCAACGGCACTGGCTATTATTACGTTGAGCCACAGACACGCGACAACAAGCGAATGGATATTGTGGTCAACTATGCAGGAGAGGAATTCTTGATAGAACTAAAGTTGTGGTATGGCAACAAATACGAACGCAAAGGAGAAGACCAAGTATCTGAATATGCCAACGTTCGTGGTTTGAAGAAAGCCTATCTCATCACTTTCTCATTCCTAAAAAAGAAAGTCGTGCAGACCGTGCCTGAATGGAAAACGGTCAACGGAGTGGATGTCTATGAAGGAATCATTTGGGCGAAGAGGCGGTAGCCCCATGTGGCGTTTCAATTCTCTGTTCCCACAGTGCAACTTTTTTGAATTAAATTCAAGTCTTGTCATATATTGTCTTTTTAAAGGATTGATAGTAATTTTGCAATCTGAAAAAGATTAGGTTATGAATGTTCGTTTTTTAAGTCTGGCAAGCGGAAGCAGCGGCAATTGTTATTTTATAGGGACTTCAGAATATGGTGTTTTGATTGATGCAGGAATAGGTTCCCGCACCATTCGGAAAAAACTAAAGGAAATAGGGCTGGAAATGAACCATATACACGCTGTCTTTGTGACGCACGACCATTATGACCATATCAAATCCGTAGCCACGTTAGGCGAGATATACCATTTGCCCATCTATGCAACCGAAAAGGTGCATTGGGGAATTGCGTTCAATAAAAAGATTACCGAAAAACTGTCTCCAGCCAATAAACGAGTCATCAAAAGTAGGGAAACCGTGAAAATACGAGATATCCAAGTCACTCCGTTCCCTCTGCCGCACGATGCAACAGACAATTCCGGCTTTGTGATTGAAATAGGAGAGATGCGGTTGACGTTGGCGACCGATTTAGGGGCTCCTACGGACGATTTAAGACGTTTTGTGTCCGACTCTGATTATTTGGTCGTCGAGGCGAATTACGACAAGGAGATGCTAAAAAACGGTCGTTATCCGGAATTTTTGAAAATGCGTGTCTCGGGTGCGAATGGACATTTGAGCAATACCGACACCGCCAATCTTCTTTCCGAACACGCAACGTCACGATTGAAGCAGGTGTGCCTGTGTCATTTGAGTAAGGAGAATAATTTGCCACAATTGGCAGTTGATACAGTTTCTTCTAAATTGCCTGTCGATGCCAAGGTCGTGGCTCTTCCCCGCAATGAATCTTATTTGATTGAAGAGTTGTAAGAGGATGAAACCTATACGTACAAACTCCTCTCGTTAATCATCTCCATCACTTTGTGGTGGACAAAATAGCGTACATCCTTTCCCTCTTTTACGGCCTGACGAATGAGGGTGGAGGAGATTTCAAAGATTGGGGCTTCAATGACTGAGACATTTTCCCACTCGGCCGGATGATCGGTAGAATAGCCAGGACGAGGATAAACCATCAACTGATAATTCTCCAAAATCCAATCGTATCGTCTCCATTTGCCGAAAGAGACGATGTTGTCTGCCCCCATAACCAAAATGAAATCCGTATTGGGCTCTTGTTCGGAAAGCGCCTTTAATGTTTCGCAAGTGTAGGAGGGTTTGGGCATGGAAAATTCTATGTCTGTCACCGAAAATTTAGCATAGCCAGCAATGGCGGCAGCCACCATTTCCAATCGAATCTTGTCGTCCAACAATTCCATATTTTGCTTGAATGGATTTTGTGGAGAAACGACAAATCGCACTTCGTCAACAGAGGCGAACTCTGCTATGTAGTTGGCCAAGGCCAAATGTCCGATGTGGATGGGATTGAACGAGCCGAAAAATAAGGCGACACGTTTTTTTGCTACGTCTTGCATAAAGAAGGAATTTTGAAAAAAGAAACAAGTCTGCGATTTTAACAACCGCAGACCTGTCTGTTATTTTATAAAGTCTGATACGACTTGAACAATATTGGCCTTTGCCGTTTCCAAGTCGTCGTTCACCACGATTTTATCAAATCTCTTTGCGTAAGTCAACTCCATGCTGGCTTTCTTGATGCGGCTCTTTATCACCTCAGCCGTATCGGTGCCACGACCAACCAATCTGCGCTTCAATTCTTGAATGCTTGGTGGCTTGATGAAGACGGACAAAGCATGCTTCTTGTAAAAACGCTTGATGTTTACACCACCTTTGACGTCAACGTCAAAAACTGCCACTTTCCCTGCGCCATTGATGCGTTCAACTTCGCTCAATAGCGTTCCGTAGAACTTGTTTGGATATACCTCTTCCCACTCCAAAAACTCGTTGTTGGCAATCTTTGCCCTAAACTCGTCAGGGGTCAAGAAATAGTATTCTTTTCCGTTTTGCTCGGTGCCTCGAGGTGCTCGGCTGGTAGCAGAAATGGAGAATTCAAACTTGTCGCTAACGGACATCAAGTGATTTATCAATGTCGATTTTCCAGATCCGGATGGAGCCGAAAAAATAATCAATTTTCCTTTTGCCTTTTTCATACTTCACAATGAATTAAAGAACGTTCAAAACTTGCTCTTTGATTTGCTCCAACTCGTCTTTCATCTTTACGACGATTTTTTGCATTTCAGAGTGGTTGGATTTAGAACCCAAAGTGTTTATTTCACGTCCAATCTCTTGTGCAATGAAGCCTAATTTCTTTCCGGCAGAACCTTCGGAAACCATTGTCTCATCGAAGTAGAGTAGGTGTTGAGCCAAACGGTTCTTCTCTTCGTTGACATCCAACTTCTCGATGTAATAGATGAGTTCTTGCTCAAATCTATTCTTGTCATAATTGATGTCCTGAAGATTGTCCAAACTGTCTTTGATGTGAGCCTTGATCTTTTCAATGCGCTCCTTCTCGTATGGTTCAACTTGTGCGAGCAATGCACGGATGTTGGCCAACTTGCTGTCGAAAACATTTTTAAGGGAAACACCCTCTTGGGTTCTGAACGCAATCAAGTTGTCAACCGCTTTGAGGAACGTATTTTTCACTGCATCCCATTCTGATTCGTCCAACTCCTGGATATCACTTTTCATTGCGTCTGGCATACGAAGCAATGTTTGAAACCAGTCGGTCGGTTGGGGAATGTTCAATTTTTGGGAAACCTCCATGATTTGGTTATAATAACCTTCTATGATAGGGAGGTTGAGTTGTGCAGTAGTCTCTTTGCCAATGTTTTCTACAAAGATGCACATGTCCACTTTTCCTCTTTCAAGTTTCTGGGAGATGATATTTCTCAATTCAATATCTTTCTCTTTATAAATGCTCGGAATACGAGTGGACAAATCTAACTGTTTGCTATTGAGTGACTTTATCTCTACAGTTATTTTTTTATTCGATATTTCGCACGTGGCTTTACCGAATCCAGTCATTGACAATACCATATCTTTTTACCTTTTATGTTCTAAACCACAAAATTAATTTTTAATTTCTTCTTTTTTATAAAATTCGTCCGAATTTAATGTAATTTTGTAGAGATTTAATTGGCAAAATGAAATGGCAACATTAATAAACATAGAAACATCGACAGAAATATGCTCCGTAGCATTGTCAACTGAAGGGAAAATAGTCTGGCACAAGGAGAATTACGACGGAATGTCACACTCCGTTTCATTGGCAAAATTCATCGAGGAGATGATGGACTATGCGAAAAAAGAGGGTTATAAGATTGATGGCGTGGCCGTAAGTTGTGGGCCAGGATCTTATACAGGTCTCCGTATCGGCGTTTCAACCAGCAAGGGATTGTGTTATGGTTTGGACGTCCCTTTGATTTCTGTGAATACATTGGAAGTGATGGCTAACCACGTATTGAAAAACAATGAGGTGGGAGAGAATTCGCTCCTTTGTCCTATGATCGATGCCCGAAGGATGGAGGTTTACACAGCCTTTTATGACAAATCTCTATGCCAAAAGAGAGAGACAAGTGCGGATATCATCGATGAAAATTCCTATTTGGATATTAAGGAGAATGTCCTATTTTTCGGAAATGGCGCGTCTAAATGTCAATCGGCGCTCAATAGACCTAATTTCAAATTGATAGAAAACGTCGTTCCTTTAGCAACGGATATGGTTGAACTATCTCATGCAGCGTTCAATCAAAAGAAGTTTGAAGATGTGGCTTACTTTGAACCCTTCTATTTGAAGGAATTTGTGGCAACCGTAGCAAAGAACAAAGTGTTTGAAAACAATAAATAAAAACGATTTATATATAAATAGAAAAAGGAGGTTCAAAAGACCTCCTTTTCTATTTTCTCTTGATAGTCCAAGCTTAGTCAATCAAGCCCTTTGATGGCTTCCATTTTGCCACTTTTTTCGCTGGAATCTGCATCTTCTCTCCTGTAGCAGGATTTCTGCCTTCACGGGCAGCGCGCTCATCCACACTAAACGTACCAAAACCGATAAGTTGTACGCTTCCGCCTCTCTTCAACTCATCTGTGATTGATTCAATAACTGCTTGCAAAGCTTTCTTGCTATCAGCAGAACTTAACCCTGTCTTAGAAATGACGGAGTTCAATAATCCTTCTTTTGTCATGTTGTATATTTAATTTAAAATTCTTTTAGAAGCAAATGGATCGCTCATCTTTCTAACACAAAGATAGTCAAAATGTTTTGATTTCATATTGATATACTATCTTCTTTCTTCTCTAAATGAGCAACTATGCGATAGGAAATGCCAAGTCATTCAAAAGCAGGAAAGAAACATGGGAAAAACAAAAAAAAAGGCAACCCGTTTGAGTTGCCTTTTTTATAGAAGTGTATGTAATTACTTAACCAACAACTTAAGCATCTTGCTGTCACCGTCCTCCATGATTACCTTCACCATGTAAGAACCAGCAGGAAGGCTGATTTGAATGTTGTCTGCACCTGCTTGAGTGTAAACCTCTTGTCCCATCATGTTTGTCAATGCAATAGACTTGGTTGACTTGTTGCTCTTGATAGAGAATTCGCCTGATGCTGGGTTAGGGTAGAGGGAAACCTCTTCTGAAATTTGAACATCGTCGTTTGCACTAATATCGATGTCGATATTAACTTTGATGTTTACATTGTACAATTGACAATCTTCAAACGCTGTGATGTTTGTGTCTTCCGTGTATTCTACACCTTGGAAAATAACGGAATTGCCTCCCTCAACTGTCTTCTCCTCGATAGATGGAGCTGGCTTGTAAATCTTGAAGCTTCCGCACAAGTGGAGCATTGACAAGTAGTGAACCAAACCATCGTAGTAGCGATATCGACCGGTCATCAATTGTCCGTCCCAAGCCTTCTTCAAGTTGGTCTTGACCTTGCTGTCGTTTGCAGGGTCGTCCATCAATGCGTAGCAACCTACAGCGTTAGCACCGCACTCTCCAACGGTATATTCTTCAGAAGCCCCTGAACCATCCCAATTGAAACGAGCGTGAGCATAACCATCCTTCTCGAAGTGGTTGATCAAACGAGTCATCATGTCCTTTTGTGTGCTCTTGTCTGCACCGAACAAGTAGTAGTCCATACCTACGTTCATCGCACAACGCATAGCGTCATACATGTACTTGTTGGAGTTGGAACTGAAACCACCAGTGGTTGGTTGACCGTTGAACTCAGAATAGTCGGCGAACAAACCTGATGAAGAGTGGCAAGATGCCTTCAAGTGACCGCGGGTAGGAGCCAAGCAACCTTCCCACTTAGAGTTGTTAGACTTAGACCATCTTGCGAACAACTCGATGAATGCAGGGAGGTCGTAAGATGGATCTCCGAAGTTAGAGCAGTTATATGGTTGGAACGTGATGATCTTATAGCTCTCGTTGAACAAAGAACCGTTGCCGTTCTTCCAGAATCTTTGCAAGCAGTAGTTGGCATCGTCAGCATACGACTTGTCGTTCCAACGGTTGGCAGCCAACAAAAGTGAAGTTACAAAGTACATCTCACCGTCAGGAGCACAGTTGGCATCTTGAGCAGAACCGTCTGGGTTACACTTCCACTTGAAGTATCCTTCCCATTGTCCGGAAGTGTGGAGCATGTGGCTCTTAGCAAACTTCCAAAGTTTGTCGAATTCTGTCTTGTGGTTGGTCTGAACACAGATCATCATACCATAAGACTGACCCTCTGAACGAACATCGTCGTTGTTGATGTCCTTGATGTAAGCCTCGTTGCCATTCTCGTAATAAACCTTGCTGTTGTTGTCACCTTTGAAGTAGTGGTTCCAAAGTTTATCCAACTTGCCTTGAATCTCCTCGTCGCTCTTGCCCAAGTAAGTCTTGAATGGAGAAGGGTAAACACCTGTGTAGAAAGCTCCGCTCTTTTGTGTGCCGTCGCTCTCGCATTCAGGACCAAAATAAGCGCCGTTTTCATCGAAGAATGAGCCTGAAGCAGTAGTTCCTGGGACTTCTGGGGTCTCGCCACCACCTTGGCTGCCACCGCCTTCGCCCTCTGGAACGATTTCGATGTAATCCAAGTTACAATACATTGTTCCGTACTTAACCTTCAATGTGTGCTCGCCTGCTGTAAGCGTTACAGACTTCTTGGAAATGAGTTTGTACGTGTCCCAATCATTGCCACCGTTTCCACTGCCAGACAAAGTACACAATGACTTGCCGTCCAATTCAAGATTAAACTCAATGTCAGTTGAACCATTAGATGCATTTGCATAGATGTCATACTTGCCATCCTTCTCTACCTTAATGGTGTATTTTAACCATTCATCCGTTGTGGTGTGACCGATTGCATAGCCTGTGCCTCCAGCCTCGATATCCACTCCATCATTACGATATTTGCCTGTTTCATTTTTGTTGTCTGTATCGTAATAACCGAATCCATTTCCGCCCTTGTCGTAGTCCTCTGCCTCGATTTTTCCAGGGATAGAAATGATTTCCTTGTATGGACCTTCTGGCTCAGAAGGCTCAGATGGTGTTAATGAACCACCTCCTTTGCCGTCCCAAGACATCGTAGCATACGTATATTCGATTGTACCATTTCCGCCACCTGCTTCGCAAACGATCTTACAATCATAAATTCCACCAAGTTGGATGCCATTCTTTTCCCAGTTCTTAAAGTGCTCGCTTACAGAGATGTGTCCACATGAACGAGCAGAAGAACGCACGGCAAAGATTTGAGGGAAGTCTGTGTTAGTGCCTGTAATGTTAGCTGCATTGTAGCGCATACCCTTATACAACGTGTAAGTCGCACCGTCAAGAGAATATTGAGCGATTGGCTCTGATCCATAAGGTTTTCCCATTCCATTGTACGAGTCATCTACGATGTAATACTCAATCATTGGAGATTTTGTCCAACCATACACACCGATGTATGAATAATCTCCAGCATTACCTGACTTAGTATAATTGTAATCAGCAGTGATTTCGCCCAATTCAGTGTACTTCTTTGTGGCAGGGCCATCGTAGTAGCCAACACGAGCCAAATAGTCGCCCGAGTTTTCCCAATGGGCCTTGAATGCACAATCTGCATCACCTCCGAATACGTTCATGTAGCCTTGACCTTCACGCTCTCTCCACAACTCGTAGTTGTAACCATTGCCGATGTCCTTGATTCCGTTTGTAGAAACAAGTGTTCCACCGGAATATTTGGAAGTCTTCTCGCATGGGTCTGTGGTTGATTGCTCTTTGCCACCGTTGTCATTTGAACCGGCATCTGCTTTGCCAATTTCAATAGTAGCATAGGTGAAATCTACATAACCAGAACCACCACCGGCCTCTGCCAAAATTTGAGACTCCATGATCTGTCCAAGTTTCAAACCTAACTTGTTCCATTGTCTGAAGTGCTCAGAAACATTGATAGTACCGCATTGACGGCGAGTCTTACGGATACTAAATATTTGTGTAAATGTAGAGTTTCCCCACTTGGACGCACCCGTACGAGTACCAGACCAAACTACATATTCGTCACCATCAACCACGATGGTGCCCATATTGGATCCTATGTATGAACCACCCGGATTACCACGGTCGTGCAACCAGTCGTCAACGATATAATATTCGATTTGTGGATTATCCATCCAACCGTAGATGCCTATGTATGAATAGGTTCCTCCATCATTACCGCTCTTCTTATATGCATAGTTAGCAATAAGATCGCCACCCAAATTGTTCCAAGCTGGCTTGTTGAATGTTTTACCTACACGACCCAAATAGTCTCCTGCGTTGTTCCATTCGGCTTTAAAGCAAGCGTCTTTTGGATACAAGGTCAAGGAACCTCCGTTTCCATCACGCCAGATTTCATAATCATAACCTGTGGAAGTCTTTCCTGTTTTGTTTTGATTGTTGATTGTTGTACCACCGCTTAATGGCGTGGTCTGGGAGCATGGATCTACTGCCCAAGCGTTGCCAGTCGATAGCAGTGATGAAAGCATGAATGCGCCAACCCAAAGGTTTCGACGCAAATGGATTCTCTTGTTTTCCATTCTACATTAAATTTAAGTAATACAATGATGTATTTGGTTTTTCTTCACTGGCAAATTAAAACAAAGTAGAAAGATTAGGCAAAAAAAACAGTATGAATTATTCGTCAATTTTTTAATTGCAAGATTTTTAAATAGTTATATGTTTGTGTTGACGATTTAATCGCACTCTTCTCCTTTGATATGAGGAAGCCCGATTTCGTATTTAACCGCTATTATTCGAGTTATGAAAATGCTTGCCGAACTGATAATCTGCACAATCACGAGGTTGTCAAAAAGCATTAGGCTGAAATAGTAGGTGATTCCACCGATTATGCAGGCGAGAGCATATATCTCTTTTCTAAATATAAGAGGTATTTCATTGATGAAAATGTCCCTAATTACACCTCCGGCCGCACCCGTGATTGTTCCCATGATGATAGCCACCCAAAATGGATAATGAAAATCCATGGAAAGTGTTTTTTCAATGCCTACTACCGTAAAAAGTGCCAATCCAATGGTGTCAAATATAAAGAAAGTGATGTCCAGCCTAACCAAGTATTTGCGGAAGAGACAGACAAAGAGTAGGGCAATGCCTGACCAAATCAAGTAACTTGACTGGGTCATCCAAAACGGAGTGATGTCAAGCAATAGGTCACGAATCGTTCCTCCTCCAATGGCCGTGGCAAGTCCGACAACGTAGGCGCCAAATATGTCAAAGTCTTTCTGACATGCCAAACGAATACCACTAATGGCAAAAGCGAATGTTCCTACGTATTCTAATATATCTACGAATGTAAGCATGGGATATTATCTACAAAAGAGACGGCTATTCTTCCGCCTCTGCATTTTTCATAATCTTGTCGAAAGAAGCCCTTAACTCAAGAATCTCTTCGCGTATATTTTTTAGTTTTTCTATAATTTCAAAATTATTTGACACGTCAGTTTTGTTTTCTTTTAATTTCAAACGCGTGCCTTCTATCGTAAGCGCTTTTTCTTTAAGAAGATACTTGATTATACGAAGGTCTTTTAAGTTCTCCTCTGTATAAAATCGAGTGCCTTTTTCATTCTTTTTTGGGGAAACTTCGGAGAATTCCTTCTCCCAATAGCGGAGTGTTGACTGCGGAACATCCAATAGTTCTGCCACTTCACCTATTTTATAATAGACCTTATTGTTCATGATGCTTGGATTTTGGGGACTTCGATAAATTCCCGATTTCCGATGTTTGCCTTTTTTTATCCCTTCTTAGTCAAACACGTTTCCGTAGTTTGAGGAGAGTTGCACCATCTTGTCGTACTCTTCTGGATTCAAATCCATAAAGTAGTAGTTACGTGGATCGGTCGGTTTGCCTTTGTAGTGAACTTCGTAATGAAGGTGGTTACCCGTTGATTTTCCTGTAGATCCCATGAAGCCGATTACATCACCACGGTTTACTTTCGCTCCTTGTTTTGCCTTGAAGTTGTCCATGTGGGCGTAAAGCGTCTTGTAGCCAAAACCATGGTCCACGATGATACAATTACCATAACCTTGCTTCCATCCCTTGAACTCGATGACGCCTTTAGCCGTCGCATAAATCTCCGTGCCTCGATCGCCAGAAAAGTCCATTCCAGCGTGGAATTTAGGGGTGTGGTAAATAGGGTCGATACGAACACCATAACCAGAAGCCATGCGGTTCAAGTCCTTGTTAAGTACCGGCTGAATTGATGGAGTGCAAAGCAACATTTCCTCTTTGTTTTTCGCCAAATTGACGATTTCATCGAATGAATTCGTTTGGATATAAAGCTGTCTGCGAATGGCGTCCATCTTCTTGGACGTAGTGTAAGCCAAATCCGAATTGCTCTTTTTGTGGAAATCGTCGTACTTTTCTTCATTAATCATGGTGCGAACGTCTGAAGGAATCGGCTCTGCCTGTACGACGACGCGATAAAGGTTGTCGTCACGTTGCTGCATATCCGTCAAAACCTCTTGTATTTGGTCCAACTGCTTGTTCAGCAATTCATATTGAGTTTCAAGTTGAGCTCGTTCGGTGCGAAGAATACGTTCGCGTGGCGAAGGAAATATCAAAACGAATGCGACAAACAACGCCAATCCTGTCAATGAACTGGATAGGAGATGGTAACTGAACTTCATCAGTTTGTGCTTAATCGTGTTGTCAATACGCTCAAATGTCAGCGTAATCGGATTATATTGAAATTTCTCTTTTTTAGCCATGATTTTCTTATTTTTTTTGTCGTATGCTTGAATAGTCATGCATGCCACAACTATTCGTAAAACAAAATTCATTCCATTTCATGGAATCCTATTTCGCAAAAATAGGCATAAAGTTTGAATTTTAGGAAATCACTCCTACATAAAATCAAGTCGGCTTTCATTTCGGATTTTCTAAATGTTGATTTTCAGTGCATTGCGTATTTGCGGTAGTTGTTGGATTAAAAAGAAAAAAAATCCATTAGTCAAGTGACTGTAATTTAGACGAAAAACTGTATGTAATACGTTGATTTTGGTACTAAATTATTACTTTTGAAGGTTATCAATTAGATATGAATTATGAAGAAAAGAATACTTTTATGGGGTCTCCAACTGATTTTTGCGTTGAATAGTATGGCATCGGATTGGAAACAAATCAAACTTGATGCACATGTGCAAGGTGTTCAACCGATGACAGGATTGGTGTTGTGGCCCGATGAAGCCAAAAGCCGTTTGGCCAGTTATGGGGAAAGCCATGCTTTGGAATTCTCGTACATTGCTCCTTGCAAGGTGGTGAAAGGGTGTGATAGCGATGGAACAATAATATACGATTGGAGTTATTTAGAACGACTGCTCGACGATATTAAAAGCCGTAACCATCAGGCCGTTGTGCGCTTCTTTTATGAGTATCCGGGCGTGAAGATGGTGGACGACAAGCCGGGAACAACAGGCGTGCCTGACTACATTAAAGCCTTAAGCAATTATCACGAGACCTATAAAAAAGTGGCCGGAGATGGAGAAACCTATTATGCCGATTGGAGCAATAGTGAACTTAAGCGCTTTACGAAACAATTTTACACCGATTTCTCGGAAAAATACGATACAGACCCTCGCATAGCGTTCTTGGAAGTGGGTTTCGGCCATTGGTCTGAATATCATATTTATGACGATAATGGGACAAAAATTGAATTCGGGACGAATTTTCCTACGAAAGAATACCAAAAAGAGTTTTTCATTCACCTTTCATCGGTGATGAAAAAACTTCCGTGGTCTATTAGCATTGATGCCGCCGACAAGCAATATACGCCCTTCGCCGCAGATAAAGAGTTGCAAGGATTGACATTCGGTCTCTTCGACGATTCGTTTATGCACGAGAACCACGAAATCGGTTCGGACGATGGCTTTAATGAATACAATTGGATTGCGATGGGAAAGAACCGATGGAACAGTGGTGTTTGTGGAGGAGAGGTTAGTTATTATACAGCACACGACCAAACCGATTTCACTAATCCTCAGGGCATGTATGGCCATACTTGGGAAGAACAGTCGGCGAAGTATCATATTACCTTTATGATAGCCAACAACAATCCGTCGGGTAGAAATCCCTACAACAATGCTAAGCGTTTCAAAGAATGTAGTATGGCTACAGGTTACCATTTCGTGGTTACTAATTGTAAAAGTGACGGCATCCAAACGAGGCTGACTGTGACAAACATAGGAGTTGCTCCGCTTTATAAAGATGCTTATTTCTCAATAGGATCCATCCGTTCGGAGGAATCGCTTCGTGGCTTGTTGCCAGGAGACTCAATAGAGGTTGTTATTCCTGCTGCATTGGTTTGCGACGATAACGGCAATGCACTTGCCAATCCTAAAATATCTTGTGACTATATATATGATACTCAGGTTATTGAGTATGATTATGTCTGCGATTCGAATGCAACTGACATTCAAGAGGTTAGTCAGACCGATATCATCCGCCAAGAGCCTCGATACAATATCTTGGGAGTAAAAGCGTCAGAGAGTTGTCGTGGTTTGATTATAGGTAAAGGAGTAAAATACATCATTACAAAATAGGCGATGATGGCATTTAAGTTTTGTGTAAGCATTGAGTGAAGCCCGCAAAGGGGAAGGCTATCCTTATAAATTAAGGAAAACCATCAGATTTGTTTCAAAAAACTTAAGCTATTTTTTCAAATCAGATATATTTCTCTTAATTTTGCAAGATGATGAGGTAGAGGTGTTCTGCCGATTCAAAAACAGGTAAATAGAAAATCCAAAGGTGATTTTGGAAAAAATAAATAGTAATAATCATGTTGACAGCAAAGGAAATTCGCAAATCGTTCACTGATTTCTTCGCTTCGAAAGGGCACACGATTGTCCCTTCGGCTCCTATGGTCGTAAAGAACGACCCGACGTTAATGTTCACCAATGCGGGTATGAACCAGTTCAAGGATATCTTCCTTGGAAACTCTCCTCGTAAGTACCCTCGTGTCGCGAACTCTCAGAAGTGTTTGCGTGTAAGCGGTAAGCATAACGACTTGGAGGAGGTAGGACATGACACATACCACCACACCATGTTCGAGATGCTTGGAAACTGGTCTTTCGGCGATTACTTCAAGAAAGAGGCCATCACTTGGGCTTGGGAATATTTGGTGGATGTTTTGAAAATCGATCCAAACAGATTGTACGCTACCGTTTTTGAGGGAAGCGCAGAAGAAGGCCTTTCAAGAGACGAAGAGGCTGCTGAAATTTGGGCTCAATTCCTTCCAAAAGAGCGTATTATAAACGGTAACAAACACGATAACTTCTGGGAAATGGGTGACACGGGACCTTGCGGACCTTGTTCGGAAATTCACATCGACCTTCGTTCTGACGAAGAGCGCAAGAAGGTGGATGGTCTCTCCCTTGTAAACCACGACCACCCTCAAGTAATCGAGATTTGGAACAACGTGTTTATGCAATTCAACCGTAAGGCTGACGGCTCTTTGGAGCAACTTCCGGCAAAGCACGTGGACACAGGTATGGGATTTGAGCGTCTATGTATGGCTCTTCAAGGTAAGCAGTCTAACTATGACACCGACGTTTTCCAACCAATCATTAAGGAAATCGGTAAGATCTGTGGGTGCGAATATGGCAAGGCAAAGGAGACTGACATCGCAATGCGTGTAATCGCCGACCATATCCGTACCATTTCATTCTCTATCACAGATGGCCAGTTGCCTTCAAACGCTAAGGCTGGTTATGTAATCAGAAGAATTCTTCGCCGTGCTGTCCGTTACGGATATACATTCCTCGGCCAAAAGCAGGCATTCCTTTATAAGTTGCTCCCAGCCTTGATTGATAGCATGGGCGAGGCTTATCCTGAGTTGAAGGCTCAACAAGAACTTGTCGTTAAGGTAATCAAAGAGGAGGAGGATTCTTTCTTGAGAACTTTGGAGACAGGTATCCGCTTGTTGGATAAGGTAATGGCTGATACTAAGGCAGCCGGAAAGACTCAAATCTCGGGTGTGGATGGATTTACTTTGTACGATACATTCGGTTTCCCTCTCGATTTGACTGAGTTGATCCTTCGTGAGAATGGAATGACAATCAACGAGGAGGAGTTCAACGTTGAGATGCAAAAGCAAAAGGAGCGCGCTCGTAACGCCGCTTCTGTCGAGACTGGCGACTGGGTGACATTGAAGGAGGGAGAGTCTGAATTCATCGGCTACGATTTCTTTGAGGCAGACATCGATATCTTGCGCTACCGTAAGATTAAACAAAAGAATACAGAGTTGTTCCAAGTGGTATTTGACAAAACTCCATTCTATGCTGAAATGGGTGGTCAGATGGGCGATTCTGGTTATATTGAGGCTGATGGCGTTAAATATGAGATTATTGACACCAAGAAGGAGAATAATTTGACTGTGCATTTGATGAAGAAGATGCCGGCAGACCTTTCGTCTTCTTTCCGTGCAGTAATTGACTTGAAGAAGCGTCAACAAACGGCTTGCAACCACACGGCAACTCACATTTTGGACTATGCTTTGCGTCAAGTTCTTGGTACTCACGTTGAGCAAAAAGGTTCTTTGGTCTCTGCAGACTCTTTGCGTTTCGACTTTTCTCACTTCCAAAAGGTAACAGACGAAGAACTTCGTCAAGCAGAGAAGTTGGCTAACGAAATGGTCCGCCAGAACATCCAATTGGAGGAGTTCCGTGATCTTCCTATCGACAAGGCTCGCGAAATGGGCGCCATCGCTTTGTTCGGTGAGAAATATGGCGATACGGTTCGTATGATTAAGTACGGTCCTTCTATGGAACTTTGCGGTGGTACTCACGTTAAGTCAACAGGTGAAATCGGTATGATCCGCATCATTTCCGAGAGTTCTGTAGCAGCAGGTGTTCGTCGTATCGAGGCAATTTCTGCCGCTAAGGTAGAGGAGTCTATGGACGATCTTCAAGATATGGTTCGCGAATTAAAGGGTATCTTCAATAACACAGCTAACTTGGTGCAATCTATCAAGAAGGCAATGGAGGAAAATGCAGAGTTGAAGAAGCAAGTAGAGGCATATCAACAAGAGAAAATCGCACAAATGAAGGACGCTTTGATTGCCAAGGCAGAAAACAAGGGCGGCGTAAAACTCATCACTTTACAAGGTGCTTATGCTCCTGATATGGTTAAGTCAATTGCCTTCCAAATCCGTAACACGGTGAAAGAGGATATGGCATTCGTTGCCGCTACTTCAAACGACAACAAACCTACATTGACAGTTGCTCTTTCTGATTCGTTGGTTGCCGCAGGTAACAATGCGACTCAGATAGTTCGCGATGCCGCTAAGGAAATCCAAGGTGGTGGCGGTGGCCAACCTTTCTTCGCTCAAGCCGGAGGTAAAAACATCGATGGATTGTCAAAGGCATTCGGAATTCTTTGCAGTAAATTCTAAAATAATAGAAGGTAAGACTCTATATTAAAAAGAAAGGAAGAGGATAGGCAAAACCTCTTCCTTCTTTTTTTATTATGGGGAGATTAGATGAATGAAAATCATCAAAATGGCAAAATAAATACTCTCCCAAACTGTGGGATTTTAAAATTGGGGAATTTTTTTTCCCTTTAAATAAACAAAATATGCTTACAAAACTCCAAAAACAACTATTCGAGTTGCAAGACAAGGAATATGCGGCTTTCCAAGCGAAATTGACGCCAGGCATTCCGGAAGAGTCTTTCATCGGTGTAAGAGTTCCTTTGTTGCGCAAATTTGCAAAAGAGTTTTCCAAATCGACCGAATGTGTAACTTTTCTGAATGCTTTGCCGCATACCTATTACGACGAGAATATGCTTCATTCGCTCTTGCTCTCACAGATGAAGGATTACGATGAATGCGTTATCCAAACGGAGCGTTTTTTGCCCTATATTGACAATTGGGCTGTTTGCGACATTTTATCTCCCAAAGTGTTTGCCAAGCATAAGGACAAACTGATCGTAAAGATTAGAGAGTGGAGTTCCTCTAACCATACATACACCAGCCGATTTGGAATAGAGATGTTGATGAGTCATTTCCTCGACGATGATTTTCAGCCCCAATACCTTGAAATTCCGGCTGCGTCAAGAAGCGAAGAGTATTATATGAAGATGATGGTGGCTTGGTTTTTCGCAACAGCTTTGGCGAAACAATGGGAGTCAACAATCCCTTACATAGAGAAAGGGGTACTGGCACCTTGGACACACAACAAAACCATTCAAAAAGCGAAAGAAAGTTTTCGCATCACACCTGAACAAAAGGAATATCTTACTACTTTAAAGATGAAATAGGGCATTTCGACGACAAAAACATTTGTTTTGTCGCAGATGGCACGGTTTTTGCATTGAGAATTTCGTGTAGATTTTATACACATCAACGTGTTCCAATTAATAAGGGGACTTTTCAAATTGCTTGTGGCAATTGAAGTCTTGGTTAGAAGGATTGAGAATTTGAGAGAAGGGTCAAAGACGCTGAGACAAAGGCGTTACAAAGCACATAGGCCCTATGATTGAGTAACATCAAGACGACGACAAGATTTCAAAAGTTCGCGAACAGTTTCCTAAAGATCCCTAAATGTAGAATTAGAAATCGGGGGGATTAGCCCCTTAATTAACTTAAGTTTCAATGAAGGTTTTATTTCCAGTTCAGAACGATGACGAACGCAAATTCACAATTGCAGACGACATCAATGCCAAAAATTTCGTGTGTGTTTACGATACGCTTACACATCAAATCCAATGGACATCAAATTCAGGACTTTCTTCAAGCGTTTCTAAAAACCTCTCATCTACAATCAAAGAGATGGGGGTTGATGGTGTGGTCACATTGAACGAAGACGATAGTCTCGGTTTAAAGGTCAGAGGAATTACCGTTTTTCAAACTAAAACCAAGGATTTGATTTCGGCAATCAAGTTGCTCAATCAGAACAAATTGCCCCATATGGCATAAAAAGGCGAATGTTACTCCAACGGGAAAAGGACGAATTTGAAACGAATTCGTCCTTTTTTTGATATATATAAGTCATAAGTAAACAAAGGTAGGGGTGAAGAGAAAAAAAGCGGGAACATGAAAAACATATTCCCGCTCAAATTATATAGACCCTATGAACTCTTATTTCAAAGCGTCAAGGGCTTTCTTCATTCTGTTGAATGCCTCTACCAACTTCTCATCAGAAGTAGCGTAAGACATACGGATGCAGTTAGGAGAACCGAAAGAGTCACCACCTACACAAGCAACGTGACCTTCTTCCAAAAGGTAAAGAGCCAAATCAGAAGAGTTGTTGATTGTCTGACCCTTGGCAGTCTTCTTGCCGAAGTAAGAACTGCACTCAGGGAAGAGGTAGAACGCACCCTCAGGAATAGTAATCTTGAAGCCTGAGATCTCCTTGGCCATCTTAACCACGAGGTCACGTCTGCGTTGGAATGCTTGGCGCATTGTCTCTACGCAAGATTGGTCGCCTGTATAAGCAGCCTCGCAAGCCTTTTGAGTGATAGAAGAAGGACCTGAAGTATATTGACCTTGCAATTTGTTGCAAGCCTTAGCGATCCACTCAGGAGCAGCGATCCATCCCAAACGCCATCCAGTCATAGCGTAACCCTTAGAAACACCGTTGATGATGACAACTTGATCCTTGATTTCATCGAACTGAGCGATGCTTTCGTGCTTACCAACATAGTTGATGTGCTCGTAAATCTCGTCTGCAATAACGAATACATTTGGATGCTTTGCAATAACCTTAGCCAAGCCAGCGAGTTCCTCCTTAGAGTAAACGCTACCAGTTGGGTTAGAAGGGGAGCAGAGGATCAATGCCTTCGTCTTAGGCGTGATTGCAGCCTCCAATTGAGCAGGAGTAATCTTGAAGTTCTGGTCCAAGCCTGCCTCTACGATTACATTCGTACCCTCAGCCAACTTCACCATCTCAATGTAGCTAACCCAATAAGGAGCAGGAACGATAACCTCGTCACCCTTGTCAACAAGGCAAAGGATTACATTACATACAGATTGCTTTGCACCGTTTGAACAAACGATTTGCTCAGGCTTGTATTCGAGGTTGTTCTCGTTCTTAAGCTTCTCGCAGATTGCCTTACGCAATGCAGGATAACCTGGAACTGGAGAGTAGAATGAAAAATTATTATCAATAGCTTTTTTTGCAGCCTCTTTAATGTGGTCTGGAGTGTTGAAATCTGGTTCTCCGACACTAAGGTTGATCACATCAATACCCTGAGCCTTCAATTCGCTACTCTTTTGAGACATAGCGAGAGTTGCAGAAGGCGACAATGCTGCTAAACGAGCTGAAACTTGATTCATTTTTTTATCCTTAAATTAATAATTATCGACGTGCAAAATTACAAAAAGTCTGCGTAACTACCAATATGGTTTGGTCAAAAACATAGCAATTAGTCAATTTTTCACTTGTCTGACTTGTCAAATAGTAGTCAAGCCTTGTTGAACATCCGACAAAATGACAAAAAAAACAAACGGCTTTTCTTCTTAAAGTTGTTTTGCTTGGGCAGTTTTCTTCTAAAATGACTGTCTAAACTATACTTATGTAAATGTGGTCAGCACCGCAAGTTGAAATGTTAAGAATAATAAAAGTTGTAAGAAAGGGGTGCTTGCAGTCGATTATGGCGTAAATAAGAGCCATTTTTTCAATGAAAGGCTCGCACTCGACATATTTTTGTTATATTTGCGATAAATATGAAATTCCGTCGTAAAAGGAGTTTCTCTTTTTTTTGTATGTAAAACAGGTGGAGAGTATTACTCTTCGAAAACAAATGTAAGTTATAATGAAAGTTGATATTATTCTTTGTGGAGTAGGAGGTCAAGGCATTCTGTCTATTGCTGCCGTCATAGGAGAAGCGGCGGTAAAGAATAATCTTTATATGAAACAAGCGGAGGTTCACGGCATGAGCCAGCGTGGAGGCGACGTACAGTCCAACCTTCGTATTTCAAGCGAACCGATTGCCTCTGATTTGATTGCCTTGGGTTCCGCCGATATGATTGTTTCTCTCGAACCTATGGAGGCATTACGCTATTTGCCTTATTTGAAGGCAGATGGCTATGTGGTGACGAATGAAGTGCCATTGGTCAATATTCCAGATTACCCAGCGATTTCAACGGTTATCGACGAGGTGAAGAAGGTAAAGAACCATGTGCTTATCGATGTTGACAAAATAGCCAAGGAGGTCGGTTCTCCCCGTGTGGCCAACATAGTAATGTTGGGTGCCGCGACGCCATTCTTGGGCATCTCCTTCGATAAGATACAGGAGGGTATCCGCTCCATCTTCGGCAAAAAAGGCGAAGAGGTTGTAAATATGAACTTGAAGGCCTTGGAAGCAGGTCGTAATATTGCTGAGAATTTCAAGAAATAACATTTATAAATTATGATTCAAAGAATTCAAACTGTTTATCTGTTAATCGCTACAGTTCTTTCTGTAGTAATGTTTTTCTTCCCGTTGGAAGTTTTATTCACACCCTCTTCTGGCTCATACGAGTTTGGTTTGTTGGGCGTTAGCCAGAATGGGGAGTTGTTGTACTCCACTTGGCCTCTGCTCGTGTTGACCATTTTGTCCACGATTCTTTCGGCAGGTGCTATCTTCTGTTATAAAGACAGAATGCTTCAAAGTCGCTTGTGCGTGCTTAACATCCTATTGTGGATCGGTTTCTGCATTATGTTCTTCGTCTATTTGTTCATCAACAATGCGAAGTTTGAAATTACGGAGACCGCCTACAAACTTCCGATGATTTTCCCAATCCTCAACATCATTTTTGTGTTTTTGGCAAACAAAGCTATACACAAGGACGAAGAGTTGGTCAGGTCAATGGATCGCTTGCGTTAAGCCATGAGCAATCTGGAGAATGGAGAGATAAGGCTGAGGGCGCTCGAGCCGGGCGACTTGGCTTGCCTTTATGTCTGGGAGAACGACGATCTCTTTTGGGCTGACGGCAATGCCATTACCCCGTATTCTTATTATATGCTAAAAGAGTATATTAAACAACAGAGCGTTGACATCTTCACCTCCAGACAGTTGCGGTTGATGATAGAATTAAAGAACGAAAGGAAAGCCATCGGCACCATTGACCTCTTTGATTTCGATCCTTATCACAACCGTGCTGGGGTAGGAATCCTTGTCGATAGGAACTATCAGTCAAGGGGGTACGCATCTCAGGCATTGCATCTTATGTGCAACTATGCATTTCGTCTGCTCCGATTGCATCAACTCTATTGCCATGTCAATGAGGGCAATACGGCAAGCATCAAACTCTTCCGTGGGGCAGGATTTGAGGAGTGCGGCCACTTGAAGTCGTGGAACAAGAACGCTGACGGTTGGCAAGATTGCCTCATCTTCCAAAAAATTGAATTATAAGTAACAATTCGGCATCCAAATTATGGCGGATGCTTTTAAATTTTAAATAAAAAATGAAGTCAACCCCAATAAATTACGAGGTGGTGAAAGAAGTGATTGACAGCTTTCACTTGCCTGACTTTAAAAAGGCTACAATCCGTGAGATCGTGGCTATTGCCAATAAGGTAGAAGCAAAAACCGGCGACAAGTTTGTCCGTATGGAAATGGGTGTGCCTGGCATCCAGCCAGACGCTATTGGTACTGCTGCCGAAATCGAAGCGTTGAAAAAAGGCGTCGCATCAAAATACCCTATGTTGGATGGTCATCCAGACTTAAAGAAAGAGGCGTCACGCTTCATCAAGGCTTTCATTGATGTCGATGTGAATCCGGAAGGTTGTGTTCCTGTATCTGGTTCAATGCAAGGTACTTTTGCGTCTTTCTTGACTTCTGGCCACTGCGATCCAAAGAAGGACACGGTCCTCTTCATCGACCCAGGTTTTCCTGTACAAAAGACGCAACTGGTCGTTTTGGGATTGAAGTACGAGTCGTTTGATATGTACCAATATCGTGGCGAAAAATTGATTGAAAAGGTGGAGAGCTACTTGAAAAAGGGCAACATCTGCAACATCATTTATTCCAACCCTAACAACCCATCTTGGTTCTGCTTGACAGACGAAGAGTTGAAGGGAATAGGAGAGTTGGCTACTAAATACGATGTCATCGTAATGGAGGATTTGGCCTATTTCGCAATGGACTTCCGTACGGACTTGAGCAAACCATTCCAAGCTCCTTACCAACCTTCCGTTGCTAAATATACAGACAATTATATTCTTTTGATTTCTGGCTCAAAAGCATTTAGTTATGCGGGTCAAAGAATTGGTGTCACAGCCATTTCTGATAAATTGTATCACCGTTTCTATCAAGGATTGGCAGATCGCTACAGCATCGGCGAATTCGGTACTATCTTCGTCAACCGTATCCTTTATGTCCTCTCGTCTGGAACGGCTCACTCTGCTCAATATGCATTGGCTGCAATGTTCAAGGCTGCTTGCGACGGTCAATACAACTTCTTGGAAGGTGTGCAAGAATATGGAAGAAGGGCCGCTCGCTTGAAAGAGATCTTCTTGAAGCACGGTTTCCACATTGTTTACGAAAAGGATATCGACCGCAAAATCGGTGATGGCTTCTATTTTACAGTGGGATACAAGAACATGACAGGTGGTGAATTGATGTACGAACTTCTTTTCTACGGTGTTAGTGCTATTTCTTTGCTCACGACTGGAAGTAAAGAGGAAGGCTTGCGTGCTTGTACTTCTTTCATCCAAGACAATCAATACGATATTTTGGACGAGAGATTGGCGGCATTCGAGCGCGACCATCAGTGATTAATATCGACCATTTAAAGATAGGAATAAAAAGTGGTTGAGTGACCTTGAGCATAAACGGGCGCCAACTGCTTTTATTCCTTTTTGTGGAATAGTTCGTCTGTTACGGAATTTAGAAATTGTTTAAATTTAATTCGAAACAAAATTAATCAGACAGAAGATAGTTTATTGAAGGGGAGAGAAAGAAAAAAGGATTCCGGGGTGGAATCCTTTTATATTTTACTAATCTTGCACATGATGGGATATCATAACCTCCAAGACATCTTCATACACTTCATTAGGATTCAACACCCATTGTTTTTCCTCCCCTGTATAATCTTCTTTGGATAGTCTTGCTCTTTCATCATTTCATTAAAAGATTAAAGAAATTGGGCAATCATCGGCATCGTACTACCATTACACTTTGCCATTGCACCTTTCTCCTTTCACAATAAACTCTTCCGTTTTCCCCATACTCAACAATCAGTTATCGTCTAACCATTATTTCGCTATACTGTATAAAGCCTCGATTGCGTACTTCTATCTTTACTCTAAATTCAACCTCACAAGGAAGTCCGTCAGAAGCGTATAGAAAATCCAAAGTTGCCTTTCCTCCAATCAAATCATTCCATGCCATAACCTGGTCGCATTTAGTTGTTTCGTAATGAATATAGCCCAGCAGATCCTCTTTTTTATCAAAATAAAAACGAATACTATCATCCGCACGGTGCAAATGCTGCACTTTCAAACTCTCCTTCGCATTTTTTTCATTCCAAAATAAGAACCGGAAAAAGGTCAAACTCTTTAAGAAATACATAGACATTAGTTTGTTTCCTATTCTAATCGATCGCAATTGAGCAGATTGAACAACCAAATCAGTCGATCCAAACGACTCTATCAATTGAGGAACTTCCTTCTGAAAAGACTTGACTATATCTTCGTGATTAAGAATATCCACAAGTTCCCCTTCGTTAGAAAACAAAAGGCGTTTAGGACCAGTCACCTTTGTCACCATATTTCCAAACAAATTCAAGCCTTCAAGTGGCTTCCCGTCAATTGTCTCCTCATCCGTTCCATTATACAATACAACATAACCCTCGTTGCATTTCTCTATAGCGAACTTCTGACAATATTTAATCTCATGCACCTCACCCGTTTCATACACAGTCTTGGAGGTTACATCATAAACACCTTCTAATGATTCAATATTAAACATAATTAGAAATTGTTTAAATTTAATTCAAAACTAATTTGAGAGACCTAAAAAAACTCTCTAAAATATACTTGAAATGTTGATTATCAATTTAATACATAAATAAATATTTCATAACTTTAAAGGTGCCAATCAATAAAGGGATGAACAGTTATCCAACAAATATCACCGATAATCAGTGGCAAGTTATAGAAAAGTTTTTAGATGTGCAAGAGCGAAAGCGAAAGGGCTCGCACAGAAGCATTGTAAGCGCAATCAATTACAGCCATAGTAGTCCAGGAAGCCAACATAGGTGCACTGAAAAAGTTCGACAATATGAATGCGAAGGATCTTTCCACAATCCATCGTTTGGATACCACTCGAATTTTGACAGGCTTGGTTGAAAAAACTTCAGAAGGCTGGTCGTCAACTATGAGTAACAACTTCTTAAAATCAACAAAAAAATAAACCGATTAAATCTATATCGTCATTTAAACGAAATATTCTCAGAAAACATCTGTCTAAAAATAAATTTCTATAACTTTGTCCTTGGTAAATATGCAATAAAGGTTGAAGATGCGGTTTAATCACATCTTTTTTTAGCTTTGTTGTTGCTCAAACATTTTTTTTTCTTGGGTATAAAAGAAAAAACAAGAAGACAGAATGGTGAAACTGAGTCGTTTAGACGAATCAGGAACCACTTTAAACGTAATTAATTTTCAAATTTTTCAATAATTTTTTATGCAAAAAAATCACTATGTGGGACTCTCCGACGCTGAAGTATTGGAGAGTAGGCTAAAAAATGGTGCAAATGTTTTGACACCACCTGAAAAAGAGCCACTATGGATGAAATTCTTAGAGAAATTCAGTGACCCTCTGATTGTAATCTTGTTGGTGGCTGGTGCTCTGTCCATTGGAATCTCTTGCTACGAGTACTTTGGTTTGCAGGAAGGTCTTGGCGTATTTTTTGAGCCCATAGGTATCTTTGTTGCCATCCTTTTGGCTACTGGCTTGGCGTTCATCTTTGAATTGAAGGCAGACCGTGAATTTGCCATTCTCAACCAAGTGAACGACGATGAGTTTGTCAAGGTCATCCGTAACGGAAATATGAGCCAAGTCAGCAAAAAGGACATTGTTGTTGGCGACATTGTTATCATAGAGACTGGCGATGACATTCCGGCCGATGGTGAATTGCTTGAATCCGTCACTCTCCACGTTGACGAATCCACCTTGACGGGTGAGCCTATCTGCTCCAAAACGACTAATCCAGAGGAGTTTGATAAAGAAGCGACGTTTGCGTCCAACCATGTCATGCGCGGAACGAAGGTAATGGAAGGTCACGGCGTTATGCGTGTCTTTGCGGTCGGAGATAATACGGAGAACGGTAAAGTGTTCGAGGCTGCACAAATCGATAATTCTACCAAGACTCCACTAAACGAGCAGTTGGACGGACTTGGAACGATGATTACCAATATGAGCTACACGTTTGCGGCTCTCATCATCGTCGGCAAGTTGTTGGTGTATTTCAATTGGGATCCTTTGGCATTCACGCTAATCCTCCCTATAGCCATCTTCTTTTATTTGTTGATCAAGAAGTTCGATACTTATAAAGGAACGGTCTGCATAGCCATCGTCGCTATATTCTTTGCGACTTTCATCGCAACTATCATCGGAATCAATATGCACATCGGAAAAGAGATTTCCGAACTTTTGGCCTATACGCTTGAAACTTTGATGATTGCCGTGACACTTATCGTGGTGGCCGTGCCAGAAGGTTTGCCAATGGCGGTAACGTTGAGTTTGGCTTATAGTATGCGTAAGATGTTACAGACCCAAAACTTGGTTCGTAAAATGCACGCCTGCGAGACGATGGGAGCGACAACCGTCATCTGTACGGACAAGACGGGTACGTTGACTCAAAATCAGATGAGAGTCCACGAGACAAATTTCTTCTCGTTGGCAGACCAGAAATTGACCGATGACGAACTCAGTTCCCTCATTACCGAAGGTATCTCTGTAAACTCTACGGCTTCGTTGGATTTGTCCTCAGCCGATAAACCATCTGTATTGGGTAACCCGACCGAAGGCGCTTTGCTTTTGTGGTTGAGATCCAACAACATCAACTACCTCACATTGAAGGAAGATGCTCCTCGTTTAGAGGAACTTCCATTCTCAACAGAGCGTAAATACATGGCTACGGTGGTGAAGTCCTCACTTCTCGACGGTAAGACAATTTTGTATGTGAAGGGTGCGCCTGAAATCGTACACTCGCTTTGTAAGAACACTTGTGCCAACAAGACGAAAGAGGAAATCGATTCTTTGTTGCTCGGCTATCAAAACCAAGCGATGAGAACATTGGGATTTGCCTACCAAATCTTGAACGAGGGAGACAAGACCATCGTCGAGAACAAGGTGGTAGCCGACAACTTGACTTTCTTGGGTGTCTGCGCTATTGCTGACCCTGTCCGCAGTGATGTGCCTGAGGCTGTGGGCGAGTGTTTGACGGCAGGCATCAACATTAAGATTGTCACTGGCGATACACCAGGAACAGCCAGAGAGATTGGTCGCCAAATCGGTCTGTGGAAAGAGGACGACACAATGGAGAAAAATCTGATTACGGGTCCTGAATTCGCTGCCTTGACAGATCAAGAGGTGATGGATCGTGTGCTTGACCTAAAAATCATTGCCAGAGCGCGTCCGATGGACAAGAAGCGTTTGGTAGAATCTTTGCAGAAGAAGAACCAAGTCGTTGCCGTAACTGGTGACGGTACAAACGATGCTCCAGCCCTCAAGGCTGCCCATGTCGGCCTCTCTATGGGCGACGGTACGTCTGTTGCCAAAGAGGCCAGTGACATCACCATCATCGACAATTCATTCAGCAGTATCGGCCGTGCCGTAATGTGGGGACGTTCTTTGTACCAAAACATCCAACGCTTCATCCTCTTCCAAATGACGGTGAACGTCGTTGCCTGCTTCATCGTGTTGGTAGGCGCTTTCATGGGTACGGAGTCGCCGCTCACCGTAACACAAATGTTGTGGGTGAACTTGATTATGGATACCTTCGCTGCTATGGCATTGGCTTCATTGCCTCCAACGAAGAAGGTTATGTACGATAAACCACGCGACCGCGAGGCATTTATCATTAGCAAAGCAATGGCAACCAGCATTTTGAGCGTCGGCCTATTGTTCTTCTTGGGCTTGTTCGGTCTTCTATACATTTTACAACACTACGAGGTGTCTGGCATAGCAGATTTAGCCAACTTCTTTAACTTGCAAGAGACCACAGAGAAGGCAATTCAACTATCGGCTCAAGGGATGCCAATGGAACAAATTTCCTTCAATCTTGACAAGCCAATAGATGTCATTGAAAGAATGATTAATCCTAAGTTGACAGATTATGAATTGAGTATGTTCTTTACCGTCTTCGTCATGCTTCAATTCTGGAATATGTTCAACGCACGCGCCTTCATGACAGGCCGTTCAGCCTTCCACTTCAAGGATTGCGGCGGATTCTTGTTCATCGCCTTTGCCATCATCATTGGTCAAATATTGATTGTAACCATCGGTGGCGAGATGTTCAATGTCGTTCCTCTCAAAATCGAAGATTGGTTATACATCATAGGTGGCACATCCGTAGTGCTTTGGATTGGTGAAATCGTAAGATTGTTCACTAGGAAATAATCGACGGGGCTTCTATTATAGCAAAAGCGTAATTCATAATCAAAATTATGGATTACGCTTTTTTTCGTATATTTACAAAGTAACTTTCAAATGCTACTAAAATTAGAAAATAGAGAGTTTACGCAATTGGTTATAGGCAATTTAAATATCAATCAAATAAATAAACATGAAAAAAGTATTCACATCGGCCCTTCTTTTGGCGGCATTGTGCAGTTGCTCTTCGAAAGTAGAACAAAGTGTACCAACAGAAGTTCAGACAGAAGAATCGGTGACGGTTGTTGCCATTGATCCAATTACTTATAAATCAGAAAAACCAGCAGAAATGAGAGAAGTGTATGATTTTTTAAAAGCGTGCCAAACTTATTACCTCGCCACAGTTGAGGGAGACCAACCACGCGTGAGACCTTTCGGAACAGTCAATATTTTCGAGGGTAAACTCTACATCCAAACCGGTCATAAGAAGAATGTGGCAAAACAGATCGCAGCCAACCCTAAAGTGGAGATTTGCGCCTTCAACGGCAAAGAGTGGGTGAGAGTCTCTGCCTCTTTAGTCGAGGACAGCCGAATCGAAGCAAAAAAATCAATGCTCGACGAATATCCTAATCTTCGTAGTATGTATGACGAAAAAGACGATAACACAGCCGTTTATTTCTTAACAGACGCGAAGGCCGACTTCAGTTCGTTTTCTGCACCTGTTCGCACGGTAAATTTCTAAAATAAGAAACATACTCACGGCATAATCCATTTGCCTGTGAGTATGTTTAAGTATTGCTTTGCCGTGATTTCAAATAATTTGTCAGCAGATAGACTATTCTAAAAAAAATGTGAAGTGCGTTGAAAAATGAAAAATGTAGCCAACAACAACTAAAAAAAAGCCTTATATTTGCAATGAAATAAGTCTATTTGTTTGAATTTCTACAAAAATCCAAACATTGACATAAAAAACATAAATTTTTATTCCGACTATGTCGGGATTTGGCACACCTTGTTCTTTATCTTTGCAATATGCAAAACAAAGATAAGAGGAAAGCTATTAGCATTCTATAGGGGTTTTCCAATGTGAAATTTAAAAAATAGGGGAAATAGAAGAAGTCCTTTGATCATTTTAATTAAAAAACAGACAATATGAAGATATTACACACGGCAGATTTACACATAGGACAGATTATATACCAAGCATATAATCGTCAGGAAGAGCATGATCACTTCTTCAAGCAATTGGAGAAATGGTGCGTTGACGAAAAACCAGATGCGCTACTTGTTAGTGGTGATATTTTCGATATTAAACAGCCATCTTCGGCTACCCAAAAGGCTTTTGTGGATTATTTTTTGAACATCCACAAAAAATGCCCCAATATGACGATTGTTCTCGCGGCTGGTAACCATGACTCAGTATCTCGCATTGAGGCAGAACAAAAACTATGGAAATTGGCCAATACCCACCTAATCAGTACGGCCCCTACTCAAGAAATCGCCGGTTCGAAACTGAATTGGCAAGACGACTACATCATAACGCTTGAATGTGGTTTTATCATTGCTTTGCCTTATATGATAGGAGAGAAACAAGAACTGGTCCAATCCATTCTTGACTATGTGGCGGATCGAAACACATCCAACAAACCGGTCTTTATGATGGCACATTTGGCCGTAACCGGACTTGATGCGGAAGGTCATGAAATAGGTAATTTAAAAACGCAAGAGATTGGCACATTGGGTACGGGATATGACTATCTGGCTTTAGGCCATATACATAAGCCGCAAACAATCAATCATCCTCAAAATAAATTAGAGAAAGATGTTCTCTATCCTTCTGGCGTAATACGATATTCGGGAAGCGCACTTCATGTCAGTTGCGACGAAAACTATCCTCATACCGTCAGCATTGTAGAGGCAACTCAAAGAGGCGGTGACGTGAAAGTTCGTGAATTACGCATAGACGAACTGATACATTTCTACACACTGCCATTGGATGGAACTTCCTTTCAATCGGAAGCGGAGGCGCTGGTTGGCGTCAAAGATTTCGTTGCAAGCCATGATAAGGGCTATATTCGCCTTCGTATTGCCTACAATGCTGATATTACGCCCAATTTCATGCAGAAAGTGTATAACATTATAGAGGAATATAAGTACGTCCGATACAATCCTAAAATCATCTGGACTGGGAAACAAGAAAACAACAATAATAGTGAAAATAAATCCACTTTCGAACTGGCAGAACTTCAACAAATGGAGAATCCCATTGATTTCGTGAAGAAGACGATGGATAAGTATCCCCAACTCCAAAAATATTCGATCGAAGATATTTTCGAAGAGATAAAAAAGGAGATGACCCTTCTTGAAGAAAACGAGACAGAAAAATCAACAACAACTAAGAAAAAAACTCAAACCAAATGAAAATAAAGGAATTACATATAAGAAATATTGCTTCTATTGAGAAGGCAGACATTGATTTCGAAAACGACCTTGTGGATAACAATACAGGCCAAGGGGCATCTATTTTCCTTATTTCTGGTGATACGGGAACGGGGAAATCAATCCTTCTTGACGCCATTTCTTTAGCTCTTTATAAGACGACGCCTCGCCTTTCTGGTGTTGCCAACCCACAAAAAAACGCTTATGCCGTCAACAATCAATCGGTCTCCATCAATAGCATCTCTCAATATACTCGATTGGGAATCTCTCACAACGATGAATGTTATAGTGAGGTATTGTTTGAAGGAAATGACGGAAAAGAATATACGGCTAAATTGACTCTTGGAATATCTAAAAATAATACGTATTCAAAAGAGAAATGGTATGTAAGAGTAGATGGCCAAGAAAAAAGTGGTTCGGAAGCCGGAGAGACTATCCTCAATGCCGTCGGCATCACTTTTGAACAATTCAGCCGTATGGCCATGCTTGCCCAGGGAGATTTCGCCACCTTCCTCGTCGGAGATAAAAAGGAACGGGAGAGAGTATTGGAGAAACTCACTCAGACTGAAATCTTTACTAAGTATGGAAATGCTATTACAAACATTTATAGAAAAGCAAAACTCCAAAAGGAGAGCGAAGAAGACAACTTAGCCACTAGAAACATCTATGTATTGCCTCAAGAGGAGGTGGATAAACTCACTCAAAGCCAAGCCGAACTTGTCCAGAAGAAAGATGAAGTCGAAAAAGAAAGGAGCGCTAACGAATTTCGGATAAAGTTGGTCGAGTCCATAGAAAAAAACAACAGCGAACTTAAAAACGCTTCCGATGCTTTGCTCAAAAACAAAGAAATAATGGATAGCGATGAATATAAAGAGAAGGTAACATTTATCGCTGACTGGGAAAAGACAACGACAGAACGTCAACGTCTATCCGATAGGAATAGGAGCAAAGCAGAATTGGACAATTGCTTAAAAAAAGAGGCTACTCAAAAGGAAACATTTCTTACGTTGTGCGCCGATCTCAATGAGCGCAAAAAACACCTCGCCAATAAAACTGCCGAGGTCGAAAAACAGACTCTTTGGTTAGAGCAAAACCAAGAGAAGGAAGCACTATACAACGACGCGAAAGTTATTGAACAACAACTCAATAGTTTTCTATCCATAGCAGAAGAGGTTGCCGACAACTATAATAGGTTGAAAGAGGGAACAGACAAAACACCTTTGCTCGAAAAGAGGTGCGAAGAGTGCGTGTCTGTACACAACGGTGCCTCCGTCGCATTGAAAAATAAAGAAAAGGAAATCAACGACATTTCCTCTCAACGTATGGCTCTAAACCCAGAGAAAATCAATCAAGAGATTAGCAACTACAATGAGAAAAAGACTGAATTAACAGCGCTGGGCACGAAAGAAAGTTCACTTTCTCAACAAAGAGAAAGAGCCAACAAACTTCGGTCTGAGATTACCCAAAAGGAGGAGAAGCAGAAAGAGAATAAACAAGAATTAGAACAAAAGCAACAACTCTACAATACCAAGAAAACGGAGGCTGAAAAAGCAAGAAACCGTTATGATTTGATGAGTAAAAGTTTGGACGAAAACATAAAGAACCTCCGAATGCAACTCATCAATGACCATGCAGACACTTGCCCCGTCTGTGGTCAAGCGTTAGACGTTGAGAAGTTGAGACAAGACTTCAACATTCTCCTCACACCTATCAATAGCGAAAAAGAGGAGGCCGAACGTTATCTGTCTGAAGCAGAAGCAGCCTACAAAGAGACAAACACTGTTTATCTTACCCAAGAAGGCGAATTGCAAAGTCAACGAAGGACATTGGAGAAAATACAAAAGGACCTCGAAAAAGAAAAAGAGGAACTTGCAGTAAAAGTACAAGCCTACCAATGGAATACTGATGAACCTTTGGCCAATCAAATAGCACAAACGCTAAAAAGGGTAGAAAGCGAACTCCAAAATTTGGTGAACAAACAGAAACAAGCAGAAGACCTTTTGTCTAAAATGAATGCGCTGTCGGCGGAGAAAAAACAATTGGAGTCGGCTAAATCTGCGGCAGAAAGGAATATGATCAATGCCAACAACGATTTGGAAAACAACAAGAATTCTATAAATGAGTTGACCCAAAGGAGCGCGGATCTTAAACAAAAGAAAGATGTTTTGGTACAGGCACTCAATGAACGACTGCAAGCGTCATACCCTGATTGGCAAACAAGCATAGTCCGCACCCAAAATGACCTTTTGCAAAAAGCAAAAGAGTATATGGAAAATAAAGACTTACTCGCTCATGCAACAAAGGAACTCAACGACATGAGTAACCTTCTTTCAGACATTAACTTGTCAAAAGAGAATATCGTTAAATTAGGGGAGATTTGGCACTTAGATAGCAACGAATCTAAGTTGTTTGCGGGCGATATAAAGAGGGCTTGGATGGAACTCCAAGACAATATTAACAAAAATACAGCCACAGCATCTTCTCTCCAAAAAACAATCGAAGACTGCGAAATTACACTATCCAACTACTATGCGGAAGCAGGTAAAGACGAAAGCCATTTGTTAGCCTTGTTGTCAAGAGAGAAGGAGTTGAATGCGTACAAGCAACACATAACCGAGATACAATGCGATAACGAAGCGAACCAACGTGTTTTTCAAAAAGCTCAAAATGAGATTGAAAACGCTAAGGCCCAACTAAACATCAGCGACCTCGGACAAATGCCAGAGAAGCAACAACTTGTTAACCAAAAGAATACGTTGGAAATGAAGAAGGAAGAGATTGTGGGACAGTTGGCTGGCATAGATGAACGACTAAAAAACAATGAGGAGAATACGCAAAAAGTGAAAGATGCTCAACTCGCATTGGAAGCGGCAACGAATAAATTCAATTTATGGAATATAGTGAATGATTATTTCGGTGGAGAACGTTTCCGTACACGCGTACAGACGTATATTATGTATCCGTTGCTGCAAAATGCCAATATATTCCTCAGTCAAATAACAGATCGCTATAAACTAACTTGCAGTGATGATAACTCTCAACTCGCTATCCTCGTTCACGATTTGTACAATAAAGGACAAGTCCGAAGTGTGACGATTCTCTCTGGCGGTGAGCGTTTTATGATTTCGTTGGCACTGTCTCTTGCTCTATCGTCGCTTGCACAACAAAAAAAGAACATCAATATTCTTTTCATCGACGAAGGCTTTGGCACACTTGACGAAAATAGCCTTGACTCCGTTATGAGTACATTGGAACGATTGCAAACCATTGAAGGACAATGTGAACGACGTGTCGGCATCATCTCTCACCGCTCAGAATTGGAGGAACGAATCCCTGTACAAATCCAAATTCACAAAAAAGGCGAGGGTAGAAGTTCCGTCTCTATCAAGAACTGATTCCCGTAAGAATATTTCAGTGGCCCAGCAAAGCCGCTTTTGATACTCCTCTTACCAAAAATCCCGTTCAAAACACTGTTTTGGGCGGGATTTGGGTTTATGCAAGAAACTTGAGTATATCAAGAACCAATATGCCTATTCGCGGTTTCGTTTCCACCACTTTTTCTTTCCTTTCTCTCGCTCTGCCTTTTCGGCTTTCTCTTGTGCTTTTTTTGCTTTCTTCGCCTCTTTTTCTGCCTTCTTCTCGCGACGACGGATTTCTCGTTCAGAGACGATAGTATCACCATTCTCATCGATCTCTACATCGTCCTTTCGGCCGAAAAGGCGTTTCCAGAATCCTCGTACCCCACGTTCATCTTTAGGTACAATCTTTTCGCAGAGATATGTTTTGCTTATCGCCTCTTTTGGTTCGCCAAAACGTCCTCGATACCCCTTCAATTGCTTGTCAGTCATCGTCTTTTCCAAAAAAAAACCAAAAATAGGAAGGGCTGCTCGTCCTCCTTGTCCTTCTGCTCCATTACGGAAGTGAATACAACGATATTCGCCGCCTACCCATGCACCAGCCACCAAATTAGGCGAAATGCCTATGTACCAAGCATCTGAATAGTTGGAGGTCGATCCTGTTTTTCCACCAAAGTCCGTATTTTGGAAAATATTGTAGTTGTGCAATCCCTGAGAAGTTCCCTTTTCGTCCACCAACCCTTCGCGTAGCATTTCACGCATTAAGAAGGCCGTCTCATAATCAAGCACTTTCTCCGACGTTACCTTGGATTTGTATATCGTTTTGCCTTTTCTGTCATCTATGCGCGTCACCAATATAGGCGTATGCTTCCGACCTTCGTCGGCAATAACGGAATAGGCGGTAATCATCTCCAATAAAGAGACATCTTCCGATCCCAAGCAGACGGACGGATTCGGTTTAATGTCTGTTTCAATACCCATCTTATGAGCCAAATCGACAATGTTTTGAGCTCCGATTTCTCGCGTCAACTGCACAGCAACACTATTGATGGAACGAGCAAAGGCTGTCTTTAAGTTCATCTCTTCGTCCGAGAACTCTCCGTTGGCATTTTTGGGTTGCCAGAGCGTCATTGCTCCGTTCTCGCGAAAACTCCAATTCACCGCCGAATCTACACGGACATCACACGGACACCCTCCACGACGAATAGCCTCCGTATAGACAAACAGTTTGAAAGTCGATCCAGGTTGCCTTTTTGACGTCACTTTGTCGTATTGCCAATAACTGTAATCCACATCGCCCACCCATGCTTTGACATAACCCGTCTGAGGTTCCATCGCTAAAAATCCGCAATGTAGGAAACGAAGCGTATATTTCAAGGAGTCAATGCTGCTCATTATCGTATCTTTTACCCCTCTCTTATAGTCAAACACCTTCATTTTGTGTGGTTTGGCCATATAGTGCATAACAGAATCCTTGTTCCCTTTGAAACGCAGCGAAAGCGATTTGTAGGCATCCGTTTGCACGGCACGGTCGTCAATGAAAGTTTTCAATTCCTTGTTGGAACGGTCGCGCCAAGGGTTATTCTTTCCCCATCCACGCTCGAATTTTTTCTGTAATTCAGCCATTTGACGCGAAACTGCAGCCTCGGCATACTCTTGCATACGCGAATCAATCGTTGTATATATCTTCAAACCATCTTGGTAAAGGTTCACCCCGTTCTCATCGCACCAATCTTGCAATTCATTATAGACGGCATCCCTGAAATACAACGCCTTACCATTCAAATTGGACTCCTGCTTGAAATTGAGCATCAGCGGAATCTCACAAAGCGAGTCGCAAACTTGCTTCGTAAACACGCCGTGATCTTGCATCGTGTGAAGAATCACATTTCGCCGACGAAGATTATTCTCCGGATTTTTCTTGGGGTTATAATAGGTGTTTGCCTTCAAGATGCCAACCAAACATGCTGATTGCTCATAAGTTAGTTTGGCCGGCGTAGTGTTGAAATAAGTCTTGGCCGCCGCCTTGATGCCATAAGCATTGCTGCCGAAATAGACCGTGTTCAAATACATATTCAGTATCTGCTCCTTGGTATATCGTTCCTCGATTCGCTTTGCACCAAGACACTCTTTTACCTTGATAATCATAGTCTTTACTCCAGATACTTTACACAATTTACCGTCCATATATTCCGACCTGATCTTAAAGAGATTCTTGACCAACTGTTGTGTAATCGTGCTTGCACCACGCGCATTGCCGAATAGAGCGTCCTTGAACGCACCCAACATTCCCATATAATCAATGCCCGAATGTTCATAGAATCGCTCGTCCTCCGTATGAATCAACGTCTCTATCAAAAGAGGTGATATCTCCTTGAATTCCACAGAACTACGATTTTCCGTGAAATACTTGCCAATCATAACTCCGTCGGCACTATAAATCTCAGAAGCTTCAATCTGAATAGGCTTGTCGAGCATTTCGCTCTTGGGGGATGTTCCGAACCAGCCGAACCAGTTGCCATCCACAGCATAGACAAACAAGGTGATGAAAAGCAGCAACAACAACGGCGGCCCCGCCAAGATAGCGGCCTTCACTTGCCACTTCGACTTAAAGAGTTCTGCAAACTTAGTCCAATAATGTTTGGATTTGTTAAATAGTAGGATTGAATGTTTTTTTACCACTTTATACAAATGAATACAAATAGGTTTGGAAAAACGATATATCGCAATCGCATTCCGTTTTGCAAGAATCAACCCTTTGTTTATAAGTGTTTTGGCTTTCTCTATATTGATATTTCTGTTCTCTTCCATCGTGTTTTTCTATTTCAGAAATTTTTAATCAAAAGGTATGCCAATTTTTGAGGTGACGATTTGCGATTAACAGATGCATCCCTTTAATTTTTGAAAATAGGAGACAACATTATTTCCAAATGTGTTATATTTGCATTAAATAAGTGAAAAAGGACATTTAACGCACAAAAGGCTACAAAGCCAATTGGATTATTTGTCTGTCAACCAAATAGATAATATGTTAGTTCTATTAAAAAAAGAATTCAGCAATTTCTTCGCATCACCGATGGGCTATATCGTCATTGGTGTGTTTCTTGTTATAACGGGCCTCTTCCTTTGGATATTTCCAGGAATGTATAACATTCTTGATTCGGGGTATGCAAGTATGGGCGGCCTTTTCGAATTGGCCCCATGGCTATACCTTTTCTTGGTGCCTGCCGTTACGATGCGCCTTTTCGCAGAAGAGAAGCGTACGGGTACCATCGAATTGTTGTTGACTCGGCCCATCACGCGCTTGAACATCGTCATGTCCAAGTATTTGGCCGGTGTCCTGCTCGTGCTTTTCTCGCTGATTCCTACCTTGATCTATTTCTTGTCCGTATATCTGCTCGGCGACCCGATCGGGGTAATGGATGTTGGAGGAACGTGGGGGTCTTATATCGGACTATTCTTCTTGGCTGCTATCTATGTAGCCATCGGGGTTTTTGCCTCTTCTCTCACTGACAATCAGATTATTGCCTTCATCTTGTCGGCTGTGCTTTGTGCTTTTATCTATTGTGGATTCGACTTGGTGGCTTCAATGGTTTTGTCAGGAAAAACTGCTACATTAATATCATCCATCGGTATCAATTTGCACTACGAATCCATGAGCCGTGGGGTAATAGATAGCCGTGACGTAATCTATTACTTAGTGGTAATCAGCATTTTCCTATTCTTCACCAAAGAGGTTTTGGAAAAAAAGAAATAGATTGAAATTAGGAACTGACCATGCTATTCTCAAAAGAACAATTCGAAGATGGTTCCATCTTGGCATTATGGAAGATGGATGAGGACGAAGAGACATTGCTCTCTTATTTCGACATTCGCCAGGATGAGTATAGACAATATATCAGCAAGTTCCCTTTCAAAAAGCGCAGACAAGAGTTCCTAACCTCCCGCGCTATGCTAAAAGTGATTACTGGAGCGGAAAGCGAAATTTGCCACAATGAAGACGGGAAGCCTTCCATCGAAGGAAATTCGATGAAAATCAGCATTTCTCACACAAGCGGTTATTTGGCTATCTTGTTGCATTCCAATGCTATCGTAGGCATTGACATTGAACAGAAACGAGATAAGATTTTCCGTGTGAAAAACCGTTTCTTGTCTGAAGATGAGTTGGCACACACGAACAAACAAAACGAGATGGACCACTTGCTGTTGCAATGGTCGGCCAAAGAGAGCATGTTCAAAATGATGAACCAACGTGACATCGACTTTCAGACAGACCTCCACATAGAGCCTTTTGAATTACAAGATTCTGGCATTTTCTACGGCTACGAGACCAAAACAGACCAGAAAATCCGTTTTGAACTTTATTACCGCATATACGAGGAGTTCGTTATGGTTTGGGGTAGGCTATGACACTACTTTTTCAGCGATTTAGAATTCCCATTCGGGGGCCACTTCCAGCGTCATCCTTTTCCCACTTATCGGATGGGTAAACTCCAACCGTTCAGCATGTAGATAGAGCCTATCTGCCTTTTTACCATACAATTCATCGCCACAAATCGGACAATTCAAACCCTCCTTATGAGCAGAATGCACACGCAACTGATGCGTTCTTCCTGTTTCCGGATAAAAATGGACGCTTGTCTTTCCGTTTCTCCTTTCTAAGACAACGTATCGTGTCACTGCACTCTTCCCACGTTCGTATGATACGATTTGACGCGGACGATCCTCATAATCAGGCATCAATGGTAAAGTTATCACCCCTTCATCATTGGGCAAAGTGCCATCCAATAGGGCAGTATAGCATTTCCGAATCGTATGATTGATAAACTGTTCCTGCAAATCTTTATGCACGTCCATACTCTTGGCCACGAGAAGCAGACCAGATGTCGCCATATCCAAACGGTGTACCACCATTGGCCCAGTTGCCGTCGGGTAGAGTTCCTTCATACGTTCGGCCACCGATGTTACCCCTGAATTTCCTGGAACGGAAAGCATTCCTGCAGGCTTGTTCACCACCAACAAATAATCGTCTTCATAGACAATCGACAACGGCATATTTCGAAAAACATCCTGCTCCAAAGGATTCTCATCCACGTCCAACCCTTGCAACATAAAGTTCAGGATAGGCTCGCATTTCAACTTGCAAGCCGGGTAGTATTGCAAATGGTGACGAATCTCCGTCTTCGGCGAATTGCCCCACCAAAACTCTGCCATAGCCAACGGTTTTAGCCCTTGGAGAAAAGCATACTGCAACAACTTAGGCGCCGCACATTCGCCCGCTCCAGCAGGAGGAATTCCTTGGGCCGTTGGGGCAAAAATCTCCCGCAAACCTCGTGTTTCGCCCTTGGCATTCCGCATCTGGAACTGCTCGAAAAGTTCCATCTGGAGGTCAAACGAACGACTCTTCCGCTCCTTTTTTAGGACCTCGATTTCACGCTTATAAACCTCCGCTTTCGCACGAATTTCATCAAGTTCGCCCTGCAACCGTTTCTCCAATCGCTTATATTCAGCCTTCTGAAATTGGCTTTCTTGAATCATCTGGGTTATTTCGTCGGGTGTTGCCCCTTGTGATTTTCGTCGGTCGCGTTCTGCCTTAGCCAATTTCATTGCCTCCTTTGCCGCTGATAATTGCTCTACATAGTTTTTTTCTGCGACTACCACTTGTTGGTTTGACGATATATAATCTTCGCTATTTTGAATGGATGCTATTTTTTGATTTATATTACTAATTACCAATTCTTTCACTTTGAAGAAGCCATCGGGTTGTAGCAAATCATAAACAGGAGGGACAAAATAGGGGTGAAGGTTGCTTTTTTGCAGATTCCCAGAGAATGCCGCCAGGAAACCCAACTGTCCAGAGGCCTCTTTTACCACCAAAACTCCGAACATCTTTCCCTCCTGCAACTCTTCTTGCCACTCCGACTTTTGCGAAAGGTAACCTTGCAATTGTTTCGCTGCCAAACAGCAAAGCGGGTGGGGTGTATAGTGGAATGGGAAGGTGAATTTTTGTGGCAATTCAATGCTACTGACATCTTCTGAAAATCGATGGATCTTTAATGTGTCTGACATCCTTTGTTTTTCTTTTTTACAAATATAATGGATAAAAAGGACACGAAAAGTACAAGCGAAAAGAATTTCCATTCCTTGACAAAAATCGAACTAAAATTACGTTTGTTTTCCAACTTTTCGCTCTGATGCTTGGGCATCTAAAATAATTTATCTAATTTTCCATTAATTATTGGAGATATTAATTTAGGTTCCACATAAAAAAGTAAGATTATGAGAGTTATTCCATCTTCTGAATTGATTATAAATGCGGACGGTTCCATCTTCCACCTTCACGTTAAGCCAGAACAATTGGCGGATACGGTGATTCTCGTGGGCGACCCAAACCGCGTTAATATGGTAGCCAACTATTTTGACAAAGGTTCCATCGAATGCGACATTCAAAGTCGTGAGTTTCATACTATTACAGGAAAATACAAAGGCAACAGAGTTTCTTGTGTTTCTCATGGCATCGGTACAGACAATATTGATATCGTGCTGACGGAGTTGGATGCTCTAAAAAACATCGACTTCGAAAAGCGGACGGAGAAATCACAGCACACCTCAATGCGGTTAGTGCGTATCGGCACATCAGGCGGCTTACAGGAGTTTTGTCCCATCGGTTCGTACGTTGTTTCTCGTCGCTCCATCGGATTTGATGGACTATTGGGCTATTATCAAGTAGGCGAGGGGGTTATCGACTACGATTTCGAGAAGGCTTTTTGCCAACACACAGGATGGATGCCCCGTTTGGCAGCCCCTTATGTGGTGAGCGCTGATGAAGATTTGGTCAATAAAATCGGATTTGATATGGTAAAAGGCGTGACCATCTCTGCCCCAGGATTTTACGGTCCGCAAGGCCGCTATGTGCGCATTCCGTTGGCAGACGAGAAATTGAATGAAAAAATCATGTCGTTCGAATACCACGGAGAAAAAATCACTAACTTTGAAATGGAGAGTTCGGCTGTGGCTGGCCTTGGCAAGTTGTTGGGACACAAGGCTATGACCGTCTGCTGCATCATTGCAGGACGTGTCAACAAGGATATGAACACAGAATACAAAGGCTCTATGGAAGGCTTGGTACAAACCGTTTTGGACCGTTTATGGTAAAATAAAGGAATGAAGAGAACCGTTTATCAATTCATAGAACGTGAGAAACTTTTCTCGCACAAAGACAAAATAGCAGTAGGGTTGAGCGGAGGGGCCGATTCGGTCGCTCTGCTTGCCGTGCTTTGCGATTTGGGGTATGAATGTGTTGCTCTTCATTGCAATTTTCATCTAAGAGGCGAGGAGTCCATGCGTGACGAACACTTTGTAGAACAATGGGTTAAATCTCTTGGCATAGCCTATCGCAAGGTAGATTTCGACACCACAGCCTACGCCACAGAGAAAAAGATTTCCATCGAAATGGCGGCCCGAGAGTTGCGCTACAATTGGTTTGCGCAACAAAAGGAAGAACTTGGTGCCAGTTGCATAGCCATTGCCCACCATTCGGACGATGTGGTGGAGACGTTTCTCATCAACCTTACAAGAGGAAGCGGCATTCACGGACTAACCGGCATAAAGCCCAAGAATGGAGACATTGTACGTCCATTGCTATGCGTTTCCCGTAAGGATATTCTTCGCTACCTGAAAAAGAAAGGGTTGGAACACGTGGAAGACTCGACCAACCAAGAGAGCGTCTATACCCGCAATAAATTCAGAAACAAGATTATCCCTTTATTGGAAGAGATTAACCCTTCTTTCAGAGGCTCGTTGCTTCAAACGATCGCCAACTTGCGCAATACAGAAGATTACCTCACGCACAAGGTGGAAAAAGCACAAAAAACACTTCTGATCCAGAAAGAAGATTCGGTTTGGCACATCTCCATCGAACAACTACGAAAAGAGGGGAATGCACCGTTCCTTCTCTACGAATTGCTCCAACCCTATGGTTTCACTTCTTCAACCGTGAGCAACATTGCCGAAGGTTTGACGGGCGAATCGGGCAAAACCTATCATTCGGAGTTCTTCACACTACAAAAAGATCGAGAAGTGCTAATTCTTTATAAGACAGAAGATTGCCAAACGAATGACATTTGGGTGGAGGAGGGTACTCCCAGCATCGAAACCCCAATTCGCTTGGATTTTTGCATAGAAGAGGCATCGACCGTTAAAATAGAGAAAGACAAAAAATTCTGCTATTTGGATTACGACAAACTGGAATTTCCGTTGAAAATACGCAAATGGAAGCAAGGCGACTATTTTGTGCCTTTCGGTATGAAAGGGAAAAAGAAATTGAGTGATTATTTTGTCGATAAACGCTTTTCTATTTACCAGAAAAACCAATGTTGGTTATTGTTGTCTGGCAATCAAATTGTTTGGTTGATCGGAGAGCGAAGCGATGAACGCTATCGAGTTACCAGCGAGACGAAAAAAATATTAAAAATTGCCATGAGAGAATAAAAAAAATGGCAAATTCCTTTTTTTATGAAAAAATAGAACTACCTTTGCACTGTTTTTAACAATCTCATGTCGCTACAGTTCTTGTAGCAAATAAATCAAGTTACATACATTGTTAAAGTTCAATTCAGAATGTAAAATACATCTCTTTGTATTTTAATTTTATTTTTGAGAATATAAGGAATTCAATCTTATTTTAAGATTTATGGATAACATACTTCAATTACAAGAAAAAACACTTGTCGATCTAAGAGTCATTGCAAAAGCATTGGGCATCAAGAAAGTAGAGTCTTATCGGAAAGATGAACTCATACATAAAATTCTTGACGAACAAGCAATTCAAAACACAAATGACGATTCTTCGTCTTCATCCAGTACAACAGAAGAAGTAAAGGAATCAGAACAGAGTCAAAGTTTAGAGGAAGAAAAAACGGTTGACGATTCAAATTCCTCTCCCAACCAATCCAATGATCCAAGAAGAGAGCCATACAACAACTCTTACCAAAGAGGCGGATACAACAATCAACAAAACCAGCAACAACCAAGATATAACAACAACCGTGTAAATGGTAGAGGCGGTCTTGAAACAATGTCGGCTGGTAATCCTGCGGCAGCCATCGCCCGCATGATTTTGAACAAGAAGAAAGGCATAGTTACTCCAGAGGAAAATCCTGTAAATCAGAATACAGAGATGCCTAACGAGCCTCAAAATCCAACAAACGAATCTCCGAAAGATAACAACATCGGCGGTTATGCTCCTCAAGAGCGCTCTCCTTACGTTCGCCAACAAATCAATATGTACAATAGCATGTACAACAATGGCGGAAATTCCTACAACAACAATAACAACAATCCATACCAACAACAGACTTACCAACAGTCTCAACAACCACCTAAGCCTAAGGTTTACGACTTCAACGACCTTATAAAGGGTGAGGGTGTTCTTGAAATTATGGATAATTACGGATTTCTCCGTTCGGCAGACTATAACTACCTCACTTCGCCTGACGATATTCATGTAAGTCAAGATTTGATCAAGCGCTACGGCCTTAAGACTGGTGATGTGGTCACTGGCTTCATCGCACCGCCAAAGGATACGGATAAGTATTTCGCACTCAACAGTGTTGATACTATCAACGGTTGCACACCGGAAGTAGTAAGAGACCGTGTTCCTTTCGACCACTTGACGCCTCTCTTCCCTAATGAGAAATTCAATTTGACAAAAGGTCACTCCAATAATATCTCGGTCAGAACAGTCGATATGTTCTGTCCTATCGGTAAAGGTCAACGTGGTTTGATCGTTGCTCAACCTAAGACGGGTAAGACAGTCCTCTTGAAGGACATCGCCAACGCCATCGCCGACAATCACCCAGAGGTGTATATGATTGTCTTGTTGATCGACGAGCGTCCTGAGGAGGTAACGGATATGGCTCGCAGTGTAAAAGCAGAGGTTATTTCTTCTACTTTCGACGAATCGGCAGACCGCCACGTTAAGATTGCCAACATCGTTTTGGAAAAGGCCAAGAGAATGGTGGAGTGTGGACACGACGTCGTTATCTTGCTCGACTCAATCACTCGTCTTGCTCGTGCCTACAATACGGTTGCACCTCCTTCAGGAAGAGTCCTTTCGGGTGGTGTTGACGCCAACGCATTGCAAAAGCCTAAGCGTTTCTTCGGTGCCGCTCGTAACATCGAAAACGGTGGTAGTTTGACCATTATTGCTACAGCGCTTACAGAAACAGGATCCAAGATGGACGATGTCATCTTCGAGGAGTTCAAGGGTACGGGTAATATGGAGTTGCAACTCGACCGTAAGTTGGCCAATAAGCGTATCTTCCCTGCTGTGGATATTATGGCTTCAAGTACACGTCGCGACGATATGCTCCACGACGAGGATACAAGACGCAGGATGTGGATTCTCCGCAGATATTTGTCTGATATGACCTCTATCGAAGCAATGGAGTTCTTGAAAGACAGATTGGAGAAGACAATTTCCAACGAGGAGTTCCTTGCTTCTATGAATGGCAACTGATTATAATCGTAAATAACTATCAGGCAGGCGAATGTGGATTATTCTTCGTTCGCCTGTTTTCTTTTCATAAGATTGTTTCCTATGCGAAAAATAGTCCTTCTTATCCTTCTGGCCATACTTCCGCTCTGTGCCTCTGCTGATTTGGAGTATTGCTCGCCCGAATCCCAAGGGTTGAGTTCGGAACACCTCAGCGCATATTTTAATGCTATGATGAGTACCAAAGATTGCGAGGTACACCATATCGTTGTTCTAAGACATGGGAAAATCATCGGAGAAATTTCTCCCAAACCCTTCCAGTCCAATGATCAACACACGCTTTATTCGGCCTCAAAAACCTTCGTCAGCACAGCCGTTGGATTGGCCATCGCAGAAGGGAAATTGAACTTGACGGATAGGGTGATAGACTTCTTCCCGAACTCGCTCCCTGACTCCATTTCCAACGAGTTGCGGACAATGAATGTACGCCATCTGCTCACAATGACTTCTGGCATCAAACCCGATTGGGTAATGCGCAATAAAAACCGAGATTGGGTGGCTTGCTTTTTGAAAAAGGAGGTGAAGACGCCTGGAATGGAATTCCAATACGATTCGATGGTGACCTACCTTTTGGCAGGCATCGTTCAGAAGGTGACAGGAAAGAAACTTATCGAGTATTTGAACCAGAAACTCTTTGCCCCCATGGAGATCCAAGATGCCGAATGGGAAGAGAGTCCAGAAGGCATCAATACGGGCGGATGGGGCTTGCGTATATCCACTATCTCGATGGCGAAATTCGGGCAACTACTACTCAA
>JAKSLA010000022.1 GCA_024401455.1 Paludibacteraceae bacterium | reverse complement strand
CCGGGGACACAAGGATTTTCAGTCCTTTGCTCTACCAACTGAGCTATGGCACCGTAATATATAATTTTGTAAAAGAAAAAAGCGATACTCCTTATCGCTTCTTTTTGTGGTGCCACCAGGAATCGAACCGGGGACACAAGGATTTTCAGTCCTTTGCTCTACCAACTGAGCTATGGCACCATCTTCAAAGCGCTTGGCTTCTTCAAGCCGTTGCTTTTCTTTTTTGCGATGCAAAGGTAGAGCGAATATTCGGAATTCGCAAGGTTTATGAGGAAAAAAATCTATATTGCTTGAATATTTTTGCTAATCGATTGATTTATAAATTTATAAAGTATGTTCTTGCCTTGTAATAAGCGTTTTCATCCGAATGGATTGTCGAATGGATGTCTCATTTGCTATATTTGCAATGTGATTTTCAAGGGAAATAGTGGGAAATGGAGGTTGAATATGTCTTTGAAGGAGTATTATTATAGCGATGAGGTTTTGGGTAGAGTGCTGGTCCGCCGCAGTGCTCGTGCTCGTTATGCCAACCTGAAAGTCAAAGCCGGCGAGGTGATCCTGACGCTTCCGTTGGGTGCCGACGAGTCGAGGGGATTGGCATTCCTTCGTTCCAAATATGATTGGATAAAGGAGCGTCTCTCCGAGTCCCAAGTAAAGGGCCGTTTGATTTTTGATGAACACACGCAACTCTCCACGTTGACGTTCGACTTGAAAATCCTCCGGGAAGAACGTCCGGATTTTCTCTTCCGTTTTGTTTCTAATCAATTAATTGTCAGTTGTCCAGCGTCAATGGATATTTACGCTATCCGTTGCCAGGATGTTATTCGGGAAGGCGTGGAGCGGGTGCTGCGCAAGGAGGCGAAACGTGTTTTGCCTGGTCGATTGGCAACTCTTGCCCGCCAATTTGGCTTCGCCTACAAAACGGTTTCCATTCGTTCGAGTCAGTCGCGTTGGGGGAGTTGCTCTTCGTCGGGAAGCATCAATCTCTCCTATTTCATGATGCTATTGCCTTCTCATTTAGTCGATTATGTGCTTCTTCATGAACTTTGCCATACGAAAGAGATGAATCATAGCGCCTCTTTCTGGGCCTTGATGCGAAAGGTGACGGGCGGACAATCGGATGTTTGGAAAAAAGAGATAAAAGAGTTTCATACATTTATCTGAAAGATAGATACTTGAGAGTTGTTTTGTTTGAAAAATAACGAAAAGTCAACCCCTTTTTCAATATGTAAGTAAAAAACAACTATATTTGTATTTGCTAAATTGCGTTTTTTATGGTTTGGCTGTATGCGAAAATAGGTTAGAACTACGTTTTCTCTTTTAAAAGACGCCAACTTAATATTGGGGACGCAATTGGTTGAATATCAATTAGGCTGAAAAGTGCGGGGACTTTGCAGTGTTTATTAAGCAGTACTGTTGTGCCGTTTTTCATGCCGAAATGGAGATTTTTTAATCTCACCACTTAAATAGAATACTTAGTTTGAAACGTTATTTATTCATATTATTCCTAACGATGTCGTTCTTTAACTGCGATTTGTTCGCAGCCGAAGATTCGGAAGCGTCTGTCGAATCCGTTCAGGAGGAGCAGACGGAAACACCGAAAGAGAGGAAACGACGTTTGAAGCGCGAGGCACTCGAGCGGGAAGAGGCTGCACGGAAGGCGGCTTTGGAGGCTCGTTTGGCGAGGGATCGTGAGGCTCGTCGTGAAGCGATGAAGCCACAGGAGGAGCCGAAGGTGGAAGAGCCAGTCTATGCCTCTGAAGAAGAACGTATTAAGGCAGAGCAGAAGGCTCGTGCTGAAAAGGTTGCGGAGGAGCGTCGTCAGGCATTGGAGAAAGAACGTGCAGAACGGGAGGAGCGTCAACGCGAATACCGCGAAAGGCTCGATGAACAAAAGCGCGAGCGCGAATTGAAGCGGGAGGAAGAACGTGCTAAACGTCAGCGAGAGAAAGAGTTATGGCGCCAGAAAAAAGAGGAACGCGATCAGGAGCGTCTTGCAAAACGCGAGGCTGAAAAGAAGAAGCGTGAACTGGAGAAACAAAAGAGAGAAGCAAAGCGTGAGGCTGAAAACGCAAGAAGACAGCGTGCGGCCGAACGTCGCCAACATCAGCAAGAAATGCGCCAAGAGCGTCAGGCCCGTAAGCGTGAGGCAGAACAGCGCAAGCGTGAAATCCAAGCCCGCCGTCGCGAGGCCGCACGCGAGAGGGAACTTCGCCGCGAGGAGTTGAAGGAACAGTCTCGTCAGAAGGAGCGTGAGCGTGCAGAGGCGGACCAACGCCGAAAAATGGAGCAGAGGGAGCGAGAAAAGACTCAGGAGTCTGAGGCACGCGACCGTAGATTGAAGGAAAAACAACAGCGGGATTCCGTCCAAATAGAACGCCGTGCGACAGAGCATGAGCGAATGGTGAAAAAGAGGGAGGAACGCCAGGCTCGTCGTCTTGAGGAGATGGAACGCCAAAAGATGATGAAGGAGCGCGAATTCGCTAATCGTGAGCGTATCGAGGAGGCTCGTATCAAGCGTGAAGAGCAGGCCGAAAAGCGTCGTGTAGAAATGGAGGCCCGAAAGGCCCGAATGGAAGAGCGTCGTGCCAAAGAGGAGCAAATGGCGGCCGAGGCAGAAAAACGCGAAAAGGCGGAGAAACGTGCCCGAAAGATTGCGGAAAAGCGCGTCAAGAAGAAATATAAGCAAAACAAACGTAAGACGGACGAGGAGGCGCGTATGCGTGAGCGCTACGAGAGAGCGTTCGCCGAAGACTCCCTTGATAAGGAAGAGGAGGATTTTCGTAACCAGTTGATGGAAGAGGAGGGAGAAGCCTCTGAAGACCAGGAGTATGACGAGGACGGTAATCCAATTCCTACTCCAGAGCGAAAACTTTCCAGAAAGGAACTCAAGGAGAAGAAGAAGCGCGAGAAGGAACGTGCTAAGCGTCAAGCCATCATCGAGGAGATGGAACGCAAAAAAGCCGAAGAAGCAGAGATTGCCGCTGAGAAGGAGGCGATCGAAAAAGAAGAGGCTGAGCGGAAAAGGCAGGAGAATGAAGACGAGGATGCCGATGTGGATGGCGATGGCTCGGCAACAGATAGCTTAGGCGTGGAGATCGAGACCATCGAGGTGGATATGGATAGTGCCCTTCTTGCACAGCAGATGGCCGAAGTGGAGGCGGAAATGCAAAACTTGACCGAATTGAAGGAGGCACAGAAGAATGGTGATGGTAGCATCATCGTGCGTAAAATAAAGATTCCAAATTGCCGTTATAAAAACGAGGTCTATTATAAGAGGAAGAAATTCATGTTCTTGTATCAGTATGACTTCTTCTTACACTATTTCGACCATCGCTATTTCCACCGTAAGCGTTTCTATGATTTGGGCGACTCTACGCGTGTCGTGGCTAAGTGTGTCATGGATCTTGTGGGCAACACGAAATATAGGAAGGTGGACTTCAATGAGGTGATAGACTCCGTGGCGATTCTTTTGCCTGATTATCCGGTAGAGGAGTATTTGGATTCTGTGATAACGGATTTGAACTTGGAGTATTTGGCTACGGGCGAAATCAAGATTCGTTACCGCAAGCGTAAGCAGAAATTCATCTATGCGAAGTATAAGCCTTCGGATATGGAGAATGCGTCGTTGGGTAACATTAAGTTCTATGCGATGAATCGTCGTGCTTTGATTGAAGAGTTGGATGCTTCGCAATTTGATTCGTTGTTGCCTCAGCCAGATTCGGCGAATGCTGATATGATGTTGTTGGCCGATTCGTTGGATAAGTTGAAGATACGTCTTTTGGGCGATACAACTGCGGTCGGGGCCGATGGCTTTGAGCCCGTGATGGATAATCTTCAGGAACAGTTGGATGACGGCGACGATGGCGACGGTGGAACGTCAGGTTCGGGTGGCGACTCGTCAGGTTCGGTGGCCACTTCACGAAGAGAGACACCAATGCGTGGCAACGACGAATCATCCTCTGAAGAGGGTGATGACCCGTAAATTAAATGAGAGAGTGAGTAAAAGAGTTGGGCAAGGCTGCCTAACCGTAAAGTATAATTTAAATAACAAGGTTTTGTTTAAGAATTTAGTAATTAGGGCAATTTCGGGTGCTGTTTTCGTGGCGCTCATCATTTCGTCGATATTAGTCCCTACTCCGTTTTATTTCGGCGGACTGTTTTTGGCGATAGTTTTGTTAGGACTTAGGGAGTTTTATTCGTTGGCGGGTAAAATGCCTCAGGTGAATGTTAGTTGGACATTGCCGATGTTGTCTGGTGCTGTTCTGTTCTCGGCAGTTTTTGGCAACGCATTCCTATACACACCGAAGGCAGTTGATTATCTCGTCTATGCCCTTTATGCCCTCTTGATCTCTGCTGTTTTCGTGATGGAATTGTTTCGTAAGCAGGAGAATCCAATTAAGAACATTGCGGTTTCCTTGATGGGACAGTTTTATATTGTCATCCCTATTTGTGCGATGCTTTTTCTGAAAGCAGAGGAACCAATGTATTTGTTGGCCTTCTTCGTAACGATTTGGGCTTCGGACACGGGAGCTTACTTGACAGGCATGTGTTTCGGAAAACATAAGATGTTTGAAAGGGTATCTCCTAAAAAGACATGGGAGGGATTGTTTGGAGGATTCGTGTTCGCCTTGATTTCAGGTTATGTCTTTAGCCTTGTTACGGCAGAAACGGTGGCGAGACCTTTGTGGTGCTGGATTTTCTTTGCTGTTGTCGTTTTTGCGGCAGGCACATTGGGCGATTTGATAGAATCGTTATTTAAAAGGACACTCAATGTGAAAGATTCGGGAAACATTATGCCGGGCCATGGAGGCGTTTTGGATCGTTTCGATAGTGCGCTTTTAGCGGCACCTTTGGCTACGGCTGTTGCATTTCTTGTTTTTAAGGCTCTTATTTTTATATAAAAATAGATAAGATAAAATATGTTAATGATTAACGCTTGTAAGTTAATAGGCTATTTGTTAACTTTGCGGCGCAAAAAAAAATATCAATGACACTACATAAAGAAGGATTAGGAATTTTAGGGACTCTTTTCTGCATTTTGGCGGCTATTGACATGGCTGTGTACTATTTTTGCTTTGAAAGCAGTCCGTTGATGGTGAAATGCATTCTTGGTTTCACCCTTTGCCTTTTCTTGTTTTTCGTGAATTTCTTTCGTAACCCCAAGCGTGACTTCATCGGCTTTGAGGATGGTATGATTGTGGCTCCCGCAGACGGAACCGTGGTTGTGATCGAACCTACGTTGGAAGATGAGTTCCTAAACGAAAAGCGTATTCAGGTGTCTATCTTTATGAGCGTATTCAATGTTCATGCCAATTGGTATCCAACCCCAGGTAAAGTGGTTTATTATACGCATAATGATGGCCGTTTCATGGCGGCTAACTTGCCTAAGTCTAGTACGGAGAACGAGCGTTCTACGGTTGTGATTGAGACGCCGAACAAGACCAGAATCCTTGTCCGTCAAATTGCCGGGGCTTTGGCACGTCGAATTGTGACTTATGCCTCTGTGGGTAAGGAGTGCCGTGTTAATGATCAATTGGGATTCATCAAGTTCGGTTCTCGCGTCGATGTCTTTTTGCCGTTGGGTTCTGAGGTGTTGGTGAAGTTGAGACAGAGCGTTGTCGGTAATAAGACCGTTATCGCACGTCTTCCAAAGAATGAACAATAACAAAAAATTGTGGGTATGAAAAAGATTATTGGATGTATCCCTAATACGATAACAAGCTTGAATCTCTTTTCGGGATGTATCGCTTGTGTGATGGCCTTCAATGAGAATTTCCTTTGGGCGGCACTGTTCATCTATTTGGCTTCGGTGTTCGATTTCTTCGACGGGATGTCGGCACGTGCGTTGAAAGCCTATTCTCCTATTGGTAAGGAGTTGGATTCGTTGGCAGACATGGTGAGTTTCGGTGTGGCGCCGGGTGTGATTGCCTACCAATGGTTGTGCTCTTTATTCTCAAAGACAGAACTTTTCTTGTTGCCGGGTGGGGAGTCTGTTTTATTCCACGGAAATCAGATTTTGCCGTTCATCGCATTTTTGATTCCAGTCTTTTCTGCTCTCCGTTTGGCAAAGTTTAATATTGACGAGAGACAGGTCTCTTCCTTCATCGGATTGCCTACTCCTGCCAATTCCATTTTCTTTTCGTCGCTCATTGCTGTAGCCGATTTGCAAGTTTCATCCAATCCGCTATTGATGCAGTTTTCAGAAGGCGTTGCTTATCTTTGCAACAGCGTTGTCGTAGTGGTTGTTTTGATTCTGCTCTTCTCTTGGTTGTTGGTGGCGGAGATCCCTATGTTCTCCCTTAAGTTCAAGAATCTAAAGTGGGCAGACAATAAGATCCGTTTTATTTTCTTGATCTTGTCCGTTCTTATGTTGCTTGTCCTTTGGTGGGGCGCAGCACCATTGATTATCTTGTTGTTCATTGCAATGTCTTTAATCACAAGGAAAGGGTGAATTAGATGGTAGTCAAAAAGATATAAGGGAGGATGATGGGCAAAACCTATCATCCTTTTCCTTTTGTGTGAAACCTATTAAATAGAATATAATGCAGTTTTTGAAAAATGTATTGTCATCGTTGGTGGCTTTGACCATTTTTACAATAGGCGCTTTTTTCATCGGTTTGGTGTTTTTAGGTGCCATTGTAAGTATGAATGAGGTGAAGGTGGAGGCGGAACCTAATTCGGTCCTTCATTTGAGAATGGAAGGCTCATTGCAGGAGCGTTCGCAAAAGAGTCTATCCTCCCTTTTCCAGATGCAGGAAGAGTTGGATCTCGGTCTGGACGAAATCCTTTGTGCGATAGAGGCAGCGAAAACTAATGACAACATCAAGGGAATAGTCATCTCTTGTGGTTTGTTTGATGGTGGGTATGCTTCCGTTGAAGAGATTAGGCAAGCACTCCAATCATTTAAGAATGAGACGGGTAAATTTATCGTGGCCTATTCAGGTGCCTATACGCAGAAGTGCTACTATCTTGCTTCTGTGGCAGATAAGGTTTATTTGAATCACGAAGGCGTTATTGATTTCAATGGCATCTCCTCGTCAGTGGCTTTCTATAAGGGTTTGCTGGAAAATGTGGGTGTAGAGATGCAGGTGCTGAAGGTCGGAACGTACAAGTCTTATTCTGAGCAATATACAAGTGATAAGATGAGCCCTGCCAACAGGGAGCAGAACACGGTTTTGACGCAATCCATCTGGAAGAGCATACTGACTGATATTTCCCTTTCGCGTGGGGTGCCGGTGGATTCGTTGGATGCGGCGGCTTCTTCGTTTGTCTCTTTCCAGTCTCAGCAGCAGTGTGTGGATTGGGGATTGGTTGATGGTTTACGTTATTATGACGAGGTGGAAGCCGAACTTCGTATGCTTTTAGGATTGGAAGAGGATGCCGACATTCCATCTGTTGAGGTGAAAGACCTCTTGCCAGAAGCGCCGACGGAAAGCCTAACCGATAAAAAGCAGGTGGCGGTAGTCTATGCCGTAGGAGAGATTGATAACGGTACTATGGAGGGCATTTGCTCTTCCGAATTGGCCAAAACCCTTCGTCAGTTGGCGAAAGACGATGAGGTCTCTTCGGTGGTGCTTCGTGTGAATTCTCCTGGCGGAAGTGCCTATGGCTCAGAACAGATATGGAGAGCAGTCTCTTTGCTCAAAGAGAAAAAGCCGGTGGTGGTCAGTATGGGTGACTATGCAGCGTCGGGAGGCTATTATCTCTCTTGCAATGCCAATGCGATTTTTGCCGAACCTACTACCGTGACGGGTTCAATCGGTATTTTCTGCATTATCCCGAACGCAAAGGGATTGATGCAAAAGATCGGCATAGATAACGATGAAGTGAAGACCAATCCGTATGCCGATGTGCCCAATTTGACTCGCCCGTTGTCTGAGTCAGAGCGTAATATCATGCAGCAATATGTGGACAAAGGATATAAACTTTTTGTGACTCGTTGCTCCGATGGTCGTAAAATGCCTTACAATGATTTGGAGAAAATTGCGCAGGGAAGAGTTTGGAGCGGTGTGACGGCGCAACAAATCGGACTTGTCGATGCTTTAGGAACATTGGGCGATGCCATTAAGTATGCAGCAAATTTGGCCGAGGTCTCTGATTATGATGTAGTTGAATATCCGGAAAAGAAGGAGTGGTATGACTTGCTTACGGAGAAGCCGAGCCTTGGCATGGATAAGCTCTTCATGGGTACCACGTTGAAGAAAGAGTATGATGTTCTTGACCGCGTTCGACGTATGGAGCGCATGCAGGCCATCATGCCATTTGAAATGGATATCCGTTGATATGCTCTGACGTTTTGAGAATCAGGAAATTGGTAGAGATCTTCTTTATGAGAAGATGTTTGAGAATTTTTCAATAAGAAATTTAGACCGCGTCTAACTTGTCAAGTACAAAGCGGTAGTCTATAAGGTTTCTGGCATTCTAAACCTTTTAAAGGGAAATGAGTGTCAGGAACTTTTTTTTGTAAAAAACGGAAAGAAAGGAAGTTAAAAATGATACGAATGTTTGTGTATCGTATATAAATTGCCTAAATTAGAGCCAAAATACCATGAAACGGAGAGATTGAAAGGTCTTTCGGTCTCGAATTTCTAAGCGGATGTCGTTTTGATTCGCTTGATTTTCCCTCAAATTGGAAAACAGAATGATTTTGGCAATGTTTTTGCCCTCTGATCAGAGAAGATTCAAAGTGACCGTTATCGTAAAAACAAGTGTCAGTAAAAAAGGTGCATAGTCATGTCAGTAAAGGGTAAACCCATATTGTTGAAGGTGTTATTGTCCCCTTTTGCGATGTTGTATGGTTTGGTCGTAACCATTCGCAATTGGATGTTTGACAATGGCATCCTCCCTTCTGTCTCGTATGGCTTCCCCGTCATTTGCGTGGGAAACATTACGGTGGGAGGTACAGGGAAGACTCCGTTTACTGAGTACCTTGTTCGACTTTTACAAAATAGAAAGAAAGTGGGCGTCCTCAGTCGGGGGTACAAGCGTTCAACGTCGGGCTACATCCTTTCTACAAAATATTCCAAAGCATCGGAAATTGGGGATGAGCCATGCCAAATCAAGCGGAAATTTCCAGATGTGGTGCTGGCGGTGGATGCCGATCGTCGTCGGGGAATCAGTAAGATGCGAGAGACAGAGCGCCCTGATGTCATTTTGCTGGACGATGCGTACCAACATCGCTATGTGAAGCCCGGGCTTTCAATTTTATTGATTGATTATAACCGATTGGTGACGGAGGATTCTCTTCTTCCTATGGGGAATTTGCGAGAGCCGGTTCGCTCGAAGAATAGGGCGCAAATCGTAGTGGTTAATAAATGTCCCTCTTCAGCGACACCGATGGATCTACGGATCATCAAGAAGAAATTGGGGCTTTATCCTTATCAGACGCTTTATTTCTCTTCGATTGCTTATGGAGATTTTATCCCCGTGTTCTCCACTTGTTGCATCGAGAAAGAACTAATGAATCCGGAGGCATTGAAGCGGGAAGGTTATTCAGTGCTCTGTGTGACGGGCATCGCATCGCCTAAACCATTGGAAGATTACATCGCTTCTTTTGCGAAGGAGGTCATCTCATTGCCATTTGGCGATCATCACAATTTTACGAAAAGTGATATGCTTTTAATTGAGAAGCAATTTAATTCAATAACATCCTCCAAGAAATTGATTTTGACAACGGAGAAGGACGCTGTACGCTTACAGGAGAGTCCGTTCCTTTCTGAAGAGATGAAGAGAGTGATTTGTAGTGTGCCGTTGACCGTTCGTTTCTTGAATGATGCAGAGTCGTTTAACAAACAAATTTTAGATTATGTTGGAAAAGATAGATAAAACAGTCGAGTTTTTGAAGGCTCGCGTTTCTTTGCGTCCGAAGATTGCCATCGTTTTGGGAACTGGATTGGGCCCATTGGCAGACAATATTGAAGTGGTGGAGGCTATCCCTTATTCGGAGATTCCTGGATTCAAGACGAGTACAGTGCAAGGCCATAGCGGAAAGTTGATTTTCGGACATTTGGCGGGTGTGCCAGTTATGGCGATGCAAGGTCGTCTTCACTATTACGAAGGATATTCGATGTCCGATATTGTTTTCCCAGAACGTGTTATGTGGCGTTTCGGCATCAAGGTCTTGATGGTTTCCAATGCCGCAGGCGGTTTGAATCCCAAGTATGTTCCAGGCGACATTATGTTGATTTCCGATCATATCAACCTCTTCCCGGAGCATCCGTTGCACGGTCCTAACGATGAGCGTATGGGCCCTCGTTTCCCAGATATGGGTAATGCTTATGACAAGGAGTTTATTGCTTTGGCAGAAAAGATTGCGGCAGAGAATAAGTTCTCCGTTTGCAAAGGCGTGTATGTCGGTACGCAAGGGCCTACGTTTGAGACAATTGCGGAGTATCGCTACTTCCGTATCATCGGCGGTGATTCTGTCGGAATGTCAACTGTTCCAGAGGTGATTGCCGCCCGTCATTGTGGCGTGAAATGTTTTGGCGTGTCGGTCATTGCCAATGTGGGTATGGATGCCGAGATTAATGGCGTGTCTCACGAGGAAGTTCAACAAAATACGAAAAAGGCGCAGGAACATTTGTCGTTGCTCTTTACAGAAATGGTTCGCCAAATGAAGGTGGATTAATGTGAGGGTCACTATAATAGAAAAAATCGAATAGGAGTGGGATGGGAAAGTTATTTCCTTTCCCACTTTTTTTAATGGATTATTCCTATCTTTACCAAAACATTTCTTTGAAAAGGATGTTTGATTGGATTATTTAGAAAAATATTGATTATTAGTATGTTGGTAAATGTACTACTCGCTTTAGTTAGTTTTGGTATTCTTATATGGAGTGCCAATAAGATGGTGGAGGGTGCTGCTTCGTTGGCGGCTCGTTTCCATGTGTCCAATGTGTTGATTGGTATGACTATTGTCGCCTTTGGCACATCGGCGCCAGAAATGATTATCACTTCTATTTCAGCAAGTAATGGACAGTCGGCCTTGGCGATGGGTAACGTGATGGGTAGCAATATCTTTAATATCATGGCTGTGTTAGGCGTGACGGCCGTAATCACAATGGTCCCTGTTCAACGCCAAACTTCGCTTTTCGAAGTTCCCCTTCTTATTGCGGCGGCTGGTTTGACGGCCATTTTCTACTATTCGGGCGACGGAGGTGAACGAGTCATCAACCGCGTAGAAGCAGGTCTGCTATTGTTGGGCTTCCTTGTCTTTTTGTCTTATGTCGTCATCTCTTCCCGTAAGCAGGTGGAGACGGCTGATGATGAAGTGAAGGTGCTGCCGATATGGAAGTCGCTCCTTTGGGTGGCTGTCGGTTTGTGTGGATTGATTTTTGGCGGTGATTTGTTGGTGGATAAGGCCACCCTTATCGCCCGTGATTTGAATATTACTGAACACGTGATAGCGGTAACGATCGTCTCGGTGGGTACCTCTTTGCCGGAATTGGTTACTTCAGTTGTGGCGGCCCGTAAGAAAAACACGGATTTGGCTGTCGGTAACGTCATCGGTTCCAGTCTCTTTAATACGTTTGCCATCTTAGGCCTTGCCTCTATGATTTCACCGATGGATTTGACGCAAGTGCATGACGTAGAAATGGACATCAATATAAATCTTTTGGCGGCTATTCTGCTTTATCTCTTTATATTTACAGGTAAAGGTCGGAACATTGAACGATGGGAGGGCGGTGTGCTCTTAACGATTTTTGTAGGCTATATTGCTTATTTACTCTAAAAATACCCAATCCATCGCAGAAATTTGGGATGGGTAGGCATATAGTGCGTCCTCTTGAGGCGGAAGTTTTATCAATAGTTGGTGATGCTGAAAAAAATCAGGAACATATTGCTTTTGATTATCACGGTCGTGTTGCTACTCAACATTATTCTCATAGTGTTGGTCAATACATCGTTTGTGCAGACCCGCATAGTTGAAAAAATCACAGATTGGTTAGCCGGAAAGACAGGGACGGAAGTTAGCATCGGTAGGGTGGACATAGATCTCTTTACGGGCCTTTCCATCGACGATATTTATGTAGAAGATTTGTCGGGCGATACGCTTCTTTATGCGAAAAGGCTTTCGGCAAACGCTTCGGCTCTTACGGCTTATCATAGCGGTGAACTGCATTTGATGAAGGTTGGACTTTCAGATTTTAAAGTCTATCTTTCGAAAGATTCGGCGGATGCTCCATTTAATTTCCAGTTTTTGATGGATGCCTTTGCAAGTGCCGATACGACCGCCAAGGATACTACACCTTCTGATTTCGACCTTTCCATCGGGAAAATAAACCTTCTTAACGGCTCGTTTCGTTACGATATAAAGTCGGATACGTTGACGCCCCATCTCTTTAACCCTTCGCATATTCATGTGGACAGCCTGATGGCACAACTTCGGTTGAAGTCAATAAAGATGGAAAAATTGGAGGCGGGTGTCGATATGCTTTCTTTCCGAGAATGGAGTGGCCTGAGGTTGGATGATTTGAGCGTTCAAGTTTCGACGAAAGATTCTGTCATCGCTTCGAATTTGTTGGAGTTACGCTTGCCCAACACCGATATTCAGATAGCCGATATTTCTGTGGATTTGCGAAAAAAAGCGATGGATTCGCATATTATGGGCGGAATGGTGGCTGGTTTGCAGATTGTCCCTTCTCATATTTGTCCTTCCGATTTCTCTCCTTTCGTGCCTCAGTTGGCTCAGTTGCATGATACGTTGGGCATTTCGGGAGCGTTGTCTGTTGATCTTCCCAAGGCTACTATTTCAGGCTTGAATTTGTTTTATGGGGATGGCCTCCTCTGCTCTTTGGATGCGGAGGCAGACGATGTGTGTCATCCTGAAGGCACTCATCTTGATCTCTCGCTTAAAAATCTTTTTGCCTCTGTCCCTGCGGTAGAAAGTCTCCTTCAGGCCTTGTCCCCGACAACAGAAATGCCCGAAATCATCGATAAAATCGGACAAGTTGAGATCTCCTTCTTTGCCCAAGGAATTTTGGACGACATGAAGTTCGATATGGATTTGAACACGCTATTGGGCGAGATTCGGGCAGAGGGTAGTGCTGGCTTTGACCATTTGAGTGGCGATGTGCATGCGAATGTTGATTTGGAGAGCAATGAACTGGCTATGGCGGCCTTGCTGGATACGTCCGTCGGACTGGGCAATGTTGCTTTGCGCTTGCAAACTCAATTATCATTGCCCAAGGAAGGGCTGCCTGAAGTTTCCCTTTCGGGACATCTTCCGTTGGTCACATTTAAGGAGTATCCTTATCGCGACATTAATTTGAATGCTCGCTATTTTGGCCATAATTCGGTAGAACTGGATTTGGTCCTGCCTGATACAAATATTAATTTGTCGATGAAAGGGCGTGTTTTGAACATTGCCACAGATTCGATGGATTGTGACCTTTGGACTTCCTTGAATCATTTCTCCCCCTATAATTTGCATTTGGCCAAGGAGGATATGCGTTCGTTTATGATGAATACTCGTTTGAGTTTGCGCTCTCATGGAAATTCGTTAGATAATCTAACTTGTCGCTTGAGTTTGGATAGTACCTATATGCAGACAGACACGATGGATGTTACGGTGGAAAATTTGCTTCTTACGGTAACTACGGAATCGAACAAAACTCATCGCATAGATTTAGTTGCTCCATATTTCACCGTTTTCATCGACGGAAAATATGATTTTGCCACTTTGCCGGCTTGCTTTACCAATATGATGCATCCTTATTTGCCAACATTCTTTGCTCAGTCTGAGACAATGGTCGATTCGACAAAAAATGACTTCACTTTCGGCGTCGAGGTGCTGAATTCGGTTCGGTTGAGCCGCGTCTTGAATTTGCCGTTTTTGATAGACCGACCGGCCTTTCTTTCTGGTCATTTTTGCCCCGCTACGAAGGGGTTGGCTTTGAATGGTAAAATCTCTTCGGTTAAGTTTGGCAATACGGCCATTACTAATGCCGACATCCATGTGGCGCAAGAGGAGAATATGTATGTTTTAGACTTCACTACCAAGTTGGGCGACGAGAAGCAGGAGTATCCACTTAATTTGAAACTTCATACGGAGGCCGATCATGATGTGGTGCTCTTCTCTTTGCAGTATGATAATTCGCCATGTACGTTTAAGTTGCAGGGCAATTTGCTTTCGATGCTCTCTTTCCCGAAGGAGGAGGGCGAGGAGTTTTTCATTCGTATGAATGTGATGCCGACGGATTTGGTGCTGAACAATCTGAGTATGGAGGTAGAGCCTGCAGTGATTGAGTTGCGTCATAAGAATATATCCGTTGCCGATTTAGGCTTTTCGATGGACGACCAACCATTCTTGATGGTTAATGGTCAAATTTCCGAATCGAAAGACGATAGTCTTTTGGTTCAGTTTAGCCATGCTTCTGTCCATCATCTGCTTTCTTCGGTCAATAAGCAAGATATTCCGGTGGATGCTTTTCTCGATGGAACGGTGCATTTTTACTCTTTGTTAGGCTCTCCTCGATTTTATACCAAAGGTTTTCATGTGGATGATATAACGTATCGGGGCGACACTATTGGCTCTTTGAACGTCAATAGCCGTTGGAATACGAAATACCAAGGAATGCGGGTTGTGGCTAATCTTCAACGAGGGGCTACTACGGCGGCTACGGCCGATGGTTATCTTTCTCCGGTAAATGATAAGATTCACTTTGATGTTCATTTGGACGAACTGCCGTTGGTCATGGCAGAAGTGCCGTTGCAAGGAGTACTTCATAATCTTTCTGGGTCTATCGGCACGGATATGCAAGTCAATGGAAAACTCTCTGCGCCCGATATTGAAGGCTATTTCTATTTCAAGGATGCGCGTGCAACGGTCGATTTCACTGATGTGGCTTATCGTATCTCCGACACGATTTTCTTTTCGCCTAATCGTATAATGTTCCGTGACTTCGATATATATGATTCGAAAAATAAGAAACTGAATATCAATTGTGCGGTCCATCATAAAGATTTCTCGGATTTTAGATATACAGCCACTCTACGCATGGATAATCTTTTGCTGTTGAATAATCCGACGAAAAAGGATAGTTTGCTCTATGGTACTTTCTATGCTTCGGGCGCTGTGGATGTAAAAGGCGATATGAAGGCGGCCCGGATTTCTGGCTCGCTCAAAAATGGTGATTGGACGAATGTGATGATTCGCCTGCCGGAGAGTGTGACGCAAGTGCAGACTTATGACAACATCATTTATGTTACTTCAGCCCCTAATGATAGCACGCAAAAAAAGATTCCGGAAAAGAAAAAAGAGCAGAATTTCTCGATTGATGCGGATGTTTCTGTCGAATTGACGGACGATGCCCTTTTCGGGGCGATTATTAGTCCGACGACGGGCGATGCCATATCCTTCCGTGGCGCGGGAAATATTAATGCGAAGTATAATTCGGAAACCTCAAGCACAAAACTTTTTGGACAATATGTCATCAATGATGGTACGCTGAAATTGAAATTGAGCCAATTACCAGTCAAAACATTCTCCATCAAGGAGGATAGTAAGGTCTATTTTAATGGCGACCCTACGGCTTGTAGCATTGATATTACGGCAGGCTATCGCGTGCGTGCGGATTTGGCACTCTTGGATCCATCTTTCTCGTCGATGGGTTTGCCTTCCACGCGTGTGCCGGTTGAGTGTGATTTGAACATCAGTGGCAACTTGAAAAAGTTTGACATCAAGTATGACATCTCTTTGCCCGAAGCCAACGAAGACCTCTCCCGCACGGTGAATAGTGTGATTACGACAGACGATATTCGTATTCGTGAGTTTGCTTATCTTTTGGGCTTTGGCATGTTTTATCCTCCGAGTGGGCAGGCAGAGGGCAATTCGAGCATCGTCAGTTCGTTGGCATCGTCCTCTTTGTCGGGGGCGTTGAATGGTGCTTTGTCTGGAATCTTAGGCGATAGGGTGACGATTGGAACAGACTTGAGTTCGTCACAAGAGGATTTGTCTGATTTGGAGATGAATGTCTCCGTTTCCACCAATTTCTTTAATAATAGGTTGGTGCTTAACTCAAGTTTGGGTTATAAGAACAATAATACGGCTACGGAGGCGGAAGCAACTGACAATGCCCTCATCAGCAATTTTGATGCAGAATACAAACTGACCAAGTCCGGCATGTTCCGTTTGAAGGCCTACAACCACGCCAACAACGAGTTCTACAACTCTTCGTCCACGACACAAGGATTAGGGGTCGTTTTTGTAAAAGAAGCTAAAAATTTCAACGGGTTGTTTGATTTGCGGCCAAAAAATGCCCATTCATCGACAATGTTACGGGATCCAATGCTCTTCCAGCAAGATTCAGCCATGGTAAAACTTGATTCGACGAATGCACATCATAAGGAGGCAGTGAAAAAGGAAAGGAGTGGAAATGAATAGAGTTTTGAAATATCTTCTCGTCTTGGTCGTCTTGGCCTCTTTGTCTTCTTGCCGTTTGACGAAATACGTACCTGAAAATGAGTATCTGCTCAATAAGGTCGAAGTGAAGCGTGACAATAAAAAGGTGGATGTGGTAGAGTTGGAAGAACTCGTGCAACAGCAGCCCAACAAAAGTTGGACGTTTTTAGGACGTGTCAGCCTTGGGGTTTATTCCCTTTCGGGAAGGGACACGTCGAAATGGCGCAACCGCACGCTCCGTAAAATGGGCGAACCTCCTGTCATCTATAGTTATCCGCTTCGGAAGAGCACGGAAGTGCAACTCACCCGCAAAATGGCTAATTTAGGCTATTTGAATGCCCATGTGACTTCAGAAGTCAAGACGAAACGTAAACGGGCCAATGTGACTTATTCTGTTGAGTCTGGACCTCAATGGACCATCCGAAACTTTGATGTCGGTATAACTGATACGGCTATAGTGCCCATGCTTTCTCATCCTAAACTGAAACGTCTTTATGATGTGAAGCCGGGGACTCCGTTTGTTTCGGCTCTGCTCGATGGCAACTCGGAGGCACTGACAGAATTTCTCCGTACACAAGGATACTACAATCTGGTGAAGGAAAATTTTTATTTCTTGGTTGATACAACGATTGGCAATCGGCAGGTGGACGTCACGCTGATGGCGCGTCGTTTGGATAATGATACGATTTCATCGAAGAATCCGGCATTCATCCGATACAGAATCCGGAAAGTTTCCATTACGAGCGGCTTGGATCGTTTTGACCCCCAAAGTGTGGCTGAATTTAAACAGGTGGACTCGGTCCAATATCGTGGTTTAGATATCATTTATTCAAAAAAGCGCCATTTCATCCGGCCTTCTGTCCTTTATGCCAACAATTTTGTCCGTCCAGGAAGGTATTACAGCGATTGCATTTTGGAGAATACTTGTAGTTCGATGAACGGCATGAGTGCGGTGAAGCAGGTAAGTGTCTCTTTTCAGCCTGTTGATGATTCGTTGAATGCTACGTTGATGATTTCTCCGGCAAATATCTATTATTGGCAGATTGGTGTTGACGGCACGAACTCGGCCGGTGATTTGGGAATGGCATCTCATATCAGTTTTCAGGACAGAAATGCCTTCAACGGTTCGGAGACATTTGGAATCAAACTCAATGGTGCCTTTGAATCAATTAAGGCGAATGATGATTATGGCATTGCCGACGATATATATTACGAGTATGGCGGCGAGTTGTCGTTGATGTTTCCCCAATTTCTCTTCCCTTTTATCCCAGAAAAGCAGCGTCAGCAAGTGGGTGCGAGCACCGTCTTTTCCGTCAGCCTGAATTGGCGTGACCGCCCCGAATATGACCGTCGTTTCTTTAGCATGGACTGGAAGTATAAATGGAGTGCGTTGCGTAAACGCTTGAATTACACCTTCGATTTGTACAACATCAATTATGTGGTGACACCGCGTACGTCGGCTTGGTTTGATCAATATCTGGAGCAGAAGAATAGCGCATTGCTCCGCGAAAGTTATAAGGACCAGTTGATTACACGCTCCAGTTTTCAAGTGTGTTATGCCAGCATTTTGGGCAAGCAGGCGCAAATACAAGGCTTTACGATTCAAACTTCGATAGATTTGGCCGGAACACTTCCTTCGCTCGTTTCTCATTTCTCTGGGCGAGAAACGCGCAATGGTAGTTATGAAATGTTCGGAATACCTTTTGCTCAATATGCCAAGTTCTGTTTTGATTATACCAAATTATTCCCAATTGATCGATATAATGTCATTGCTGCACATGCGGGATTTGGTATAGCATGTCCGTACGGCAACTCGTCGGTCGTGCCGTTTGAACAGCAGTTTTTCGCAGGGGGTCCCAATTCCGTCCGTGGCTGGAATTCTCGTACGTTGGGCCCAGGCTCTTATGCTTCTCAAGGCTCCTCCGATTTCATTAACCAGACGGGCGATTTGAAACTTTTGGCCAATTTGGAATACCGCCTTAAGACGGAATCTATTTTGGAATATGCCCTTTTCATCGACGCTGGCAACGTATGGAACATCAAGGATTATGAAAATAAGAGCGACGGACGCTTCTATTCTGATACGTTTGTCGAGCAGTTTGCCTTGGCTTATGGCTTGGGTATTCGTCCAAATCTTGGCTTCCTCCTCATCCGTCTGGATGCTGGATTGAAGATGTACGATCCGAGTCAATCCGCCGACCGTTGGAACATTACACACCATAGTTTGAAGCGAGATTTGGCCATCCATTTCGCGGTGGGATATCCGTTCTGATGTCTGGCCGGGCGGAAGAATCGTGGAAATTGGTAGGCGGTTCGCGAATACGTTGATTTACAGATGAAAACATAGAGTAATTTAGTAAAATAAAAACAATTAATATAAAAAGCAGATGAAGAAACTTTTCACTTCGGCACTTGCAGTTGCTTGCGTATTTTCCTCATTGACATCTTGTGGAAATACAGAAAAACCAGCGTCAAAATGTACGGCAGAAAACCAAATCTGCACCATTGACACGATGGTGGCAGAGTCTATCGTCTTGCCTGCAGCGCAGACAACAGGTGGTATGCCTATTTATGATGCGATGTCGGCCCGTGCTACTTACCGCAATTTCTCGTCAGACGCATTGTCCGACCAGACTATCTCTAACTTGCTTTGGATGGCTACTGGTGTCAACAGAGCATCGGCAGATGATCCTCGTTTGACAGCTCCGACTGCAAGAAATGCACAGGAGATTGATGTTTATGTCTGCACCAAAAGTGCCGTCTATTTGTATCATCCAGTTGGTCACAAGTTAACGCTTGTCACCAAAGGCGATTATCGTGCAAAAGCAGGTAACAACCCGTTCCATGCAAATTCGGGAGTCGATTTGATCTTCGTTGCTAATTACGACAAGATGGAAGGTTTCGACGAACACGGAAAATCATTTTATGGAGCAACAGATGCTGCTTATGTAAGCCAGAACGTATATCTTTTCTGTGCTGCTGAGAATTTGAAGACGTGTGTTTGTGGAAACATCGACAGGGAAGAGATTGCCAAGTTCATTCATTTGAAGAACGGCTATGTCACTCTTTCACAACCTGTTGGAAAATAATGGTGAGAAGAAGCAAATCTTGATTTCATAAAGGTTTGAAATACGAAAGAGGGTGTGCCAAAATGTAAGTCTGATTTTACATTTTGACGCACCCTCGTTGTCTTGTCTTGGGGCATGCCACCTTATTGTAATCTCTTCACCATTTCAAGCATTGCTCTGCTATTGTGGTACGGACATTTCCAAAATCCGGCTTTAGGCTCGTTGGCGTTAATGTTTCCATTTTGGTCAATGAGGGCGTGCCATTCTCCGTTTTGCTTGTCTATTACGTTGGAGAGAATGTAGTCCCAGACCTTCTCTGCTTGGTCTAAATATTTTTTGTCTTTCGTTATTTGCCAAGCGTTGGTGTAGCCGACGAGGGCTTCAGCCTGTGGCCACCAGTGTTTGTCGGTGTCAAGATGCGAGCCCTTCTTTTCGTTGTAGATGGAGCCGTCTTCTGCCGAACCTTCGGCCAGTGTTGAATCGGTGAGTTTTATAGCGATTCTCTCGATTTCCGCCTTGAGTTCTTCTGCACCAATCACTTCGACCGCTTCACAGAGAAGCCAGCCTGTCTCGATGTCGTGTCCATAGGAGTCGATTTGAGACTGTAGAGTCCAGTCGTTTTCAAAGAAGAGTTGAAGGTGCATTCGTTGCGAGTCAATGATTTTATCTTTGAAGATGTGGATGAGTTCCACAATGCGGTTTCTCAATCCGTCGTCTTTCCAACATCTGTAAAGGTTGGTGTAAGCCTCCAAGATATGAAGGTGGGTATTCATCGACTTGGGCGTGTTAAGGTCTTTTTCGCTCAAACGCCAATCGGTCAGAGGTTCCCAGACTTCGTCTTGCGCTTCGATATATCCACCCAACTCGTTGTCGTAAAGGTGCCTTTCGAGGGCATGGTATATTTTTTGAGCCAGCGTGAGGCAAACATCGTTGCCTGTCGCGCGGTAGTATTCACTCAGTCCGTAGATGGCGAAAGCTTGCGCGTAGCCCTGCTTGCGCGTGTTGCTTGGCTTCCCGTTGCCATCCACCTCCCAAAATACGCCTCCGTTCTTGGCGTCGTAGAAGTGTTCCACCAAGTAGGTGTAAGCATGATCTGCCATAAGAAGGTACTCCTTCTCCCTTGTGTAGTTATACGCAGCGGCGTAGGTCCATAAGATGCGCGAGTTGAGGATGGAGCCTCGGTTCGCCTCTTTGATGGTCATGTTGTTGGCGTTCACTTCGCCAAAGAAACCTCCCTTTTCATCGAATGTTTTCTCATTCCAAAATGAAAGTATGTGATGAAGTTCTGCGAGCATTTCATCCGCAAATACATATCTGTCCCTTTTCATAGTCTGAACTTTTATTTTGTTTGTTTTTTAAATTCGTTGTAGTCGTTGAGCAAGAAGATGCGGCTGTCGTTGGCGAATTTCACGAAGTCGCTCTCTTGTGGGTGTCCCTTGAAGGGTACGTAGTAATGCTTGCTGTGGCGGTTGCGCCAAACTTGAGCATAGATGATTTGCCGAGTCGTTTCGTTGGCCGTGATGACCGGAAGCAATCCTTCGGTGTACCACTTGTCGAGGTTGACGGTTTCGTTGCCGCATTCGGTCAAGGCTGGCAGTTTGCCGTGTTTCTTTGCGTAGTTGACGACAATCTCCAATTTTTTCACCATTACATCGAGTTTTTCTTTGTCGTAGGTTTTGTTTTTTTCGTCATACGCCTCTGGAATGTCCCAGTAGTTGTCCATGCCCACGATGTCTACAATGTCGTCTCCAGGGTACCATTGCAAGTACTCTTCCTCTGTTTTGAAATTGCGGTCGGGAGAGTAGGCCACTACGATATTGTCAACCCCTTTGCTTCTCAAATATTCGATGGTATAACGGTAAAGAGCCTTGTATTCGTCGTGTGTGCAGTGGTCGTTGCCCCACCAGAACCAGGATCCGTCCATTTCGTGCCAAGGGCGGAAGATGACAGGCACGTCTTTACCGTCCAATACAAGTGAGTTGAGGAAGTCTGCTACTTTGTCCAACTTTTGGTTGAACATCTCCACTTTGCTTCCTCCAGGTATGAAGTTCTTTACGCAAGTCTCCTCGTTAGGCTTTGTCCAAGCGTTGTCATTCGTGACGGGGTTGCGTTCGTGCCAACTGATGGTGTTGATGCCTCCTTCTCTGTAGGCTTTGAAAATAAAGGAGCGGATGGAATCGAACGGAACGGTGTCGAGGTTGAATGCGTCGTCGATATGGCCCAAGTCCCAACTGAAAATGGCGGGATGGCTGCCCGTGACCAGTTTGATGTCTGAACTGTCGTTCGTGTTATGTTTCACGGCGTTCCATTCCGACCCGTCGCCCATGCCGTAGGACAAAGCGTCGTGTTGTCCGAAGAGGATGCCCTTGCCTTGCACGGCGGTCAATGCGTCTTTAAGTTCTTGCACGGCAGCGGTTGGAGATGTTGCCTCTTGTTGGGTGGGTTGGCTTTGATTGTTCGGTGTTGAACTGCCGCCGCAACTTGTTACGACAGCGGTCAATCCGCAAGCCATAGCGAATACAATTTTTCTCATGGTATTTTGTTGTTTTATGATTTTATATTTTGACACTTTAAAAATATATCAATCTTTTCATCTCACAAAAGAAAGTGTCAAACTTCTCGCGTCGGAATGTGGAAAATCTTATGGAAAAGCATAAGCGAAGAAGAAAATGGCGATAATTATGTGCAAAATAATTTGCAAGTCAAAAAAATCGGTAAATAATTTTGTTGGAGATAGTCTATGTTTGGAAAAAATTGTAATTTAGTCGGACTTGAGAATGGGAAAGAATGTTTTGAATTTTTGAAATGTAATACGCAAATCAGATAATGATGAGAAAATTTTATTTATTCGTGAGTTTGGTCGTCGGATCCTTTCTTTCGTCTTGTGTGGACGATAGTTATGATTTGGACCACTTTTCAGATGATTTATATATTCCAATCCAGCAGGTTTTGCCTGTTGGTAGTTCAGTAGTCACGGTGAAGGATTTGCTGAACGAACTCGATATGAAAGGATTAAACGCTGAGGCAGACGGATTGGTCTATTTCCAATACGACACGGTTACGTCCTTTAATATTCAAAGTTTTGATTTCGAGTTGGATAAGGATACTTCGCGTTTGGACTTTTCCGAAATATTCCCTGTCGGCGTTTCGTTGCCCGATTTGACTTTGTTGCAAAAGATTCCGTTGGTGGCAAAATTGCCTATCACGTTTTCTGATACGGTAGGGCAAGGACGTTTGGATAGCGCAGAGTTTAAGCGTGTACATGTCGAAATGCAAATCCAAACCAATGTGCCTGGGTTGCTGGATGCGTTGGATTTGAAGGTTTCAATGCCGAAGAATCTGGATATTCGCGGACGCGTTTCGGTCGAATGGGACAAGCGGACGAAGAAGGCGGAACTCATTATGGAAGATGTTTGGGCCGATTTGTCCAAGTCAGATACGTTGTACTTTGATTGTCTTGCTATAGTCGATGGTATAATTCCGTTGTCTCAAATCAACGAAGAATCATATATAGAGGTGGTGACTTCGGGAACGGATTTGTCTTACAAGCGATTGTATGGCTATTTTGTGGCGCAAACGGAACAATCGGAACTAAGTTCCATAGGAATAGATGTTTATGATCAAGAAGAAGGCGTGAAATTTGATGTGGATGTTGTGGATCCACGTTTGGAAGTCAAGGTGTGGACCAATTCTGGAGTTCCTATCAATGTGGGCATCGAATCCCTTGTCGCTTTTAATAATAAGGGAGATAGGGAAATAGGCAAATTTGCAGACGGCTCGTCCCGCTATACGTTGACGATGAAGCCTTCGTTGGTGGAAGGCGAAGAGGTGTTGGGTATGAATGAGGTTTTTGACCGAAGGAATGGCAGCATAGATAAACTGATTAATTGCACGCCGGATACGGTGAATGTAGAAACCACTTTCTTTGTCAATGGTAAGGAAACTGGCGCGGAAAGGCCGTTTTTCCTTTTGGATTCCACTTATGTCCGATTGGGCGTCTCGGCCATCGTCCCTATTTGGTTGAATGCCGGAAGTTATATCTCCGTGTTAGATACGATAAAGGATATTGACATCTACGAAGATGTCGTTGATTACGAGAAAGAAGATTATGAAGTGGAAGATATAGCCCTCTTCCTTGAAGTGGAGAATGGAATGCCGCTGGTGGCCGAGGTTGATTTTACCTTCTTGCAGGAGGACACCATTCGGACGGAAGCTGGCATGTCGTTTGTCACTACTTCAGAATTGAAGGATGAGCGTTTCAAGCAGAACATCAAGTTGGAGGCGGCTTCATTAGATAATGAGACAAATATGGCTTTGAAACCAGTGAAGAACGTGATAAGGATCGACGCCGACAAAACGATGCTTGACGACATCAAGAAAATCAAGCACATCGTGGTCAGTTATAAAGTTCAGGTGCCAGTTGCCTCTGCCTCAGCAAAGGTTTATTCGCATAATTTAATCAAGGCAAAAGCCTATGCACAGGTGAAGGGAAATTTCTCTTCGGGAGCAAGTGAAAACCTTAATAAGTGATGAAGATGAAGAAGATATATAAGTGGTTGATGGCGGCGTTGTTGGTCAACGCTACGGCCTTGAATGCCCAAGAGGCGAGCACACTCTATTTTATTGAAAAGAATCCGATGAGACATCAACTCAATCCGGCTTATCAGCCTGAGGGTAAGTTCTTTATCGGTATGCCAGGTCTCTCTTCCCTGAATTTCAATGTAGGAAACAACTGCTTGACGTTCTCGGATGTTTTTCAAGGGCAGACGGTGAATGGCGAGAAACAGACCGTTTCGTTTTTGAGCAAATATGCCGATAACGGCATTGATAATTTCTTGGATGCCTTGAATGAAAACGTACGTGTCTATACGGACTATAACGTGATGCTTTTGTCCTTTGGCTTGAGGGTGAAACAGAAGCATTACATCACTTTCGGCCTTGCCAATAGGGCGGATGTTCAAGTCTCCATCCCGAAAACACTTCCAAAGGCTATTTTGAAGGGTAATACCAATCCCGATGGTCGGCTGACTATGGGCATAGAGGATTTCTCGACGGTGGCGAGTCTCTATACGGAGTTGGCTGTAGGCTACTCTCAGCAATTTAACGAGAAGTGGAACTTTGGTGCCAAGTCGAAACTCCTGTTGGGTCATGCCAATGTCCATACTGATTTTAAGGATATGAGCCTTACGATGGATAAGGATGAATGGAAATTGACGGGCGACGGGTCGGTTGATATCGCTCTCCCCGGTCTGGTACTGACTCCGACGGAAGACGGAACATTGGATGAGGTGGAATTCTCCGATGATGTCGCTGCGGGTGATTTTGTCAAGCCTTCTGGTGTGGGTATGGCCTTCGACTTGGGTGCAACCTATCAATTGTTGCCTAATTTGAACGTGTCAGCCAGCGTCTTGGACCTCGGTATGATCCGTTGGAACAAGAGTCTCCATCATTTGACGAAAAAGAAGGATTTCGTCTTTAATGGTGTTGTCTATGAAGTCTCAGATAGAGATACGATTGATTATGGCAAGGAGTACGAGGATCTTGCCAATAGTATGTACACGGTGGATAATAATACAAAGGCCTACAATGCATGGTTGACCGCTAAGGTTTTGCTGGGCGCGGAGTATGGCGTGTGGAACAATAAGATGACTTTCGGACTTTTGTCGAAGACTTATATTTTGCAACGTAAAATGTATGAGGAGATGACGCTTTCGGCCAACTTCAAGCCCTGGAGGATCTTTTCTGCTGCATTGAGTTATTCGCTCTTGGATGGCGAATGGCATAATTTGGGTTTGGCCACCAATTTCAATTTTGGCCCTGTCAATTACTATCTGGCCCTGGATCAAATACCGTTGCTTTATGCTACGGGAGGAGGGGCGATGATTCCTACTCGGACGAGGGGAGCCAACTTCTCTATGGGCTTGAACTATGTCTTTGGCTATAAACCTAAGAAGATAAAGGAACCCAAAGATTCGAAAGATATTCAACCGAGACAACCGGAAAAGGCATCGGATTCGGAGACGGCCGGTCAGGTGGCCGATACCATCGTGGTTAAGCCTATTGATGTGCCTACGCAGATGGGCGATACGGCTGTAGTTGATACTGTTGCTGATGTGCCAACACAGAAAGCAGATACATTGCCAGCGGTTAAAGATACGGTTAAGGTCGCCCCTGATGAGCCAAACAATACGGTTAAGGTAGATGAATATAATTTCGGATTGGGCGATAATGAAGGAGAACTGATCGAGGCGGCTGTTTATGGCATTAAATTCTCCAGTGACGGTCATCTGATGATTTTGGACAAGCAGTGTTATCCGTTGTTAGATTCCATTGCTCAAAGAATGAAGGCAAATCCTTCTCTTAAAATCCATATCCGCGGACATTATCATTTGGATAACCAGGGAGAGGAGTTTAGCCGATTCATGTCAAGGGAGCGTGCTCATTTGGTACGCAACTATTTATTGGAGAAAGACATTGAGATGGATAGAATAACCATTGATGGCGCTGGCTCTAAATTCTCAATCGCTCCGAACAACACCAATGCGGGAAGAAAAAAGAATAGACGCATGGAGTTGAGATATAAGGGTCTTTGATAAAATTAATTCGGAATGGGTCATCGTCGTGTGGTCGTGTTTTATGTTGTACAACATAAAATGGGGGGGGTAATTTGAACTGTTCATATTATCTTTGCAACACAAGAACTGTATGGGTTGTAGAATGAAACCTGTTCTACGGGCTAAACGATTCGATAATAAGTTAATGTTAATAAATGGAGAGGCGGGGACTGTGTTTCATGGTCTCCGTTTCTTTTTTCTATTGGGGCGGGAAAAGGATTTGTTTGCAAAACTTATCTTCCATTGCTTACTACTTATCGCTAAAAATGTGTAAATTTGTAAAAAAAATAGCAGATGAAAGCATTGAAGGAACTGACGATAGGCGTTTGTAATGACCATGCAGGCGTTGAGGTTAAAAACTATTTGATTGACCAACTCAAAGGCGAGGTAAAGGCATTCAAAAACTTTGGTACAGATACGACGGATAGTTGTGATTATCCTGATTTCGCTCATCCGATGGCTTCGGCTGTTGAGCGTGGCGAGTGTGATTTGGGTATTGCCATCTGTGGCACGGGAAATGGTATTAGCATGACGTGCAATAAGCACCAAGGTATCCGCGCCGCCCTTTCGTGGGAGGTGGAAATCGCCAAGTTGGCTCGTGAGCATAACAATGCCAATGTGGTTGGTATCCCTGCTCGCTTCATCTCTAAGGAGAAGGCGTTGGAGATTGTCCGTGCCTTCTTGACCACTGATTTTGAGGGTGGCCGTCACGAAAGACGTGTGGCAAAAATTCCCGTGGAAATTTTATAAATCGCTAAAATTATAAAAAGACATGGAAAAGGACATTATTGATGTAATCAAATCATTGGGGGAATTTATGTCAATTGGTGGAGCGGAAGCTTCAAAAATCGCTCAAGCATCTGAAATATTAGGCGTTGAATTTGCTGAAGATTTCAAGAAATATACACAAACATTTGGGGCGATAAGAATAGATGATATTGATTTATGTGGAGTTGTTGATTATGATGCTATTTCCACTGTTGCTCTGACACAAGAAATGCGTGATTTCTCCGATTTCCCGATGGATTGTTATGTGATTGAATCGTTGGGGATTGACGATATTGTATGTGTCCAAAAGTCAGACGGTAAAGTTTATCAATATGCACCTGACTCTGAATTGGAACTAATTGCCGACTCATTAGGAGAGTATCTTCTTAGCGAAAATGATGTTAGAAATGAGCGAAGCAATTATTGGAAGGAAAGCGCAAAGGATTTATAATGTCTTCTATATAGTTTCAAAAAAGGATTCCACCCCGGAATCCTTTTTTCTTTCTCCTACCATCCCAATCTCCTTGATTTGTAAACATCCAATTTGTGATCATAAAACCAGTTACTAAATAAAACAGCCGTTTTTAGAAACCTGCTCATAATGGATTCTAAAAACGGCTTTTAACATTGAACGTATTGCTCCATTCTAATGGCGCATACTCATCCTCCACAATGTCCACAAGGACTTGTTGGGAGATTGTTTATTTGTGAATTGTCGTTCCTGCACCTTCGCTGAGTTGGTCTGCTTTGGTGATGACTACGCGACTAACACCTGCATTGATGGCTTCGAAAGAATTTTCCAACTTAGGAATCATACCGCCTTGGATGATACCGTCGGCAACGTACTTTTCAAACATTGGACGGGTGATTTCAGGGATGACGCTATCGTCGTCGTTCTCGTCCATCAAAACGCCCTTCTTTTCGAAACAGTAAACCAACGTCACGTCGAAGTGCTTTGTCAATGCTTTGGCAGCCTCTCCGGCAATGGTGTCGGCATTGGTGTTGAGCATATTGCCCTTCTTGTCGTGAGTGAGCGGTGCCAAAACGGGAACTACGCCTTTGTGGATGAGGTCGGCCAAAAGATCGGCATTCACCTCCTTCACGTCACCAACGAAACCGTAATCGACCTCCTTCACCGGACGTTTGTCTGAACGCATGTAGTTCAAATCGGCACCTGTCAAGCCCAATGCGTTAACATCCATTGATTGTAGGCGGGCTACGATGTTCTTGTTTACAAGACCTGCATAAACCATTGTTACGACTTTCAAAGTCTCTTCGTCGGTGATGCGTCGTCCGTTTACCATTTTGCTCTCAATGCCCAATCGGGTAGCCATTGCTGTGGCTGAGCGACCGCCACCGTGAACCAATACTTTTCTGCCTTCAATCTTTGAAAAGCCATCGAGAAGTTGAGCCAATGTGGCTTCCTCTTCTACGATTTTTCCTCCTACCTTGATAACTGTAAGTTTCTCCATTTGTATATGTGTTTTATTCTTTAATATCCAAAATTCCCGATTAAACGGACTTTTTTGCTTGTCCCGTTGTGAAGGAGGTTGACGATGAATAAGCCTTGGTGCGACGCCTTGAATTTGTCCAATTCATCGAAAGAAACGGCTCTTGTTATGAGTCTGCCCGTTATGTCGTGTATGGCTTCGATGGTGCCTTCTCGGAGTGTTTGCCAATCCTCAATATCGGTTCCCTCGCAAGGGGTGCCTCCCGTCTCTCCTCCTACGCAAAAACCACATTGGTCAATGTATGCGGAACCCTTCCAATAACCGATGCAATCTTGTTGGCAAGTGGAGTTGGGCTCGAAGCCAGTCGTTCCTCCGGAGCAAATGCCGCAATGGTCAATTTTCGCCGTTCCATCGACCGTTCCCGAACAGTCGGTGCAGACTTTTACGGGAAATTGGGTTTGGGTGGAAATCTCCACGTCCGCCTCGTAGGCAATGTCGTGGAGCATGATTTGTTGCCCTTCCGAGTCCGTAAGGCGAAAGGTATAAGGCCCTATCTTTGATTTGTCTTCGTCTATTCCGCTTTGCTCGACGAAGTAGTTGTACATTTCTCGATGAATAGGGAGAAAAGTTCCGTCTGATTTCTCGTATTCCACTCGGGCGATTCGGTGACGAGTGTTGTAAAACAGCGCTTTGAAATAGAATTGGCTGGAGCCTGCGGCAAATCGTATCTTGATGTCGTCGCCCCCGTCGCACGGTACATACTGCCAACGAATGGGGATTCGCCCGTCTTTCAATTGCGCGATTTTCTCAAAAGCCTCTGTACTGAGGTCAATGTCTCCAAATTTGCACTCGGGGCAGCGGTCCACCACTTGAACCGTAATTTCGTCCCTGGGACCGAAGATGCGCACACATCCCCCGCAAGCGCTGCTGCTGTCGTACTGCGCGTGGTTCATTGCACAATGGTAGAAGTCTCCTTCCTCCACATAGATGCCACAATTGCCGCCATTGCTGCCTGCAATGCCTCCATATTGTGTCCCTTCTCCAGTAAACCATTCGTCGTTGCAGGAAGGTTCGCTCCCTTGGACAGTGAGTAGGGAAGCCCAAACACTTCCTACGGCCATTATCGCAACCTTACGAATCGTCATTTTTAGAAGTTCTTTTATCCATTGGTGAGCGAGCGGAAGACGTCTTCCATGCTTCGCTCCTGTTGTTTCATCGTGAGAATAATCCAGTTGTTCTTAACTGCGGTTCGGAATACGAGTTCGCGAATGTCTTCCGTGCTGTTGATGATATATGAGCACTCACTCACTTGTTCTACGGAAGAAACATTGCCTAAACTGCTTAGCAACTGCTTGTCAACAGGGGCGGAAAATTCGATGAAAAGGGATAGAACCGATTCGTTGCTTGCGGAAACGATGCTGCTCTCTTTGTCGTCTGCTACGATATGGCCTTTGTTGATGATGATGACGCGCTCGCAGATGGCTGACACTTCTTGCATGATGTGGGTGGAGAGCATGACGGTTTTCTCTTTGCCGACCTCCTTGATGAGGTTGCGCACCTCGATGATTTGGTTCGGGTCGAGGCCGGTAGTCGGCTCATCCAAAATCAAGACGTCGGGGTTGGGAATGAGGGCTTGCGCTAATCCTACTCTCTGGCGATATCCCTTTGAGAGCATGCCTATCTTCTTCTTGTATTCGCGAGTCAGTCCGGTCTTTTCAATCATCTCGTCCACACGCTTGTTGGCATTCTCTCCGAGTTTGTAGATGCCCGCAACGAAGCGAAGGTACTCTTTGACATACATGTCGGGGTAGATGGGATTGTGCTCTGGGAGATAACCGATTTTCCGGTGTGACTCCAACGGATGTTTCTTCACGTCGATGCCGCATACTTCCACGCTACCACTATCTGCCTCAATGTAGCCGGTGATGATCTTCATGGTCGTTGACTTTCCCGCACCATTGTTGCCGAGAAATCCGACGATTTCACCGCCTCCGATGGAGAAGTTCAAGTTGTCAAGCACCAGCTGTTTGCCGTAACTTTTGTAGAGATTTTTGATCGTGATGGACATAATCGTATATTGTCTTTCCGTTTGAAAAGGAGATCCTTCCCGAAACGAGTGTTATCATTTTCGACCGAAGTCAGCGGGGATTTCGCCCCAAACGGAGGTTTCCCACTTGATGATTTGAGTCTTGTAAGTGTTCTCTGCCAGCCATTTTTCCGCGCGCGCTATCATATCGAAGATAGGGGCGTTTTTAGCGGTCGGTGTTAACTTGGTCTTACATTTTTTCTGCTTTACCCACGAAATGGCGTTGGCGCTATCGGAGTAGATGGGCTGCTCGAATCCATTTTTCTTCATATAGGCTAACCCATGGACGAGAGCCAAAAATTCGCCGATGTTGTTGGTGCCTTGCTCCAACGGACCCACATGGAAAATTTGTGCCCCGTTGCGGACATAAACGCCCCGATATTCCATTTTGCCCGGATTGCCGCTACAAGCAGCATCAACCGCAATGGCGTCCGAGAGAGGACGTCCGATGGACGAGGGGTCAACCGCAGGGCGTGCGATCGGACGATGGGAGGGGGTGCTTGCCTGATAAGGAGAAGAGAACGCAATCATGGCTTCGTCTTCACTTTCAAACCCCTTGTATTTGGCGTTGGGATAGTTGAGCACTTGCTTTTTGCATTCTTCCCAATCCGTGTAGATGCCGGGATTCCAACCCGCCCAAACGACATAATATTTTTTCTTGCTTGCCATGCTTCCTTGGACGATTATTTAGAAGGAATCTCCAATCCATCGAGAATTTTGTAGTAGCACTCAATGGCATTTCGGATTTCGTCTAACTTGATGTACTCGTCGGCGGTGTGTGAGCGAGCCGAATCTCCTGGCCCAATCTTTACACTCCAGAAGTGCATGAGCGCTTGGTCGGAAAGCGTAGGCGAACCGAATTTGGAGATGCCCATTTCGGTGCATTTTTTCACGATAGGATGCTCGTCGCTGATGCCGGACGAACGAAGGCGGAATGAGCGGGCGTTCAACTCGCTGCCCAAGTTCTCTTGCAATATCTCGAAAATCTCCTCGTTGGTGTAGCACTCGTTGGAGCGGACATCGATGACGAAACTGCATTTGTCGGGAATCACATTGTGTTGAGTGCCGGCGTGTACCATGGTCACGGTCATTTTTACAGGACCCAAAAGGTCGGAAACTTTCGGCAGTTGTGTGCTCTCAATCCATGCTATGTCTTTGATTGCTTTGTAGATGGCATTGTCCCCTTCGTTGCGGGCTGCATGTCCGGCTACGCCTTGTGCTTCACAATCGACCACCATCAGGCCCTTTTCGGCCACGGCCAACTGCATTCCTGTAGGTTCGCCTACAACGGCAAGGTCGATTGGTGGCATCTCAAGCAGTAGGCTCTCCATGCCCGACTTGCCCGAAACCTCTTCTTCTGCCGAGGCGGCGAATATCAAGTTGTAGGGTTGTTCCTTTTCCGAGAGGAGGAAAAATACATAAAGAAGGGAAACAAGAGATGCACCCGCATCGTTGCTGCCCAATCCATAGAGTCTCTCGCCCTCCACCACTGGCGTGTGAGGCTCGTGTTTCCAACCCGTCGTTGGCTTAACGGTGTCGATGTGGGAGTTGAGCAATAGCGTTGGCTTGTTGTCGCTGAATCGGGGCGCCATCAGCCAAATGTTGTTGGCATGGCGTTTGGCTTGGTAGCCAAATGCACAAATTCTGCTTTCTAGAAAATCGGCCAATTCGCCCTCTTCTCTGCTATAGGAAGGAGTGGCAATGAGCGTCTTCAACAATTCTATCGCTTCTTCTTGAGCTTGCTTAATATCCATATTAGTAAAGGGTCTTTCTATAAATTTCCCCGATTTTTAATGTTTGACATTTAGGCGCTCTCTAAAATCTTTAGTTCGTTTTGAATTTTAGTTCTTCAAAATGCAATTTTGAGAAGCCCTTGTTTTTTCCGATTGCAAATATACGAAAAGAGAATATGAAATCACAATACTGACACCCCAAGAACATACCTAACCATGCCCTATGTGTCGTGGTGACGCTTGACAAATTCTTCAAAAACCTGCAAAGATTTTTTAGAAGTCCCCTATATTTGTAGTCCTAAAACGAGAAGATTATGCTTTCTAACAACAATGCTTTGATAGATTTGGTTCGTATGCGAATGCCATACGGTAAATTCAAGGATTATCGGATATGCGATTTGCCAGAGCACTATTTGGTATGGTACAAGCAGAAAGGATTTCCAGCCGGCAAATTGGGCCAATTGATGGGGTTGATGTATGAGATTCAACTTAATGGTTTGGAGTATTTGCTAAAGCCGATTAAGGATGCAGAATCCCGATGAATTGGGCGATTATTTCATTGAGGGGATTTTAGTGCTGAATTAGAAAATTATTTGCATTTTTGGAAAAAGAAGAAAGGAGGGATGACCATGAATGTCTTAGTGGCTTTGTTTAGCTTGTGGTTGATCTATCGGATTATATTCGTCGACAAGGAGGACAAGAGGAGCGTAAAAGGCTGGTGGGAATACGACCCCAACAAGTTCCGCCTTATCCATTCGAGTTCCTTCAGCCGCATGGCCCATTCCTTGTCCGGGAGTTCCTCGGGGTTCTGGAAGCGGAGGTAGTAGCGGAGTTCGGCGTCGATGACGTGTATTGAGAATTGCCTTTGGATTGTACTTTCAATTTAGAAGTGCAAGAAAAAGAGTCGGATGAAGGAAATCAAGAAGCAATATAAAAAAAACAAAAATGGAGACCGAAGTCTCCAATAGGTTTGATAATTTTGTATTGCATATGTACAATCATCTTACCCGAGAGCAAAGATATGGGATTTATCTGGGATTACATGAAAAAAAGTTGAATTTTAAAAAATCACTTGGCACTAATTAACGGATGAATGTTTTCAGTATCTAAAAAATAATGCCTATTTTTGCAGATAGCGTGAATTATAAAATGGAGGAGTCCGACTGCTCGAAACAGATATTGTGTTTGTCTGTTTGCTTGGATAAAAAGCAGATTGTGTCGTGATTCCCGACGGAAGAAGATATATGGATGCATTGATTTCTCATGTAGATTTCTCACTTCCCTTGTCAAATCCTATTTTGATATTCTCGTTGGTGCTTTTCGTCATTCTTCTTACTCCGCTTGTTCTTGAAAGGTTTAAGATTCCGCAGATTATTGGCCTTATCCTTGCAGGACTTGCATTAGGCGAGCACGGACTGAATATCTTGTCGAGAGACGAAAGCTTCCGCCTTTTTGGGGCTGTGGGCTTGCTCTACATAATGTTTTTGGCTGGGTTGGAGATGGATTTGTCCGATTTCAAGAAGAACAAGCGAATAGGCATCTTCTTTGGATTGGCCACCTTTTTGTTCCCAATGCTGTTTGGTTCGTTTTCGGGTTATTTCTTAAACGATTACCTCTTGAGCAAGACGGTGGGCGATTCGGTTGTCTCATGGAGCAATGCTTCGGTGGCGGAGAATTATCTCTACATGACCTCCGTCCTTTTGGCCAGTATGTACGCTTCGCATACATTGTTGTCTTATCCGATAGTGGGCCGTTTTGGTGTGGCGAAGAATAGGTCGGTGAGTGTCACGATTGGTGGTACTATGATAACCACCACCTTGTCATTGCTTTTGTTGGCGGTGATCGTCTCGATGGCGAAAGGCGAGGCTGATGCCTATTTCTGGGTGAAAATGTTCGTTTCCATCGCGATTTTCGGATTCGTGGTGATGGTGCTCTTCCCCAAATTGGCAGATCGTTTTTTGAAATATACGGAAGATAGTATTCTGCAATACATCTTTGTCCTGGCGATGGTTTTCTTGGGAGGCTTCTTGGCCGAACTCTCTGGACTTGAGCCGATAATTGGGGCCTTTATGGTGGGTCTGGCGCTCAATCGCTTCATCCCTCGCATTTCTCCGCTGATGAATCGGTTGGATTTCGTGGGAAATGCTCTTTTCATCCCGTTCTTTCTGATTGGAGTGGGAATGTTGATTGATTTGCGAGTGGTATTCAGCGGTTTCGACACGTTGATTGCGGCGTTTGTGATGAGTATTGTTGCCACGTTCTCCAAATATTTGGCGGCTGTGGTTACGCAGCGCAAATTCTCGATGACGAAGGCTGAGCGCTTGATGATATTCGGTTTGAGTAACTCGCAGGCGGCGGCTACCTTGGCGGCCGTGATGATTGGTCACGAGATAATCGTAGGAACCACGGCGGATGGCCGCCCGATAGCGCTTTTTGGCGATGCCATTTTGAACGGTACGATTGTGATGATTCTCGTTACTTGCACCATTTCGTCGCTGGCGACGGAGCGTGCGGCTCGTTTCTTGGCAGTACAGGCCGACCGTATCGACAACGAAATGACGGAGGAGAAGTTGGTGGACCGTATTCTGATCCCTATCTATAATCCGGAGACGCTTAACAGTCTGATGGATTTGGCCGTCTTGCTGAAGGTGAACAAGAGTAAGGAACCGCTTTATGCCGTGAATGTCTCTAATGACACGAAGGGCGATGTGGGAAGTTTGGACAGAGGCAAGAAATTGCTTGAACGCGCAGCGCGAATCGCAACGGCTACGGACAATACGGTGCGTATGATTTCTCGTTATGATGCCAATGTGACAAGTGGTATTATCCACACGATAAAGGAGAATGCCATCACGGAGGTAGTGATGGGTTTGCATCATAAGGCTCATTTTGCCGATTCGTTTTTCGGGGCGAAGACGGAGAACCTTTTGAAGGCGACCAACCAAATGATTTTGGTCTATAAGTCCATTCAGCCGCTTAGCACTATCAAGCGCTTGATTGTAGCAGTGCCTGCTAAGGCGGAGTTTGAGGCTGGTTTCGTGAAGTGGTACGACCGTGTGAAGAACATTAGTAAGCAGATTGGAGCAACGGTCTCTTTCTTTGCTGATCCGGACACACTGGAGCAGTTGAAGATTTTGGCCCGCAGAAATAAGTTTGGCGTGGAAACTAAGTTTGAAGTACTGGATGATTGGGATGACTTCTTGATGCTGACACGTGAAGTGGGCGACAATGATTTGTTTGTCGTCATTTCTTCCCGAAAGACGGCCATCTCATACAATCCGGCGATGGAGAAGTTGCCTTTGCAACTCTCCAAATACTTCGCTCCAAATAGTTTTATTGTTTTGTATCCTGACCAATTTGGGGAGGAGGACAAAAATACGTCGTTTATGGTTTGAAAATTATAGTGATAATGGAAAAAATATATTCACCATCATTTTTTTATAGTGCATTAAAGGTATATGCTAGTTACATCTTCAAACGAGGCTTCAGTTCGGTGGAGGTGAATGGTAGAAATAATATTCCTAAGAATGCTTCCGTAATTTTTGCACCCAATCATCAGAATGCTTTGATTGATGCGATGGCAGTATTGACTTCTGCTCCTTCTAAGGTGATTTTCTTGGCGAGGGCGGACCTGTTCAAGAAGTCGGCTACAGCCAAGGCTTTGAGGGCTTTGCGTATCATGCCTGCTTATCGTATTCGTGATGGAATTCAAAACTTGAAGAAGAACAACGATTCGTTTGAACAATCGGTAGATACGCTTCTTCATAGGCATTTCCTTTGCTTGATGGCGGAAGGAGGGCAGGAGCCAACTCGTAGGCTTCGTCCTTTGGTGAAGGGCATGTTCCGTATTGCATTCTCTACGCAGGAGCAGTTGCCTGCCAATGATTTTGTGAAGATTGTACCGGTCGGTATTGACTACGGAGATTATGACCACACGGGCCACCATCTTATCGTCAATTTCGGTAAGCCGATTGACATTGCCGACTATTGGGAAGCATACAAAGAGAATGCGCCTGTTGCTCAAAACCATTTGCGTGATGAACTGCACGATCGTATGTCTCAGTTGATGCTCGATATCCAGTCTAAAAAATACTACGAAACATTCTATTCAGCCTCTTACCTGTTCAATGAGGAGATGCTGAACGAGATGGATCTGGAGGATACGGAGACCAACCGTTTGGCTGCCCGTAAGCAGATTGTTGAGCGCTTGGCTAAAGTTGAGGCTGAGAATGAATCGGAGTTGGCAGAATTGGATGCCTTGTGTAAAAAGTGGAATGCTACTCATAAGGATGTCTCATTCTCAGCAAAGGTGCGTGAGGCAGGTTGCAAGTTTGACATCTCACTGCTGTTGAACATTATATATATGGCTGTAACATCGCCATTGTTGGTTTACTCTTTGCTTTTCAATGGCGGTCCATTCGCTTTGGTAAAGTTTTTGACAAAGAGAAGTAGAGGAACGGGTTTTGAGTCGTCGTTTGTCTTCGGCTTGGCCGCCTTGGCCTTCCCAATCATCTATTTGATTTATACGCTGATTGCAGCATTCATATTCCCTAATTGGATATTCTTGTTGTGTTTCTTCCTTTCGTTGCCCGTATCTTTCTATTTCTTTATCCGTTATAGATGGAGATGGAACTATGTGAAGGAGCGTATCGCTAACATTAAGAAGCCTGATATGGTGGAGGAAATCCGTTCTGCAATGAGAAAACTTTTCAAGAAAGATTAAATTGTATGGGAGAGGATTTTGATATACGGACGGCTGCGGGTAACGACAGGGAGAAGGACTTTGAAAACGCCTTGAGACCTTTGTCTTTCGATGACTTTTCTGGACAAGCAAAGATCATCGAAAACCTTCGTGTGTTTGTCGCTGCAGCCAAAATGCGTCGCGAGCCGCTCGACCATATATTGTTTCACGGACCTCCGGGATTGGGAAAGACGACGCTTTCCAACATCATAGCCAATGAGTTGGGAGTAGGCTTTAAGTTGACCTCAGGGCCAGTGCTTGACAAACCGGGTGATTTGGCGGGTTTGTTGACCAATTTGGAACCCAATGAAGTCCTTTTCATCGATGAAATCCATCGTTTGAGTCCTGTTGTGGAAGAGTATCTATACTCGGCTATGGAGGATTATCGTATTGATATTATGTTGGACAAGGGTCCTAACGCCCGTTCCATTCAGATAGACTTGAATCCCTTCACGTTGGTGGGAGCCACCACGCGAAGCGGCTTGTTGACCAGTCCGTTGCGTGCTCGCTTCGGTATTAATTGCCACTTGGAGTATTACGATACGGAAATTTTGACGGACATTGTTCTTCGCTCGGCTTCGTTGCTGAATATGCCTTGTGAGCGGAAGGCTGCCCGAGAGGTGGCTGGTCGTAGTCGAGGAACGCCGCGTATCGCTAACGCATTGCTTCGTCGTGTGCGTGATTTCGCCCAAGTAAAAGGCAACGGAAAGATTGATGTAAAGATTGCCCTTTATGCGTTGGACGCGCTCAACATAGACCGTTATGGTTTGGATGAGATTGATAATAAACTGTTGAACTTAATGATAGATAAGTTTGGTGGTGGCCCAGTCGGATTGACGACCATAGCGACGGCTTTAGGAGAAGACGCAGGAACCATAGAGGAAGTTTACGAACCTTTCTTGATAAAGGAGGGCTTCTTGAAACGCACACCGAGAGGAAGGGAAGTGACGGATTTGGCCTATAAGCATTTGGGCAAACTTCACTTCGGTCAGCAAAATGTGTTGTTTGACGAGGTATAATCTTGAAGATATGAGTAGAAGGGTAGTTAAATATCTCTCCCTTTTTGCGCTTATGGTGCTTTTCGGCTGCTTGCTGCAAGTCGAACGGCACTCTTTTTCTTTCGATGAAAAGGCTACATCCTTGACAGAAACCTCTTTGAATGAGGCTGATTCAGATGAGGAAGATGGTCTTGTGGCTGTTCTTGTCTCTGCTGATGAATTGGTGGGGACGAATGTTAGTCCGCATAGGGTAATTCGTCCATATTTTCGTATGTCGCAAGGTATGCTTTTGCATCTTTGCCATGCGGTCAGAGATCGCCATTCTATCGAATGGTGTTCTCGTAATCGTTTACAACTTGACTTAAGGAAACATATATTTGCCTATCGGTATGCTTGGGGCTACTATATCTACGGATTGCGTCGGTTGCTGATTTGATTCCATCCTCCCTTGCTTAAATGTAACCTCCGGCCAAGATATTCTGGCTGGAGAGGATTTTTACACCCTCATTTCCCCTTTCGATTATTGGGTGCGAATATTTATATAAACCTATTAAATTATTTTAAATCAGATTATTATGGAAGATTATAGAGAAATAGACGATAGTTTGGCAGAAAAATATAGTGGAGAAGTGTCAGAGCGGAAGGAGTCCTTAGCATTCCCGTTCCTGTTGGTGATGGTAGGCATAGCGATTGCCATGTTGGGTCGTTTGAGTGAGACGATGTATGCGGAAGATTATCTACAGTGGATGATCTATTTTACAGGCATTGTTTTTTTTGTTGCTGGTGTGGTCAAGGCTCTCGCTCGAAAGACGATTTATGTCTATATGCCTACACAAGAGACATTGCAGCGTTTGGAACTTAATTTTGACTCAAAGGAGGAGGATCGAGTGGAACGTACATTTAAAAGCGGCAATTTTTCCGAGTTGTACGGATTCCGTTCCAATTGTAATTCGTGCTATACATTGATACTTTATGGCACAAAAAGTGGCCGTGTCTATTATACGCAGTTGACGAAATACGAGCCGTTCGATTTTTTTGCCGTTTCTGATATAATGCGCAGTGTTGGCGATGATGCTTTAGCCTTACGTTCTCTTTTGTGTCGGTTGAAACGGTGAGAGACTTTACACGGTGTCGAAAAGGTATCAAAACTAAATTTGCCGAATTTTTAACAGTCAAAGTGTAGGTCGTTATTTGAATATTCTATAAAAGAGCCGTTTCGGAGATTTTAATCGAAGATTGAAACTCTGAAACGGCTTTGTTATTCTCGAAAGGGCTAAAAATGTAAGTCGGAAAACCCGGATTTGCATTCTGAGTCCTCTTCTTTTTTGTTATTGGTTGTTTTTTACCCTTAGCACCGTTTTGCCAATTGTTTGGTCAAGTGTAAAACAAAAATGGAGACCGAAGTCTCCAATAGGTTTGATAATTTTGTATTGCATATGTACAATCATCTTACCCGAGAGCAAAGATATGGGATTTATCTGGGATTACAAGAAAAAAAGTCGCTAAAATCAATGACAGACCTAGAGAAAAACTCGACTTCGAATCGCCTAAAAAGCGTTTCTTCAGTTTTTTTGACTAATATTGCACTTGCTTCTTGACTCTAGGTTTTCGTATATCTATGTTTAACTAAAAAAACTAGTTTTGGGCATTGTTTATAAAAAATGGATTTGTATTTTTGTATTTCGACTACAAGTCCATACAAATAGATAGGGTATCTAATTGTATTTTTTATATGATAGGGGTATCATACAATGAATTTAATGTCATGAAGAAATTTTTTTACATTCCATTGCTCTTGTTGCTGGGCTCGGTGACGGAAGCATATTCACAAAGTAAAACAATCACGGGCGGAAACGACCATGGTTTGATTATTTGTGCCCAGGGTTACCTATATACTTGGGGTAACAATAAGGTGAAAAACCCGGAGGGTTATGTCTTGGGTATAGATCCCGACGATCCACAAACGGGCGGTAATGCGCGAAAGGAGTTTGTGACAGAGCCAAGCCGTGTCAAGTCGGGTAACCTTACCTTTAGTCAGGTGACTGCTGGTTCGGGAGCCTTCAACCTTGCACTCGCATGTAATACGATAGTCTATGCTTGGGGAGAAAACAGCAATGGTGGTTGTGGACAAGGAACTTCCGGTTTGCCTGTGGAATTCCCTAAACCGGTAGTAAAGGGAGAGACATTGGGTTATAGTGAGGACGGAACTCCAGGCGGAGATTATTTAGGAGGCGTTACATATATTGCTGCGTCAACCAACTCTGGTTTCGCCATCATGGATGACGGAAGAGTAGTCGGATGGGGTGGTGGAACATGGAATGGTTCGACCAACAAGTCATCTCCTGTTTATATAAAAGTCAAGCAAGGAAATACATTGGTAGATATCACTAACGTAACTCATATTTCAGGAGGTGACGACAACTGTCTGATTCGTACGGCGGACGGTAGGCTTTACGGAATTGGACCTTGGAATGGTAGCACAACTGAAGCAGTAACAGTAGCGACCCCCGTTTTGAAAGAAGAGGATGGCGAACCATTGACTGATATCCGTATGTCTGCTGCCGGTGACGTATGTGGGTTTGCGGTTACTGGAGATGGTTATGTGTGGTCTTGGGGTAACGGTGGTTGGGGAGGATCAACCGGCGTTGCTCAAACTGGAGCAAACCACCCTACAGCACGTAAGGTCTCTTCTGGTGAATATAAGACGATTTCAAAAGAGGAATATTTGACCGATGTTAAAGAGGTAATCGGAGGTCGTGGACATGGCGCGGCTGTTACAAAAGAAGGTTATCTCGTCTATTGGGGTTGTAATGAGAAAAATGGAGGTGTGGCGCCTGTTGATGCGGCAACAGCCAAAACTTATGCAAGTGGTGGTCAAGGAGTAAAGCCTGTGCTCGCTCGCTACTGTGATGCCTCAGGAAAGCCTGGCGAGGTGGTAAAAAATGCGGTAAGCATTTCTCGTGGAGATAACTTTGACTTCATGATGAATGACGAGGACAAATATTATGTATGGGGATTGAACGACCTTGGTCAGTGTGGAGTTGGAACAACGGTGGAAGTATATAACTGTCTTGTCGAATTGAAGACCATCCCATGTGAAATTCAAGATAACTGTCCTGAGGTCTTTATGATAAACCAAAAGAAATGTCCTGGTGAGGAGATAGAATTGGATTGCGGTTTTGTCGTTCCTAAGGGTAAGGAAGAAAGATATTTCATCGAATGGTATTACAATGGAGTTGTTCTTAATAGTTCTACAAAGGACAGCCCGTTTGCCGACAGAAAGGCGGACAAGTACAATGTTCAGTCAATTAAGATTACAGATCCTGGAACCTATGCGGTAAAGATAGAGTATATTGGAGCCAATATTCCTTGTGACAAATGTAAACCGGCAGAGGCGGAAATTACTGTAGAAGATATGGATATGCCTATCGATACAGTGATTAAGGATATGCAGTGTGTGGCAGATCCTTTGAATCCTTCTGCCTCTGATGTGGTTTGTTTCAAGGCCGTGGTGAACGATAAGTTCTATAAGTCAACGGACAAAGTGACATTTGCTGCCTTCTCTTCTGTGGATGGTGAAAAAGATACGCTTAAAGGAACCGATGGCAGTAGCCTTGTATTCAATACAACTGGTGCCGGAGGAGAAATTGAGTTCTGTGTTTCTGGTGACCAAATAAAGACGGTGAGTGACAATAAGAACGAACCAAGCAACGATACCATTTATAATGTATGGTTGGAGGACATTTCTCGATTTGAGACATTGCTTCGTAAGGGTGCGCCGGGAGCGGCTGCTACTGGAGGCTCATTCCAATCTTACGGTATGCTTCTTGATATGCGTGCTTCGGCAGACCTCGTCTCTTTCGATATCTATGCCAAGAGTTACTCGGGTACTTCCACTATTACGGCAAAGCCTGTGATTTATATGGCAGAGAAGAATGAGAACGATCTGTATGTAGTAGGTGCAAAATACTGGGAGGGAGAACTACAATCATTCACGATTGATGATGCGGGCCCGAATAAGTGTACAGTAAAATGTAATGTGAGAGTGCCAGGAAGTACGGCGCGAGGCGTCCGTTACATTTTGGGTATGGCATTTAACGGAAACTGTACTCTATATGATGAGAGCGTAACCGTAAAACAGAATTCTTCTGAGTTTGCTACGCCAGTCTTAGATACGGAGAAGTTCGGAATTTACGAAATGGGAGCAACGGCAAACTCATATACAAGTTCTAGTAATGGTTCTAACAAGACTTGCTATTATAATGTAACATTCGGAAAGTTGACAGACTATGATTGTGGCCGTATCATGCTTTCGGCTCGATATGGTTGCCCTCCTTGTAACCAACCAGACGGAATTATCAAGATAAAAGTTGATGGCGTGGCTCATGCAAGCGAGAAAGATACCATCAAACTTTGTGAAGAGAGTGATCCAGTTGAATTGAGTGTTACTGATATCAAAAAGGCAAGCGAGCCTTCTGCATCGTTTGATGAACTTTGGTTCCTCAATGTGATAGGTGCAGATGCAACGGCCCTTCAAGCCACTAAATCCTCAGAGACATCCGTCTTGAAAACAAAAATTGGATGGGTCGAGGCAAAGGCTGGTATGACAGAAAAGTATTATGTGAAGATTCGTGACAATGAAAAGCCAGAGGCTTCGGCTTGTTACGTGTTCGATTCAATCGTTGTTCTCTATCAGGAAAAGCCGGTGGCTCCAACAATTGATGATTTCGTCTTCTGTGAAAATGAAACGGACAAACCGGTTATTGCGCCAACTTTGGCCGATGGTGTTATTATTAATTGGTATGCCGATGATGTAAAGAGCGCACCAGCGTCAGAACCTGATTTGAAGACATTGGTGGCTGCTGCCGACCCTTATACTTATTATTATTCAATAACCAATACCAAGACTACTTGCGAAAGCGATGTGAAGAGTTTCTCTGTAACGGTCAATGCCGTTCCGGAAGAGACCTTGGAGGCTTTGACTCCATTCTGTAAGGGGGATGCAACCGTGGCTTTGGCTACAACTTCTCCAACAAACTCCTACAAGGTCACTTGGTATGAAAGCGACAAGACAACTGCTGCCAATACAGTATTGTCAACTCTTGCAGCTGGAAATTACGATTACTATTATACATTGACGAGCGCCGCTCCTGCTAATTGCGTGAGCGACTTCCTCCCTTATGCTTTTGTTGTAAAGGATTCTACGAAGGTGGAATTGGATACGACAATGGCCTGTGGTATCACAGAGGTCTCTGTTAAGTCTGTCAATCCTTCCACTGCAAGTTTGGCTTACACATTGGGTGGTATTGCCGTGAGTGTAACAACTTTCGAGAATCCTACTTACAAAGGTGAGATAGGAGCAATCATCGCTACAGCATCTGCTGATAATTATTGTGATAATACATCTGCGCCTTTGAATCTTTATGTGAAGGCGACGGCCGTTGACCCAACAACAGAAAAGGTGACTTATTTGAAGTCAGACGCCGTTAATGGTGTATTCAAGGATTTGTTGACTCAAAACCCTTCTGCGGTAACGGCAGAGGATGGTTATACATTGAATTGGTATGCTACGGATAAGACTACTAAGTTGGGAGCATGCCCAACGCCTGCATATCCAGATGCTTCTATTACTGAAGATCAGACGTATATCTACTATGTCTCTGCAACGAACGAAGATGGTTGCGAAAGTGAGAAGATTGCGGTCGAAGTTACCGTATTCCTGACTCCTGCGCCTACTACCAGCCCTGTCTATTATTGTGTGGGTGCTGAGGATGTTGTTGCATTGACGGCTACAGTCAACGATCCGAATTCATCTGGAAAGTTCAAGTTGAATTGGTACGGTTTGGATGGCTCAAACTTGGGCGAAGATGCTCCTGTTCCGAATGTCTCTGCTGCTGGTAAGTTCACTTATCAAGTTTCTCAGATTTCAACGGATGGCGCGGAGAGTTCAAAGGTAGATTTGGATGTGATTGTGTATGGCGTTGATAAACCTACATTCAAGACTTCTAATGTTTATGAGTATTGTGCGGCTGCCGGAAGTGGAACGGCCTTGGAGGTTGACCTTGTAAGGGACGCGGCTTCTTATATGGAGGCTTCGGATTTCGTATGGTCTATGAAGAACGCTTCTGGTGTATTTGAGACGGTGACCACACCTGCTCCTTCTTTGAATGCTTCGGCAACGACTACTTATGAGTATCAGGTATATCAGACCTATACTATTCCATCTACAGGTAAGACTTGCCAGGGCGCTCCGATAGAGACGAGCGTGAAGGTGACTTTCGTCCCTCAATTGGAAACCAAAGAAGTGCTTTACTTGAAGGCTGCTGCTGTGGGTGCTACTTTTGCTAATAATGTTTTGGCACAAGATCCTACGGCTGTTTCTGGTCAGGAAACGGGTGCTACTCTTCAATGGTATATGAGCGATTGCTCGACTAAGATTTCGGGAACGCCAACGCCAATTATCGATCCTTCGGTATGGGGGGGCTATGACCAAATCCTAACTTATTGCGTAAGTCAAGTGCTTAACGGTTGTGAGAGTGAGCCTCAGACAATCAACGTTCGTATTAGTGATGCTTTGCCTCCTACAACCTATGCTTATCACTATTGTGAGGGACAAACAATGGAAGATTTGAAGGCAGACATCAATCCTCAACCAGGTATTTCTTCTGACGATTATGAATTGTATTGGTATGCAACCCAACCTGCAGGCACTACAACAACACCAGATTTCAAGGGGGCTGTTTATTCCATGAATGGAGCGGCGGCTGCTCTTGATGCAAGCAATGGCGTGACGAAGATAACTTACTATGTAGCGCAAAGGGATAAGGCTACGGATGCTGTCAGTGCCGCTTTGCCAGTAGTTATCACGGTTTATCCAAAGCCAGTGGTTGTGGCTACAGATCCAGATAGAGTTTGTGAAACATCGGTCGATCTTGCCAATTCAAGAAGTGTTGCCAATGTGGCTGAACCATTGACTTTCGAATATTCTTTCGAAGGGGGTGTTCCTACGACTTCTTCTATTGCCAACAACTCGGGTAAATATTCTGTTGAGGCATACTATTCATTGCCTGTCACTCCATCCACTTATGTGGTGGCTCCTGGCCTTGAATGTCGTAGCACTCTTCCTGCTTCAATCACCGTTCAAATCGATACACTACAAGATTTGACCATCGACGCGAACTTGACAACTTGTCCGAACACCGCTTTGGAATCGTTGGAGGCAGTATTCACTTCAAATGTGGCTGCTCCTACTTATGCATGGTTTAATGACAAGAACATGTTGACAGTTACGGATAGAAAGCAAGTCGCTTCAAAGGATCTTCCTGGTGTGGCTGACGATACTTATTCATTCTCTGTAACGGTATATGCTGGAGCTTGTCAATTGTCTGCTTCCCATACGGTTACTTTGGGTGATGGCCCTGTTAATGGTTCCATTGTCGCAAGCGAAACCATCAACTCTCAATTGGATGCGACGGCATTCGCTACCACGGGTAATGCCGTTGATATCTATTCTTGTGGAACGGATGTCACTTTGACTGCTTCTCTTGATGCAACGGAATCAGACTTTAAGTGGTCTGTCGTTAGCGGAAGTGGTTCTCTCTCAGATAATGGTAAGAGTGCTGTTGTTTCTCCAGTCACTGGTCCTACAACATATCGAGTTACCTATACGAACAAGTGTTCTACTTCGGTTGATGTCAACGTAATTCCAATGCCAGTTTCGGCCTCTGCGATTCTTGCTAATAGTGAGATTTGTGAGGATGATCAAACGACCATCTCGTTGACATACCAAAGTTCAGAAGTGCCTACCATAACATGGACAAAGGATGGTCAAGCATATTCGCCAACATCTTCTGAATTGTTGTCGTTTGCTCCGGCTAAGCCATCCGACAGTGGTGAGTACATCTATACAGTCTCTAACACGCATGGTTGTAAGGTCTCTAACGAAAATGAACCATTGAAATTGTTGGTTAAGCCTTACATCAAGGTTCAGGATGTAGCTGAGCCTTATATCGTGACAAGAGGTGAAAGTGTTGAGATGAATGTTGATATTGTTTATCCGACGGATGCCAGTGTCTCTTCTATTAGTTGGACGGAATCTGGCTCTGAGGTGAACACCGGTGCGAAGTTCACTTATGCCGCTGTTGAGGCTGACCACAACTACGACATTGTTTTGCATGATGATAAATATTGTGATGCAACAACAAGTGTCCAACTTTGGGTCGATGCAAAATTGGAACTTACCACATCTTTTGATGATACGTTATGCTACAGTGAATCTCGTGAATTCGTGATTGATACAACGGGTACGGGTCCATTCCGTAGAAATCCTGCGGGCGTCTTGAAAGTAGTTGAGGTGCAGGATGGCCTTACTACGGAGATTACTCATCTTTTCGAACAGAGGGAATCCCTATTGGTAGCGGCATTGTCTCCAAAGAAGGATGCAAGTTATTTGGTTTCTTTCGACTATAATGGTCAGCATCTTGAGTCTTCTGAAGCAATCGTAGTCCTTCAACCAATTGAGATTGAACTTCCTGCAGTACAAACGGTTTGTGAGGGCACAGAGGTGACAATCGCCTTGCCAAAAGTTTCTCCGGTGGGTACAACTATTACATGGGACGAAGATCCTACGATTCAAAGCGAGTTGAAGGCTGAGAGCATAAAGGTAGTTGCTGCATTCAATTCTACGGCAGAGAATCATCGTGCTACATACACATATGGTTTCACTGCTTCTTATGCAGGTTGCCAAAACTTGCCAATGCAGGTTGAGTTGCTCGTTGATGAGCCGATTGCGGGTGAGGTTGTTGGTGAGACTCCAATTTGTCAAGGCGCGACTACTACTCTTGACGCTTCTTCATTTGATGCTTCTGAATATATTTGGACCGCTTCTGATGATTCTACATACTACGAAATGGGGGCAACACTCACTGCCAGATTGGATTCTTCTCGTACATTCTTCTTGTCAATGACAAGAGGTACATGTGCAAAGGATACGATGTTTGATGTTAAGGTGACTACGATTCCTGAGATTGTAGGCGTAGATTCAATAGGATTGCGCGAGCGTAAAATCTTGCTTGATCCTATGAAGGGTACAGCACCATTCCAGTTCGCCCTCGAAAGCGAGGCCAATGTGTTCCCTGGAGATGTGGCAGAGGATTTGACATTCACTTCTCACATTGTGTATGTAATCGACGCGGTCGGTTGTACGAACAACTTTGTGTTTACTCTTGAGGCTCCGTCCATATTCCCTAAGAATGTGTTGACTCCTGACGGTGACTTGGTGAACGACACATGGCAGGTGACTAACTTGCGCGAGGTTTACCCAGACGCAAAGGTTCGTATCTTCGACCGATACGGTAAGAAATTGATTGAATATAGAGGTGCTGATGATGGTTGGGATGGCTTCTATAACGGAAAGGCAATGCCAACGACCGACTATTGGTATGAAATTGAAATCGAGGAGATTGATAAGACATACGTTGGTCACTTTACATTGATGAGAAGATAAAATAGAGTAGGATGAGGTAGAGGTAAACGAACCTTTACCTCATCTTTTATTTGTGATGGATTTGAATTATAACTAAATTACAAGTTTCTGCATGAGAATTAAAATTCTGTTTACGTTATGTGCACTGGTATGTGCCTCTTCGTTTATGAAGGCGCAAGACGAAATTGTCTATGATCAGTATCACTTCAATTACTACTTGGTCAATCCTGCGGTCGCTGGTGCAGAGCGTTGTTCTCACCTCATGTTGACGG
>JAKSLA010000021.1 GCA_024401455.1 Paludibacteraceae bacterium | reverse complement strand
ACGCCGAGATTGAGGTGTCGGTGCAAGATGAGTTGATCGGCTAGTTTGTTTGGTTGTGTAGTTGGTTTGCATCTTAAAAGATTTTAAACTAAATTTAAACAATTTCTTAGTCTTTTTTTCGATAAGCAAAGAGTTTTTAATTATAAATTGGCACCCGTTCATCTCTGAAAGTTTCTAACTTTGCAAAGAACAAATATTATAACGAATGAAAAAAAGATTTTCAACAGCCCTGCTCGCCTTAATGGCCATAGGTGCGTTTGCCCAAGACGCCCACGCTCCGCTCCCGATGGATCCAGCCTTGCGTTACGGCATTTTGGAGAACGGCTTGACCTACTATATTAGACATAACGACGTGGTGCCCGAGCGTGCCGACTTTTATATAGTACAAGATGTAGGTGCGATCCTGGAAGAGGACAGCCAAAACGGCTTGGCCCACTTCCTTGAACATATCGCCTTCAACGGCACGACCAATTTTCCCGGCAAATCGCTCATCAACTACTTTGAGACCATCGGTGTGAAATTCGGTGCTAACATCAACGCCTACACCTCATTGGACCAAACGGTTTACAACTTGACAGCCGTCCCTACCAATCGGGCAGGAATCGTCGATACTGCCCTACTCGTCCTACACGACTGGTCGGGCTTCATCACGATGGAACCGGACGAAATCGACAAAGAGCGCGGCGTCATCCGCGAAGAGTGGCGCACAAGGGCCAATGCCAACCGACGCATCTGGTCCAAATCGTTGCCGATCCTCTTTCGCAATTCTCAATATGCGAAGCGTGACGTGATAGGCGACACGGCCGTCATCAACAACTTCAAGCCTGAGACGTTGCGCCACTTTTACAAGAAGTGGTATCGCCCTGATTTGCAAGGATTGGTCATCGTGGGCGACGTAAATGTGGATTCGGTGGAGAACAAACTTCACCGCCTCTTTACCGATGTGCCCAAGCCGGTCAATCCCGCCCAACGTCCCTACTTCAACTTGGAGAACAACTCCGACCCTATCGTAGCCATCATCACCGATCCAGAGGCTCGTCAGACTCGCATCGACGTAAGTTTCAGACACGACCCGCAACCTGACCGCGTAAAGGCATCGTTCGTCGGTTATGTGGCATCCATTTATCAAAGTTTGATTGGCAGAATGCTGGGACAACGATTGGACGAAATCTGCCAAAAGGCTGATGCGCCCATCGCAAGCGCTTATGCAGAATACGACGAACTCGTCCGCACGAAAGACGCCTTCACCTTGCTGGCCATCGCTCACGACGGGCACGAAAAGGAGGCCCTGAACACCCTACTCATCGAGGCCGAAAGAATGAGACGCTTCGGCTTTACTCAAAGCGAATTGGATCGTGCGATAATTGATATGCACAGCCGCATAGAGAAGGCTTACAACGAGCGAAACAAGACGAAGAACAACGCTTACGTTCAAGAATACATCGGCAACTTCCTTCACTTTGAGCCTGTTCCAGGCATCGAATGGGAGTTCCGGACTGCTCAAAATGTATTGCCCGCCATCTCTTTGGAGCACATCAACGAAATTGCCAAGAAATATATCGGCGAAGAGAATATGACGGTAATGATTTCAGGCGCAGAAAAGAACGCGGCTCAGTTACCATCCGAAAAAGAGGTTCTCTCTGCAATCGAGAATACAAGAGGGCAAGTGATTGAACCTTACGCCGAGAAGGATTTGGGTGGCTCGTTGATCAAAAAGATGCCTAAAAAAGGCAAAATCAAGAAAGTGGAGCAAAACGCCTCTCTCGGTGCCAAAGTCTGGACGCTCTCCAACGGAATGCGTGTAGTGCTCAAGCCTACCACATTGAAAGAAGACGAAGTGCTGCTCTATGCCTACAGCGAAGGTGGTCTTTCCATGATTGACAACGTGAATGATTTGCCGTCCGCCCAACTCTGCACGTCTGTGGTTGAGAACAACGGACTGGGCGAGTTCAACATGATCGACTTGAGCAAGAAATTGGCTGGAAAGGTCGTTTCCATCGCACCTTCCGTCGGCTCATACGAAGAGACGCTATCGGGCAACTCCTCCGTCAAGGATGTAGAGACGCTGCTGCAACTCTTCTACCTCTACTTCACCTCCGTTCGTGAAGACAACGAATGCTATACGGCTCTTTATAATCAATACAAGACGTACTTGACAAACAAAGTGTTAGACCCGAACTCGGCTTTTTCGGACAGCATCAAGACGACGATAAACATGCACAACAAGCGTACCCGTCCGTTCGATATGGAACAACTGAACAGTGCCGACCAGAAGACAGCCTTGCAACTCTTCCAAAAACGCTTTGAAAATCCAGCCGATTTCACCGTATATTTGGTAGGAAACATCGACGAGGAGAAAATAAAGCCTTGGGTACTCACCTACCTTGGTGGCATCAAGCAACAAGGCAAATTGGAGAACTGGAAAGACCAAGGCATCCGCTTGGCTCAAGGCAACGTGAAGAACTATTTTGAGAAAGAATTGAAGGTGGACAAGGCATCCAATTACGTTCTCTACAACGGAAAGATGGATTACACGCTGGAAAATCGTGTGGCAATGGGCATGATAGCAGACATCCTTCGTATGCGCTATACCGATTCGCTACGCGAACAGGAAGGCGGCACTTATGGCGTTAGCACCCGTGGAAGTGTTGCCAGCAAACCCGTCCAAACGGCAACCCTCCAAATGTCGTTTGACACTGACCCCAAACTGCAGGAGAAGATGATCGCCTTGATTCACAGCGAGGTCGATTCTATCTGCAAAAACGGTCCGAAGGCATCTGACTTCCAAAAGGTGAAGGAAAACTTGAGCAACAACTTCCAAGCCAACCAACAGGAGAACCGTTGGTGGTTGAACACCCTCGTCGCCTACTACAAGGACGGTGACGACATGACCAAAGACTACATGCGTGTGGTTGAGGGAATGACACCTAAAAAGCTTCAAAATGTGCTCAACCAATTGGTGGAACAAAAGAATATCATTGAGGTGGTGATGAAACCACAAAGCAAATAAGCAGCATCTCTAAACCCATCAAGAGGCGTATCATTTCTTTTTGATACGCCTCTGTTTTTATGCTTCAAGTCACAAATGTGACGTTATTGTAAAGTATTGAGACTTAATCGACAAAACAAGGACAAGGGGACTAATCAACATAGATTACCTTAGGGTTTAACTTCTTTACTTCTTCGATCATATCTTCCCTTTCTATTTCTTTGAGTTCCGATTCATTACCATACAAAAGGAATGGTATTCCTTTGATTTCATAGGCATCAACCAAGTCTTGATTTTTGTCCCAATCCAATTTGTAGAATCGAACATCCGGTATAACACGGGCCATTTCTTCGTAAATGGAGACGAACTCTCTACATGGCTTGCACCATGTGGCACATACCAAAATAAACGACGGTCCTTTGCCGATAAAGGTGTTTTTGGCACGCTTGTAATCCGCAATCTGTTCGCAAAACTCTTTTTCTGTAATTACCGTAACCTTTCCATCCCCCCATTTCTCCAACTTCTTAGTCTCTACTGGTTTAGGAACAGGCGTCTCTGTTTTATTCGGTTTTATATAAGGATACAAACATCCCAATACAATGATAATTAATAAAACGAATATTTTTTTTACTGATTTGTCCATCTTCGTAAATTAGTGGCTAACAATGATTTATAACTCTATAAAAGAAATCACTCTGCAATTTACAAAAATACAATTATTATCGAGACAATCCAACCATTCAATTCAAGCAATCTTCGTCGGGTTCATATCCACAGCTTTGCAAATGCAGCATTAAAGTTTCAGCATAGGCACACCCTTTTTTTGTCGCTCTTGCCGCCCATGTAACCGCTTTCGTATAGTCGATGACTTCCACACCTTGCCCTAAAGAATAGGCATAGGCCATCATGTACTCGGCATCGGTGTGTCCTGCATCAGCGGCTTTCTTCAGCCATGGCATAGCGCGTTCCTTGTTCTCAGGACAACCTTCCCCATTCCAAAAAGCCAACCCTTTTTGGTAACATTGCTCAATGTCGTTTGTCGCATTTAACTCTGCTTCGTCACTATTGGGTTTGCTCACATATCCATTTTCAATTATGGCATTCAGGATAGTACTGAATATTTCATCTTCCTCACTTATTTCCAAACTCTTCATTTCCATCACACAACTCAACACTTCTTCCTTAATTGCAGCAGGCATCGGAATCAGCACCCTCTCATAGGGTTTGTCGATGACATATTCCATGTAATCAAGTTCAAGATTGTCGAACTCCACAAAGGCATAATAAATGTTCCATCCTTCGTTCTGATCATAGACATAATAATCGTAGTTTGCCTCTATTTTTTCATGAGGGAAGCCAACCCCAACACAAGTTTCCCATTTTCCCTCTTTCTTGTTGAAGAAGTAATGCTCCCGATTTTTCGTACATATATCGAATTGGCAAATGTGGGTTAAAATGTTTTCCATAAATTCTCCTATCTCAATTTCTTTAAACAACATTTCTCAAAGCATCAACAACCATTTTCTTCTCCCCACTACCTGTGGTTGACAATCGAAGAAGAGGTAACCCATAAACTTCAAGTATATGGTTTTTCATTTTATCACGCCTATACTGTTCTGTACGGTCATTATGATATGAGTATCCATCAGTTTCAATCGCCAACAATGGTCGTTTTGTAACTCTATTTATTATTAGAAAGTCTAAATGCGTAGCAGAATGGGATACATATTGTCTTTCTTCTTCATTCAACATTGAGAAATCTGATAATATTCCGCGCATCGGTATATGACACAAAACATGCAGATGACGTAATTCTGGATATTCTAATACAATATCAGTCAATAACTTATAGGTCAGATTTTCCGAATCGTATTCAGATATGTTATTAGATTGGGACAACAATGCTATTCGCTGCTCCGTATATTGATTATACAGATAATCAAAAATAGACCTAATACGACTTTGGCTAACTGAAAAATTGTTGTATCTGATATACTCAATGAGATCACTAATTACGCCATGGCGTTCTTGCTCATTACCAGTCAAAACAATGAAGAATTGCTTCTTGGCTCGAGATATTGCAACATTTATGAGATTAGGATTATCACTAAACTCTGTAATTTGATCATCGACTACGCTCATAATGATACAATCTTTTTCTCTTCCTTGGTACTTGTGGATTGTTGCAGCTTCTATTTGTGGTAACTGACGATTAAATTCAGCAACTTGGGCATTGTATGGAGTAATGATACCAATATCAGAGTTACTAACATGCGGCAAGACCTCTTGACCTACAACATCTATTTCTCTCTGGTTATAGAATCCCCTACGATGATTACCTGGAACTGTATGAATAGCACTCAGTACATTTTCCTCTCCATTATCAGAAGTCATTATTAGCAGATTACCACCATAGAACTTTTGGTTGCAGAAATTGATAATCTTCGGATGGCAACGATAATGTTCTCGTAACAATGTTTGCTCAACATTAGGAATGATATTACAAACTGATTCAAGGAAACTGTAATCAGCTCCATTATATCCTCGTGCTATCTTAAACTCATCAAATATAACAGTAAGTCTGCTTCTGTCTTCATCAGTAACGACATTGGGCAATTGAAGATTGTCGCCAACAATGACTGCATTATAAGCACAAGAAAGAGCCAAAGCACCAGTTTCTATTGAAACCTGAGAAGCCTCATCCATAATGATATAATCAAAGATCACGCCATCAGCAACAGCCTGTCTTGAGGAAAATGTTGTACTCAATACAACTGGATACTGTTCACAAAAAGATGCTCCCATTTTTTTGATTTCGGACACATCTTCCAATGGTTGTCGTTTGACATTAATATACTTGTCATATAGCGCATCTTTAAACCTGTCAATCGAAATTGAAGACAGAGTTTTCATCAGATAATTAGCATCAACATCTTTCAGTTCAGCCTCTGCCTTTGCGATAGCATTCTTTAGTTCAGATATACGTGCTTTGTAGAAAAGAGCCTGCAATTCAACTATCGTCTCTTGCAGATGCTCCTTTGTCAATTCTGATCGTACCCCCAACATAAACTTACGAGCGAAGTTCAACCACCTCCATCTTATGGAATTCCATAGTTTGCTAAAGATATTTTTGTTTACCAGTTTCTCATCTTCAGCAAAAGCCTGATATTGAAGCCACAGGGACATTAGCCTACTTGATGGAATAGTCTTCTCCAAAGAGAATGTATTCTCATCTACATTATTATCTTTCTTGAAATGCTCCCATTCAAGTTCTATGTCTTTCATTTCTTGCCTTGAACGAGCTACAATTTCTTGATTTTGAAATACTCCTTCTAACTGTCTTTTGATAGATACAAGGTCGCTATTCTGCTGTTTTGCATAATTCTTCGGACATTTCCAGTTTTGAAGTTCTTCCGGTATTGGCTTTTGATTCTCAATAAAAAAAGCCTTGTTTTCATTGCTACCCAATGCGGCCGCAATAAAACCAAAATTGTTCTTCTCTAATTTCTCCAACACATTTGCCGTTGCAGAATTATTGTTTGACACGACAAGGACACTCTTCTGCCGCATCACCAAATTGGCAATGATATTGAGAATGGTCTGCGTTTTCCCTGTCCCAGGAGGGCCTTGTATTACGCTAATCTGATTCTCAAACGCAGTTGTAACAGCTTTGAACTGGCTCGCATTACATCCAAAAGGGAAAACGAGATCTACCGATTTCCTTTTTGCGACTTTAATCTTATTGGGATTTAGATATGGCGCAATAGATAGTCCAGGTTCCAAAAATATAATTTTTTCATATATTGTCGACAAAATTCCTCCATTCTCCTTATCCTTGCCCAATTCATTCGTTCGCGCAACGCGTTTCAGATATTCAAAGACATTTTTAGCTACTTTATCTGCCAAACAGGACTCATTGACTTTTATAGTTCCGTGCATATAATCACGAACATACCCATTCTTGTATGTTATACGCCAATGACGCTTATCATCTTGCTGAAACGAACGAATATCGGTAATGCCATATTGTTCCTTACCACCAACATACACCTTACATTGTTCATGATCATGCCACGTACTTTCTTTAATCCACACAACACTACTAGTTCGATAATGATAGATCGTTGGATTATTCCTAAACCGAACATCGTAGGCTCCATTATTACCAATAGCAAAATAGTCTATTTGTAAAGCCTTGGGTTCGCCATTTATTATTATAAATGAATATGGTGTTGGCATAATAACAATACAAATCTTATATTAAGCGAATAAGATTTTTCTTAAATTTAATTCAAACTTATTTGCGAAACATAAAAACATTAATAATACGCGTAAACGCTGATTATCAACCAAACGAATAATTGTCCGTTCTCTTTTAGGCCACAAGTCCCAAAGAGAACGGACAATTATCCAACAAATCGCCGATAATCAGTGGCAAGTTATAAAAAAGTTTTGTAAATGGCAAATATCTTGGAACGCACAAACAAGGGAGACGCCCCATGGGGACATCTCTACGGGAGGGAACAGAATTCTTAACTCTTAATTCTTAATTCTTAACTAAATTTGTTTATCTTTGTCTGCTTACAAAAATAATATGTGATGACAGAGTTAAAACAACAAATATTCGTGGCTGCCCATCCGAAATTCTTCCCGGAGAAAGGATTTGAATTGGCTACCCGTTTGGCAAAAGTCTATGAAAAGGCGGTCTGCTTTTTGGGCATTCCCAACGACAAAGACAAAGATCTGAATCTCTACGAACCTACTTTCAAAGATTGGGAAAAACGTTGTGCAGAGAAAAATCCAGACATTCAAGTCTGCAGTTGGGTGTTAGATGTCGAAGACGATTTCACCGATAAAATGGAGCATACTGAAGCCTCCATGATTATTTTCGAGTTATCCGACCAAGCGCCTTACAACAAACCAATGAACCAACTGAATCTTTGTCGCCAACTCCGCATCCCCTACTTTTTCGTAAAGGCTTCGCAGACCATCAGTTTCGACAAAGTGCTGGTTCCCGTCGGAATGCTTATGGAGGAACGGGAAAAAGGACCTTTCAGCAGCAGTTTAGGCCGTTTCTTCCAATCGGAAATCTTATTGATGCCAGCCAACGACTATGGTAGCCGTGCCAAACAAAACACGGAAGGCATCAAAAACCTGCTCGACAAATTCTCGTTGAAATACCAATTCATCAAGGCTGAAAAAGACAGTTCGAAAGTAGAACTGGAGGCCTGCAAACGCACCGACGAGTTGAACGTCGGAATGTTGATGATCTCCGCTTCTCGCGATTACGGCCTGGACGACCTGCTATTCGGCCCAAAAGAGTTGAAGGTGATAAAGAAAGCCACCGTCCCCGTTATGGTCATCAATCCACGCGCCGACCTCTATACATTGTGCGGATAACACAACCCATTCAAAAAAAGGCTGTTCATCGCAAAAAGAAACAATTATGTACGATTCAATCATAGCGAAATCGCTGAACATACAAGTTAGGCAAGTAGCCAACACCCTAAAGTTATTGTCCGAGGGAGCAACAATCCCGTTCATCAGCCGATACAGGAAGGAGATGACGGGCGAACTGAACGAGGTGCAGATTCAAGCGATTCAAGACCAATTTGAGAAACTCACCGAAATCGGCAAACGCAAGGAGAGCGTGTTAAAGTCAATCGACGAGCAAGGCAAACTAACACCCGAACTGCGCAAACGCATCAACGATTCGTGGAGTCTGAACGAAATAGAGGACATCTACTTGCCCTTCAAACCCAAGCGCCGAACAAGAGCAGAGATTGCCAAAGAGCGCGGACTGGAGCCTTTGGCCAAGATTCTGATGAGACAACAAAACGGCGATGCGGAAAGTGCTGCCCTCCCCTTCGTCAAAGGCGACGTGGCCGATGCCAACGAGGCCCTAAAAGGAGCCAAAGATATCATTGCCGAATGGGTGAACGAAAACGAAGTGGCCCGTGACAAAGTACGCAAAAACTTCTCCTACGAGGCAGAAATCATCTCCAAAGTAGTCAAAGGCAAAGAGGCAGAAGCGGAAAAATACCGCGACTATTTCGACATGCACGAGCCGTTGAAACGCTGCTCGTCCCACCGTCTGCTGGCCATGCGCCGTGGCGAGACAGAAGGCTTTTTACGCGTATCCATATCGCCCGACGACGAACATTCGATAGAAAGGCTAAATTCCTTCTTTGTGAAGGGGCGCAATGCCATGTCCGACCTTGTTTCCGAAGCAGTCTCCGACTCCTACAAGCGACTTTTGAAGCCTTCCATCGAGACGGAATTTGCCGCCTCAAGCAAGGAGAAGGCCGACGAAGAGGCCATCCGCGTATTTGCCGAGAACCTTCGCCAGTTGCTGCTGTCGCCGCCGTTGGGCCAGAAGCGTGTTTTGGCCATCGACCCGGGCTTCCGGACCGGTTGTAAAGTGGTCTGCTTGGATGCCCAAGGCAACTTGCTCCACAACGAGACGATTTACCCCCATCCACCGCAAAATGAACGCACAATGGCGATGAAGAAGGTGGCCAAAATGGTGGAAGCCTACAACATAGAAGCCATCTCCATCGGAAACGGAACGGCAGGACGAGAAACGGAACAATTCATCCAAAGCATTCAGTTCGACCGCAAGGTACAGGTGTTTGTCGTCAGCGAAAGCGGAGCCTCCATCTATTCCGCCTCTCCTATCGCAAGGGAAGAGTTTCCCGACTATGACGTGACCGTCAGAGGGGCCGTTTCCATCGGAAGAAGATTGATGGACCCGTTGGCAGAATTGGTGAAGATCGACCCCAAATCCATCGGTGTGGGCCAATACCAACACGACGTAGATCAGACCAAATTGAAGAAGGCGCTCGACCAAACCGTAATAAACAGTGTGAACCTCGTCGGTGTAAACCTCAATACGGCCAGCAAACATTTGCTGACTTACATCTCAGGTTTAGGTCCGCAATTGGCACAAAACATCGTCGATTTTCGCGCTCAAAACGGCGCTTTCACCTCAAGAAAGCAACTGAAGTCCGTACCTCGCCTCGGCGACAAAGCCTTTGAGCAATGCGCCGGCTTCCTCCGCATTACCAATGCCGAGAATCCATTGGACAACACGGCCGTCCACCCTGAATCCTACCATATCGTAGAGAAGATGGCCAAAGATCTAAAATGCTCGGTAGATGACCTTATCAAGAATAAGGAGTTGCGCCAGAAAGTGACGTTGGAGCACTACACGACAGAAAAGATTGGACTTCCTACCCTACGCGACATTATGGAGGAATTGGAGAAGCCGGGACGCGACCACCGCGAATCCATCAAGGTATTCGAATTTGACCCGACCATCCGCACCATCGCCGACCTGAAGGAAGGGATGATACTGCCTGGCATCGTGACCAACGTGACGAATTTCGGAGCCTTTGTCGATGTCGGCATCAAGGAAAACGGACTCGTACATATCTCTGAGATGGCAGACCGATATATCTCCAATCCATCGGAAGTCGTAACGCTCCACCAACACGTTGAGGTAAGAGTGATGAGCGTGGACATGGAACGCAAGCGCGTGCAGTTGTCAATGAAAAACATAGGGAATTAGTAGATAATAGTGGACGTTGAACCATTATCGGGCAGAAACGCCACAAAAAATTCAACGAAGAGGCAGAAAAGTTTTTGTCATTCAAAAAATTATCACTAATTTTGCACGTCCAAAAAATTGGATAGAGGCAAATGCTCTCTGAAAGTTTAATAATTTAATAAAAACAACAAAATGGCAACTAAGATTAGATTGCAAAGACACGGCCGCAAGGGGTACGCGTATTACCACATCGTCGTAGCAGATAGCAGAGCACCACGTGATGGTAAGTTTATTGAGAAGATTGGTTCATACAATCCAAACACAAATCCTGCTACAGTTGATATTAACTTTGACAGAGCATTGTATTGGGTATCTGTTGGTGCACAACCAACTGACACTACAAGAAACCTTCTTAGCGACAAGGGTGTTTACTTGAAGAAGCACTTGTTGGGCGGTGTAAAGAAGGGTGCTTTCTCTGAGGCAGTTGCTGACCAAAAGTTCAACGCTTGGTTGACTGAAAAGGCAAACAAGTTGGAGGCTGAGGTTAACAAGTTGAAGTCAGACAAGCAAGCTAGTGCAAAGGCACGTTTGGAGGCTGAGCAAGCCGTTAACAAAGCAAAGGCTGAAATCGTTGCAAAGAAGAAGGCTGAAGAGGCTGCTGCTAAGGCTGCCGCAGAGGCTGAGGCTGCTGCCGCTGCAACTGAGGAGGCTCCTGCTGCTGAGGCTGAGGCTGCTCCTGCAGAATAATCAGTGCTATTCCACTGATTTGACAGAGACACTCTTCGGGGTGTCTCTTTTTTTTTGTGCATTATTCTCCACACGATTGTAACTTTTTCGCGGTTCAATCCTTCTTCTTAATTTTAATTCTTGAATTTGTATATGTAATACAACCGGGGGACGTCTCTACGGGATGATGGACACCTTTCCTTTTTTTTCTTATTCAGTCTTCTTCCAAGTCCACCCATCTTCTTCTAATATTTTAACGACCAAGGCGAATGAACGATTCTGTTGATTACGAGTGATGATTTGCTGCTTCTCAGGCTGTGTTAACTCGGCTCCATTAATGAGAATCATGTCTCCCATCGAATCAAAAAATCCCATATAATGGGAGTCCACATTCAAAACCTTTCCTTCATCAGAAAGGACAACGATAGACAATCGATCGTCAATTTCGAAGGGAAAATTGGCGTCACCTTCCATTTTGACCAATGCATCATCGTTAACTTTCAGGTAGATATCAACCTTAGGACGTACCATTATCTCAACAACTCCTATCGACTCTCCCGTCTTTGACGTAACATTTATATATGACTTCCTAATGCCACGAGGCACTTCCAAATCTAAATCTTTGACACAAGTGCACCCCATCAACATTTCAACGGAATAATTTAGGATATTACAATTATCACACTCAAAATAACGATCTTTGTAATCTCTTGAAGGGAGATTCAACTTATTACTACTCAATCGCTTAAAGAAATTTCCAGAAAAAAAGCTCTTCGATCCTCTTGGAATTTCCACATGAACGCTATCTTCATTTAACCGGTAGCCGTCAAGTTTTATATTAATCTGATTTTCATCCGTTTTCTCCTCCTTGGAATTATTGATCATATCATTTAATGTGACTTGCGCATATACATTGCTGCACAGCAAGGAAACAAGGACGAAAAATAGTTTATACAGCTTTTTCATTTTCTTCTAAATAAAAAATAGCTAACAAAAATATAAAAAAAAAAAACAAGGAACGAGTTTCCTTTATAAAAAATAGTTCCCACCTATATTATGGAGGCGACGTCAGAAAGACGGTTCCTCAGGGACTCTGTACATACGCTGATCGAATGCTTAATTAAAAATTAGAGCCAAAGAAGTCCCTATGGCAGACTCCCAATGCGATTTTATTGCCTCGTTTATGCCTTCTGCCTTTGCAATTAAGAAATATTGCTTTAAATTTGTATAAAGCATTTTATGCCTAACCTTTAATTTTTTTAATATTAAACACATGATTTCATTAAAAGAGAAGATCGGATATGCCCTTGGCGATGCTGCCTCGGGTGGTATTGCGTGGAAAATTATGAGTATCGCATTCCCATTCTTTTTCACCAACGTATTTGGGTTGTCACTCGCTGACACCGCAATCCTAATGTTTATCGCTCGTATGTTCGACGTTGTCACCGACCCACTCGTGGGCAGCCTTGCCGACCGTACACAAAGCAAATGGGGAACCTATCGTCCTTGGCTCATCTTGGGCGCCATTCCTTTCGGCTTGATTTTCGCCGCTTTGTTCTACACGCCTGAGTTCGGCCCTGTCGGCAAGCGAATCTATGCCTACTCACTCTATTTGATGATGATGGCAATTTATACGGCCGTTAATGTGCCTTACGGTTCACTCCTCGGCGTAATGACGGACGACAACAACCAAAAGAACCAATTCTCCGCCTATCGTATGGTGGGTGCCTACGCCATGGGCTTCATCACATTGTTCTCTTTCCCCTACATCAAGGATGCCATTGACGGAACTGAACAACACAAATATGCCGTAATTGGCGCCAGTTTCGGCCTTATCGCAGCCCTTCTCACCATGGCTTGCGGATTTATGGTTAAAGAGCGTATCAAGCCTCAGAGAGCTGAAAGTTTCTCGTTCAAACAATATGCCGACCTTATCACCAACCGCCCTTGGGTGATTTTGACACTCACTGGTATCTGCACCAACTTCTTCAACGGATTCCGCTATGCCGCAGCAGGTTACCTTATCGAATACTGCTTGAAAGGTGACGTTACCGTCAGCGGATTCATCATCAACTACACGGTATTGATGGCATTCGGTGAGGTGACTTGTATGATTTTCGGAGGCGTTTCTCCTTGGTTCACGAAGAAAGTGGGAAGCAAGCGTATGGCATTCGTCATCGCATCAATCATCTGTGCTGTGACCTCCGTGCTATTCTTCTTCATCCCAATGGATCCAGCCTACATTTGGGTAATGGTGGCAGTAGTCATACTCACATCCATTGGCGTTGGTTTGTACTCTCCGCTCCTATGGTCCATGTATGCCGACGTTGCCGATTACGCAACAAAGACGAACGGAACCTCATCAACAGGCCTTATCTTCTCATCGGGTACAATGGCCCAAAAGTTGGGTGGCGCCGTTTCCGGTTCATTGATCGCCTTGTTCCTTGGATTGGCGGGTGCAAAAATGATTACCGACGCCATGGGCAACGAGTCCATTGACCCTGCTTCCGTGACAGAAAGCGTGCAAACAATGGTTTGGGCATTGTTCAGCCTTATCCCTGCCGGCATTGCTGTCATCATGGCAGGTTTGGCCTACATCTTCCCATTGGAAGGAAAATTGGACGATAAGGAATAAAATTCCAATCTCAGAAAAAGGAAAGACGTGGCTGTCAACCACGTCTTTTTTTATGGGCTCTTCTAAAACACAAAGAATGCTGTTTTTTCGATGAATGCCAAAGAAACAAGTTATCATTTCCGTCGATTAAAAGGCTGAAAAGAATGGAAAACCAATGGGAGCCAGCACCTTAAATTTGTCTGAAAGATCACCAGACAATACACATCAAAAAAACAGCCCATTGCAAGGTAAAAACCTGCGATGGGCTGTTTCTTCTACACTATTCGATTTTTGTTCTATTACCAAATCTTCACCCTACTTTCGGCAGGCAAATAGAGGGAATCGCCGGGCTGAATATTAAAGGCATCATACCAAGCATCAATATGAGGCAAAGTACCATTCACACGAAGATAGTTGATAGAATGGACATCCACTTTGGTCAAATGACGGATGACCTCTTCTGTGCTGACGCCGGCCCAGACATTCGCATAAGAGAGGAAGAAACGCTGCTCTGGCGTAAATCCGTCCTTCTCTCCTATCGGATGTTGCTTCATGGCCTTCTGCAATGCGGCAAAGGAGATGTTCACGCCACCATGGTCTGCCAAGTTTTCACCCAAACAGAGATGGCCATTGGCATTTAAATCCGGCAAGACCTTCAAACTGTCGAAATAGGTGGCCAGTTGTTCTGCAGGAACCTTGAAACGCTCTATATCCTCGTTTTTCCACCACACCTTCAAATTGCCCTCCTTGTCAAATTTTCTACCTTGGTCATCAAATCCGTGCGTCATTTCATGACCAATAACGACTCCGATAGCGCCATAATTGCAAGCATCATCTGCCTGCATATTAAAGAACGGCGGCTGTAGGATTCCCGCTGGGAAGCAGATCTCGTTGGTCGTCGGATTGTAGTAAGCGTTCACCGTCTGTGGCGACATGTGCCACTCGTCCTTGTCAACCGGCTTGTTGTATTTCTTCTTCTTGTTCAGATTCCAATAGAATAGACCCGCATTGTGATAATTCTCCACCAAAGAGAGTGCGGGATCAATGGTCAACTCGCTCAAATCGTCCCATTTATCGGGATATCCTATCTTCACATAGAACGACGCCAACTTGTCGAGCGCCACCTCCTTCGTGCTGTCGCTCATCCATTCTTGTGCCTTGATACGGTCGCTCAACGAGGCTTGAAGGTTATGCACCAACTCAAGCATTCTCTCCTTATTCTCCTTCGGGAAATACCTCTCCACATACATCTGACCGACGGCATCGCTCATCACATCATCCACACAACTGATAGCACGCTTCCATCGAGGACGAAGCTCCTTCACACCCGTCAACACTTGGTCATACGCAAAGTTCTCTTGAACAAAAGCGTCGCTCAGCAAACTGGAATAACTATTGATATAACGCCACTCGTAAAGCACCTTCAAATCGTCCAATGGAGCAGTCATCAACATTTCACACCCTTTGCGCACCGGGATGATTTGCCCTAAATCCACCTCCGTCGTCTGGTCGTAGCCATACATCTTGAAGTAGTTATCCCAATCAAAATTTGCAGTAGAATCGGACAATTCGGCTATCGTCATCTTGTGATAGTTTGCGTCCGGATCACGAAGTTCCACACGAGGAAGGTGAGCCTTTGCCAACTCAGTTTCCAAGCGCATCACGATTTCCATTCGCGTCTGAGCCTCCTCTTCCGACAAACCGCACAGTTTAAAGAGATTGGTCACCCTGCGCTTGAATGCCTCACGCACGCGTACCGTCTTCTCATCATTCTCCAAATAGTAATCGCGGTCGCTCATCGACAATCCCCTTTGATAAAGAGAAACAATGTTGACCGAACTGTTCTTGCTATCAGCACCGATATAAATTCCAAAAAGCAAATTGTCGTGCTCTTTCGCACAAGTGGCAATGAGGTCTTCTCGCGATGAAATGGCCCTCACCTTCTCCAAGAACGGCAAAATAGGAGCAGCGCCCTCCTTCTCGATACGGACAGTGTCCATATACAAGTTATACAAATCTCCGATTTTTTGGGCCACACTACCCTTTTCGTTCTTCTGTTGAGCGAGACTGGTTATCAAGTCATTGACTTGATAGATGGTGTTTTCGCCCAATTTAGCAAAAGAACCCCATCTGGAATACTCGGCAGGCTGAGGATTATGGTCAATCCAATGGCCCGTGGCATACTTGAAGAAGTTATCGCCGGCACGGACGGTAGTGTCCATATTCGGCAAGTCAATGCCAGAACCCAACTCCGGCGATTGACAAGAGGTCAGAGCCACCGCACAAATGACTCCCAATAACGATTTGTTCATATCTTCCATATTTAAATTTCTCTTTTTTCAAAAAATGAACCTTTCTATCGGGAGAAACGACAACCGCTCACTCCCATTGGCAAATTTAGCAAAACAAGAGAATATATAAGTTGTCCAAGACCAAGCATATTCGTTTTTAACTATATTTGTGAATAAAACATTACCCATTACTACGAAACAAAACAAACTAAAAACAACAAAAAAACTTCTAAAGTTAATATCTACAAGTTTTTTTTGTTGTTTTAACAATCCAAGCAACAAAATTCCACCATGAAATTTTGTTCATATCATAAATTTATCTAATTTCGCATTATTTAAAAAGGGATTGTAATTGCGAATGAGGAAGTAAAAACACCTTTCAGATTACAGTCTCTTTTTTATTTACCTCTATAAAATACAATATTTGGAAGAGGATGAAAACAAAACTAAAAGTACTGATAGAAAATACGGTTTTCCAACCCGATGCGAAAGCCGAGTTAGGCTTCTCCCTCTACATCGAGACCGGCACAAAAAAAATCCTGTTCGACACAGGACAAAGCGGTTTGTTTGCAGACAACGCCAAACTATTCGACATTAACATTGCGGACATAGACGCTTTAGTTCTCAGCCACGGCCACTACGACCATACAGGTGGCTTGGAGCGCTTCCTCTCGCTCAACGGCAAAGCCCCAATCTATGTCAAAAAAGGCTATGACGAGGCAAAATACAACGGAATGCAGCGGTATATCGGAGTCCCTCAAAACATTGAAATTCCAGAGGATAGACTCGTCTATGTAGAAAAACCGATGGAGATCGCAGAAGGCATCCACCTCATGCCAGAAATAAAGATTTTTGACAAAGGCGACACGCACTTCACTCGCCTAAACAAAATGGATAACAACACGTTGGTGGAAGACCAATTTGACGACGAACTTTACCTTGCCATCGTAAAAAGCGGGAAACTCACCCTCATCAGCGGATGTGCCCACCGAGGCATTTCCAATGTGGTTCGTTCGGCGCAAGAGCATTTTCCGCTCCCGCTCAACTTAGTAATGGGAGGCATGCACACAATACACGAGGAATCGGCTAAACTGGAACGCTTGGCCAACCAATTCAATCTATTAAAGGCCGAGCGTCTTGTGCCGTGCCACTGCACGGGCATCAACCAATACGCCATCTTAAAGTCGCACTGCAATTGCCCCGTCGATTACGGACACATAGGAATGAATGTTTTTATTGAATAAGGATAACAGCACACTACAAAAAAAGTCGAGGCTTAGGCTTCGACTTTTATTATGTCACGGAAACATTATGTTTTTAAAACATAATATCAACTATATCCTTGGGATAAAACACATGACAATCAGAAGGCAAAGAAAAATCCACATCCAACATCGGTGACTTCAGAAACAACACAAATTCAATGTGCCTATGCCGAGCAAAAGGGAGCAAAACCGACTTTTGACTAAGCATATTCAACAAACGCTCAGCATACTCGCCTTCCGTCCATTTGCATTCGCCCAACAAAAGAGCTTTATCGTCCGATTCTGCCACGACATCCAGTTCAACCGGAATTGCTTTTTTAGCCGTTTCATCGAAACCATTGCCCCACCAACGGGATGCCATTCCCCAAACTCGTCCAAACAGTTCTTGCCCACTAACCGCTTGAGCGCAAAAAAGTTCCCATCGAAATGATACATATTCACTAAATGACTTCTCCATTTTCTTCAATATAGCCTCTCCTCTTCCCATTCCAATCAAACTCCGATTGGGCACCACATAGGTATAGTAGAAGCACATGAATGGATCGGCTATCTTATAGAGACTTCTTTTCGAATTTTCTTCCTTTTCACCAAAAGGAATTTCCTTAAACAAATAGCCTAAATCGATCAGTTTCTTTAACGGACGTGACAAATCCGTTGCCTTTTTCTCCATTCTGGCCGAAATCTCGGAAAGACGGTTACATCCATTTCCAATAACAGACAACAAAGTTTGCGCCTGCGTGCTCTGCGTCATATCGTCCAAGAACAACAGATTGGGTTCATCATACAAAGTGCCATTAACATTTAATAGATGATACGCTATCGCAGAAAACAAATCGGGTTCCGATTCCCTTAAAATCCAATACCTTGGCACTCCTCCCCAGACAGCATACTCTTCAATGGCTTGAACATCCGTCAATCCTAATGCCTCTTTTATATACGGCAACCGAAGAGGCAACAGCTTTATAATGGAAGTTGCCCTTCCGTAGAGAGGCTCGGCAGCATCTAACACCGCCTTTTCCATCATCTGTTGAGAAGAGCCACAAATGATGATATTGTATTTCAATGTGTTGGAATCAATAAGACGCTGTAAGACCGACGGCAACTCAGATGCTTGCGAAACCAGAAAAGGGAACTCATCCAAACAGAGGGTAAATCGTCGATTCGTCCGATAATTCAAAGATGTGAACAAGGCATCCCAAGAGGGATATTTCACCGCATCAAAGCCAGGGAAAGATTCTGCTATTGCCATAGCCAACAACTCCCGCTGGACAGGCTGCTCCGATTTATCCGCCATATAATAGACATCTTCGTTGGTCAAGACCAACTTAACCAATGTTGATTTTCCTATTCTTCTCCTTCCATATATAGCAACAAAGACCGAGGAAGAAGATTCTTGTAGCACCCTCTTCAACCTGCGTTGTTCCTCTTTTCTATCGACTATCTGCATATTCAAATAAATTATGTTATGCAAACATAATGTTTTTAAAACATAATTACAAAATTATGACGGATTTTGATGTTTGAGGATCAGAGGATTCTTCTCATAAACAATTTGTAGTTATCTTTTTGATAATTCTTCCACATACGCTTTCCCATGGTTCCATTCCCTCTTCGTCTAATTAACCATCGTTGGAAAGGATAAAAAAAAGCCGATGCTCGAAAGCACCGGCTACTCTATATAAGATCATTTCCTTCTTGAAATCAATCAAAATAACTTGATCCGTCGAAGCAGTGTGTACAGATTTGCTCTTTTGGCAAACCGATAGCTTCCACTAAGTCTTCAATCGTACTAAACTTCAATGAACTTAGGTTGAATGATTGACGAATCTCCTCCACCAAACGGTTATATTCAGGAGAGTCAGTCGTCTTATACTTATCCAAGTTCTTGTTGTGGTCGCCCTCAAACTTTTGGATGATTCTACGAGTAATCAAATCCAAATCGCTGTTCTTTGAAGCGAAGTTCAAGAACTCGCAAGGATAGATGAGCGGTGGACAAGAGATACGCATATGTACTTTCTTCGCTCCATAACGGAAGAGAGCCTCAACATTGTCTTGCAACTGAGTACCACGAACGATAGAGTCGTCGCAGAAGATCACCTCGCTATCCTTCAACAACTGCTTGTTAGGGATCAACTTCATCTTAGCGATAAAGCTTCTGATCTCTTGAGTTGCAGGGGTAAAACTACGAGGCCATGTAGGAGTGTACTTGATAAGCGCACGCTTGTAAGGAATGCCCTTACCTGCTGCGTAACCGATAGCGAAACCGACACCCGAATCAGGAATACCAGCCACGAAATCAGCCTTGCAATCATCCTTCTTACCCATCAAGCAACCAGCGCAATAACGAGAACAGTCAACATTCACATTCTCATAAGTTGAAACTGGATAACCGTAGTAAACCCACAAGAAAGAGCAAACCTGCATCTTTTTGTTAGGAGCACGCATCTGCTTGTATCCATCAGCCGTAATCTCCATGATTTCGCCTGGACCCATGTTATAAACTGGCTCGAAGCCCAAGTTGTGGAATGTACAAGATTCGCAAGCAACGGCATGCGCCCCCTCCTTCTCTGCAATCAACATCGGCGTACGGCCCAACTTGTCGCGGGCGGCCACGATCTTGTCCTCCATCAACATCAACAAGGAACAAGATCCCTTGATTTTGTTGAACACGTTCTCGATACCCTCCTTAATCGTAGGAGCATCGATAATAAGCATGGAAATCAACTCCGTCTGGTTGATGCGACCGGAACTCAATTCCGAAAAGTGCATGTTCTTGGCAAGCAGTTCGGCCGCCAATTCCTCCGCGTTGTTAATGCAAGCAATAGAAACCAAAGCGAAACGGCCCAAGTGGGAATTGATGACAATTGGCTGTGCATCTGTGTCACTGATGACGCCTACTCCGGCCTTTCCTTTGAACTTAGGAAGATCTGGTTCGAACTTTGTTCTGAAATAAGAATTCTCCAAATTGTGGATGCTACGCGTAAATCCGATTGTTTCGTCATACATAGACATACCTCCGCGCTTAGTACCCAAGTGCGAATTGTAGTCCGTTCCGTAGAACAAGTCAGCTACGCAATTCTTCTTTGAAATTGTGCCAAAAAAACCGCCCATAATATTTTATATTAAGAATTTCTTTACAAGAAAAAAGCTTCGTACGCACAAGTGCACACAAAGCTTTATACATTATGTATCATATTATTTTGCATAGAATGTAGATGAACAAAAATTTGTCTTGTTGCCCATGCATCCAATGCTGCATATCCGATTTGTCTCTCAGTCAAAAGCGCCGCTTCCCAATTGGACAAGCGTTGAGCTTTCGAAATACGTTTACCGAAAAGGATTGCATAAATTTTAGTGAGACTGTTCTCTTCAATGCCAAACGTCTTCACATAATTCTGCAAATCAAGGAAATTGGCAGGCTCAACAGCCGCCCTCTTGTTCAAAGCACGGAAATCGTCACGAAGCGAAAGCCCGATCTTCATAACCGTCTGGTCATTCAAAAAATCAGACAAAATGCGTGGCATTCCAATGACGCTCAACCTAAAAAGGAAACAGACATCCTCCGTACTGATCTGCATAAGAGCCACCTGATTGGACTTGCCCTTCACAAAAGATGGCTTCGTCTCCGTGTCAAAGCCCACAACCGACTGCGTCTTCAAAAAACGCACGGCCTTCTCAGCATCTGCCACCGTCTGTATGACATAGGCCCTGCCATTGAATACCTCGGCCGGACAAGCAGAGAGTTCCTCCTTTGATATTTTCGCCTTAAAATCCATCTATTTCATCATCTGCTAAATCAGCATCCGTAGATGCCATTCCGTAAGTAGCATCCTCATCCTCCAACTCTGCTCCTGAATAAAGCACGTTATGCAATGCACGCAAAGCATTCAATGCCTTTTGCCCCCAAAAGGACTCGAAATTCTGTTTGCAGTTGAGAATGGAGTCATTCATTATTTGCTGGTTGGCCGACTGGAAATTGGCAACCATATCTTTCAAGTCTTGATAAATGTCTGTCAAATCTTCCGAGATATGAGCCAGAATAGGGTTGTCGCTATACTGCATATCGGGCGTAAAGACCTCCAAATACTCGTCATACTGCCCAATGACATTGCGAACCTGCTCCTGCGTATATTCATACTCTTCCTCCGTCACAAACTGCTGGATCTCCTCTTCCGACTCCTCTTCCAAATCCGGAAGCAAGGATGTCTTGAGATATAGCAGAGGAAGCAATTTCGTCATTTTGTCCATGAACGTCTTCGTTCCGCATCCCTCACATTTCTCCATGAAGGAACAGAATTCGGCCGCAACGGTCACAAACTCTATGACTTTGTTAGAATATATCGGATGTTGTTCTACCCTTTCCATTTCAACAAATCTTTTGATGCCTTGTCAACAACTCAATATTGTCAACTCGACTTTGCAAAATTAAAAATAATATTAGAATTTTTTAACCCCATTCGATTAGTTTTTTCTCCTTGATGAAAAGTTTATTCTATATCAAAATCGAATAAATCTTCAAAATCACGGCAAAGCCTATTTCCTCGAATCGAAGATTTTATCTCATCCCGTCCGATTCCATCTCAGACGGTGTCATCCCAATATGTTCTGCCATTCTCTTCATCGTCTTGCTCCACAACGCGTCATCCTCCTTGTCATGCTCCATTGTCACTTCCATCAACAGGTTGCCCTTGAATGCCGAGCCAACGTAATTGACCCTATCGTTTTTCTTCACTTTGATAGCGTAATGATGGCTTGCAAACTCTTCATGGAGCATAATGCCTCCATCGGCAAGCGATTCGTTTCGCTTCTTTTGATAATCCCGCTGAAGCATCTCCGTGCTAAACCCGCTATGATGACATTGGAATGAATTGGCCGTACTATCCTTAAGAATAGAAGCACTTATCTTCGGCTCACCCTTTCGGTCGGAAGCGAAAGTCTGGAAAGAGAGACCCATCTTACCTGCCAAAAGAGACAAGAAAAAATATTTGAGAAACTTTGTCATACCATTCCTTCTAAAATCATGATGCGATACGACGCGGGGATTCTATTCCTTACGGAATTTTTTCCCAAGACATCGAATCAATCTTTATTTTTGATACTTCCTCCACGCCTTAACGCTCTCTCTTCTTCTGCCATTGAGCATCACGCACTTGATAGATCCGCTCAATGATGTCGATCACCTTCAAGCCTTCCAAGACGTTGGTCATGATACTGCCCTTCTCCTGCAACTTCTCTACGACATTTTGAATGACATAATGGTGGTTTTGAGCCGACCCCTTGTAGGCGCCGTAATCGTTTGGCGGATTAGAAGGAGCCAATTCCGGCATCTCATAATCCTTGATGTGGCAATACTCCACCTCGTTCATATATTGGCCCGAAACTTTCACCGTGCCGTTTTCGCCGACAATGATGATGCTGCTCTCCAAATTCTTATCCCAAACCGAAGTTGAATAGTTCAAACTACCCATTCCACCGTTCACGAAGTCGAAGGTCACGATACCGCTATCCTCGAAATCGGTGAGATTCTGGTGTGAGAAGTCATTGAAATTACCTCTGATATTGGTGATGTCGCCAAAGAGCCAATACATAATATCGATGAAATGGGAGAACTGGGTGAAGAGCGTACCACCGTCCAATTTGGCATCCCCATGCCAGTTGCCCGGCTTATAATATCGTGCATCCCTATTCCAATAACAGTTGAGTTGAACCATAAAGATCTTGCCCAACAAATTGGAACTGATCACCTCCTTCAGCCAAACCGAAGGCGGAGAATACCTGTTCTGCATCACACAAAAGACGTGGCGCGACATCTCCAACGACTTAAAGACAATCTTCTCTGCATCGTGCTTCGTCAATGCGATAGGCTTTTCCAGCACCACATGATGATGACTTTCCAAGGCTTTTATCGCATATTCTGCATGAAAGCCGTTCGGTGTACAGATATTGACCACATCTATTTCCAAGCCCGAATTGAGCAATTCATCGATACTATGGAACAAAGGCACTTCCAAATCGGTCAGACCGAGTTCCTCCTTCGAAAGGATGTCGCAAACGGCCACCAACTCCGAGTCGGGATTTCTCCGAATCATCTCGGCATGGCGTTTTCCGATATGCCCTTGACCTACAACTGCAAATTTTACCATTCTCTTACTTTATTTCATAGACATTGCCGTCCTTGAGTTCGTATTTCATTCCTGTTTCAGGACAGACTGCCTGATTCTCTTTATCAAATTTCAATTTGTGCCCATACGCACTCACCCAACCCGTCTGCCGGGCAGGATTGCCCACCACCAAGGCATAGGGCTTCACTGGATGGGTGATGACGGCACCAGCACCGATCATGGCATATTCGCCAATCTCATTCCCACAAACCACCGTCGCATTGGCCCCGATGGAGGCCCCTCGCCTGACAATCGTCTGCTTGAACTCATGTTTGCGGGAGACGTGGCTCCGTGGATTTATCACATTGGTAAAGACCATGGACGGGCCTAAAAACACATCATCCTCACATATAACGCCTGTATAGATGGAAACATTGTTCTGCACCTTTACATTTCGTCCAAGCACAACGCCAGGAGAAACCACTACATTTTGTCCGATGTTACAATGCTCACCTACCACAGAACCCGACATAATGTGCGAAAAATGCCAAATCATCGTATCTTTACCTATCTGACAACCTTCGTCCACGACTGCTGTTTCATGCGCAAAATATCCCTTTTCATCCATTGTTTTAGCGATTTAGACAGACAAACTCTCTTTTAGCGTTGTAACAATGTAGGCCAACTGCTCCTCATCCAACTCCGTATGCATCGGCAATGACAAGACGGAAGCCGCCAAACGCTCCGCTACGGGGAATGTTCCGTCGCCATAGCGGTCATTTCGATACGCCTTCTGCAAATGTAACGGAACGGGATAATATACCATAGCAGGAACTCCCTTTTCATCCAACTTCTTGCGAAGAGCATCCCTATCAATCGAAGCATCCAAACAGAGGGTGTATTGATGAAAAACGTGCGTAGATTGAGCACTTCGGCTCGGAATCTTGACGCCTTGCACCTTTCCCAACGCTTGGTCGTAGTAGGCCGCCGCCCTCTGACGGTTACGAATGTAATCATCCAAATAGCGGAGTTTCACATCCAACACAGCCGCCTGTATGGCATCCAAACGGGAATTGACACCTACTCGGTCATGATAGTATCGGACTTCCATTCCGTGATTGGCGATGCAACGTGCTTTGGCCGCCAATTCATCGTCATTCGTGAAAATAGCGCCCCCGTCACCATAACAACCTAAATTCTTCGATGGGAAGAAGGAGGTGCAGCCCAAATGCCCCATGCAGCCTGACTTTGCCTTACGACCGTCAGAAAATGTATATTCCGAACCGATGGATTGGCAGGCATCCTCCACGACATAAAGGCCATGCCGCGCAGCCAAAGCGAGCAACGGCTCCATATCGGCATTCTGACCAAAAAGATGCACGGGCACAATCGCCTTCGTTTTGGGGGTAATGGCTTGTTCGACAGCAGACAAAGAGAGTGTGAATGAATCAGGATCGACATCCACCAAAACCGGCGTCAAACCTAACAAAGCCACCACTTCGGCCGTAGCAATGAATGTGAAGGTGGGCGTGATGACCTCGTCGCCTGGCTGCAAACCCAACGCCATCAATGATATCTGGAGCGCATCAGTACCATTCCCCACAGGGATGACATGCTTCACACCCAAATATTCCTCCAAATGATGTTGGAAATCATTCACCTTTCCGCCTTTGATAAAAACGGTCGAATCCAAAACCTCTTGAATGCCAGCGTCTATCTCTTGCTTGATTTTCGCATATTGGCTCTTCAAGTCAACCATCTGAATGTTTTTCATAATACAGAATACTTCTAATCTTACAAATTTATTAGAAATAGCGCATCCTTCCAAAACAATTATCCATTTTATCGAACGTCTAACCACAAAACGACCTGAATAATCGCCCCACAAGTGATTTGTTCGAAAAAGAAAGAGGAGACCTCCCTAAAAACAGGAGCCTCCCCTTCTATTTTCAAGAGATTGCTCAAAGTCAGGCAACCTCCATGTCATCCATCTGCAAACTTACGGCAACTCAGGAAGCGTCTGATTTGTCGTCGCGTCATACACGTTACCCAACTTATTGTTGGCAAACTTGATGCCTTCACTGTAAACGCCGTCAACCTTTGCCGTTAAAGGATTGAGGCGCACCTTCATTCCGTAAGCACCACTATTGAAGAATTGAGCGTTCTTCATTTCCAATAGAATGTCGTCACCCAATGTGAGACAAGCGCCTTCCGGATCACCACCGCCACCGTTGATTACGCAATATTGCAAGCGGTTACCACCAAAAGCATTCTTATTACTTTGGAAATCAACACCTTTCCAATAGCCAGGCACACCGTCTAACATACCCTTGATGCTGACCAACGAAGATATCGTTCCATTAACCTGCAATATTCCATTAGGTGTGACAGTCAACTTCTTATCTTGCATAAAGGCAATGACAGTACCCGCCTCTATGACCAACAATCCATCATCGCCTACTGTCAAATCGGACTCCATCAAGAACGGAATGCCTTGGCTGGAGAAAGCCACCATTCCCGACGCTACAGAATCTCCACTTACGAGAATGAAATTCCTGTTGTTGGGATAGGAATTGCCTGCGCCCAATTGGTTAATTTGCGGCAATGAAATGTGCATAGCGTAACTGTCCATATTGGAGATCTTGTTGCTGACGAAAGAGCGGAAAGGATTTCCTTCTGCCGTATAAGAGGAAATGCCGACACCAAGGCCACCCACCATCGTACAATGCTGCATTGCGACACTCGCCTTTTCAGTCAAACGCAATGTGGCGTTATCCTTGTCACTACCGCCATTGTTGAAGCGAACATAGGTCATCACATTCTCCATTCGGTCGGAACGGTACTCTACAAATCCCCAAGAACCCTTGTTCGAATTGTCAATCGGGCCCTGCAATATAATCTGTTGAGAAGGCGTACCAGCCATCTGCAATGCGGCTCCATCCTCTACAATGATACAAGCCTTTTCGTTGGCAAACTCAATGGTTACACCCGGCTCGATTGTCAACAACGCGCCATTTTTCACCACCAAAGCACTATCGATGACATAATCAATCTTCAAGCCTAAATCCTTCACCACCAAATCTTTGGATACTTCATTGGGCAGATGTTCCAAGACGACACCTTCGTTCTTTACTCGGAAATAAGCCGTCAAATATACCACATTTTGGACATCCACCATACGAGGATTCTCTTTGGAGCCGTCCTGCCATTCGAAAAATTCATAACCCACCATCGGATAGGCTGTGATTTTCACCACGTCACCTTGACGATATTGTCCGCCACCGCTAACAATACCCATAAGGGAATCACTCGTAACAGCATTTACCGGATAGTGATTATCTCCATTATCCTCCTTAGTGCAACTTGAAACAAAGGGAAGAGCACAAAAAGCAGCTGCGATTCCCCACAATGCAATACGATGTTTCATTTCGTTATATTTTTTGTTCTACAACAATCCTAAACAGTTTACACAAATATATAAAAAATTACAGCAAACCAATCATCGCCTTCTGGGAAAAAACAAAAAAGATATCAACAAAGAGAGAGAGCAAACCTTCAACTTTTCTCTGGGGATTGCGGTGCCACATAGGAACAACTCAGGCTTAAAAGAGTCGAAAAAAAAATCAAAACAATTACTTCATATTTACACAACTAACAAATTAGCAAACAAACAAATACAACACAACGATTTTATAGATCATTTACATCATTCAATATTCGACATTCACGAGGAACAACCCTTCTGCCGGTGCTGACGTACCCGCCTTGCAACGGTCTTTCGACTCTATTATCGCACGGAATTGCTCTACCGTCATCTTTCCACGCCCTACCTCAAACAAGGTTCCAACCACCGCACGCACCATATTACGCAAAAAACGGTCGGCCTGAATGGTAAACACCCAGAAATCGCCCTCTTTGGCCCACTCTGCCCGCATGATTTTACAATTGTTGGTCTTTGCATCCGTATGCACCTTGCTGAAACTTGTAAAGTCGATGTAGTCAAACAAAACTTGGGCCGCCTCGTTCATCTTGCCATAATCTAACCCTTTTCCGATAATTCGGGCTGAAAAATCCGATGAAAAGGGATTTTTCTTCTCCGTCACATAGTATTTATACGTACGAGATTTAGCATCAAAGCGAGCGTGGGCATCAGGGGCTACGCGTTCTATTCTATCTACGGAAATATCGACAGGCAAAACACTGTTCAATTTCTGAACCATGCGCTCCGTGTCATCTATCGGATGAACCAAATCGAAATGCGCTGCCATAAACGAGGCATGAACCCCCGTATCGGTTCGACCTGCCCCTGTCATAGAGACGGGCTCCCTAAAAATCTTGGACATAGCCTCCTGCATCACCACTTGAACGGTAATGTTGTTGGGCTGAATCTGCCATCCGTGATAGTTCGTACCACGATAGGCGAAGTAGATGAAATAACGGGTTTTAACCACATTTTCATCCACCTCTGCAGGCACCAATGCCATATCCATCTGCTCGCTCTCCATGACAGTTGTATATCTACGTCTTCTATTTTACTACCGTAACGGGATTAAAGAAACTTCTCCAAAGCTTTTGCCATTTGATCGGGACAAGAGGTGCCTCTTCCGCCACAATCAATGCCTTTTAGACGAGAAATGGCGTCTTGTACCTTCATTCCGACTACCAAGGCAGAAACACCAACGGTATTGCCTGGACAACCGCCTATGATTTGTGCATTTGTAATGACGCCTTCGTCCACGGAAACGACAATCATTTTAGAACATGTACCAACACACGGATAACTCTTTGTTACTTCCATAATATGATGTTTTTGTAAAGGGTATTTTAACTCCCCGATTTCTTAATAATACAATTGTGAACTCTTCTATCCGGATCGGATTGGAGACACGCCTTTTCATCGGTGAAATGTACCCAATCCTCCTTTTGGCAAGTCAACGGCACAAAGATAATCAAAACAAACTAAACGACAAGTAAACGTCGGTTTACAACATTAACGCGTCAGTAAAGTGTGGACTGTCAACGCTAAAAGTAGAAATACAGCCACCGCCCACGCATTTCGTTTCGCATTCTGCTTTTCCTGCCATTCCAGATAGCCCAACCTCCATAGCAGCCGGCCACCCGCATAATAGTCGAATATCTCGAATCCATGCCAACGCGTACGCTCTTCCTTCGCCATCTGCTCTGCCAAGTTTTTCAAAGCCAGAAGATCATCTCCTTCTATAAACTGCTGCCTATCAACGCCATTAAAATAGAGACAATAGTCGGAATGCACATACTCTATCTTGCGCACGCCGTAATCATCTTCGTATTCCACCCAAACACCTCCGTAAATAGACATCTTGCGCAAGGTGTTTGCATACCGCATAGCCTTTGTAATGTCCTCGCTTTCAAAACCCTCAGGCGTTCCCTTCTCCCTAAAAACGGTATCAGGGGAAATCATTCCCAAGCCGGGCGATGTACTACTACAAGACATAGCATAAGCCATTTCCTCCTCCGTGCGATGCACCTTCTTTGTCGGAGCGACAAGACCTGTATATACTTTATAGATTGGCATTAGGACCTAAAGATAATTTACTACACTCACTTGACAAAATGTCGCTACACTCACGCAAGACAAATCATCAAGCCATTCAACAGATATCATCCAACAACCATGCCAACATTGAGTTTCGCCGTTTTGGCAGATAATCCGTTATGAATCACTGCCATCTCTGCAGTATTCGTTGGGTTCTCACCGCTTTACTATCGTGTTCCGATCCCAATACGCCGGGAACGAAGAGAACTTCCGGCATAATGCCAACGGCAATTTGTCGTAATTCTTTCCCAACAAAAAACCGGCGCCCTTGAACAATGTCTGCATCACGAAACAAAACAATCCAAACACGTCAACTGGATGAATCAATTTCTGCAACATCCAACTTACGAAACGGCTTCCCTCGCCACTCGATGCCACATTTTCAAACACAGCGGGATGCTGACGCTGAGAGACGCCAATGTCAAAATATCGTTCAAACAATCTTTCCGCACTGTAATCATGAGAATGCACAACCCGAGCAGAGGCTTGATAAACAACCGAATAGTCCGCCTGAATAGCGGCAGCCGCAAATAGCATGTCTTCGTTGAAAATCATACCCTCCTTAAACCGAGAGAGATGATCGAATAGAGGCTTTGAATAGAGCGCACAGACATTAGAGCAGAAATAGGTCTTGATGCCTAACTTCGGCAAATCGGACTTGCATTTGGTCTGCGAAACATTCGGATAGTTAAACTCACGCGACAAACGCTCCAAATTCGCCGCATTGGGCCTTGGCAATTGGCGAGCATAAGCCACCGCCACGCTCTCTTCGGTAAACGCGGCAAGCAACGATTCCACCATTCGATCGTCAGCAGGAACGGCATCTTGCGTCATGAACAGAAGATAATCGGCCGAGGAAAAAGAGGCTCCATAATTGCGCGCCTTTCCATGGTCAAATTCAGCAACCGGAATGTCATTGACAGAGACCCATGTTCCATAACGAGCCTCAAGCACCGCCTTCAAATCGGGTGAACCTTCTTCCCTCGTATTCACCACCCACACTTTCGAAACTGGGCAACTCTGCGTCTGCAATGCTGCCAAAAGACGATAAAGCGTTTCGTCTGGTTTAAAAGTTGGAATAATGGCATCTACCGTTATTTGTCCATTGCTCTGTTGCATATCAATCCTATTTTTTACTCGCCAAATATACGATAAAAATAAGCCAACGCCTCTATTTCCACCTTTCAAATCGAATTTTATCGGCTCATTCCCTCTTTTAGAAGTATTATGCACAGTTCTTCAATACGCTCCCGAAGGCGATAGTCTTATCTTTAAAAAAAACTTTTTTACGACAAAAGCACCCATTTCATCGACAAAAGTGCACTTTTCACCCCTTTTGACGAATTATTCTTATCCATTGCCGAATAACTTTTACCTGTTTTTCGAGATAGTACATACATTTGCAATGTCGAAAGACAAGAAAACTTTACATCTTATATTTAACTTTTCCATTTTTCTCGGCGACCATCGAACCAGGTTGCCTAAGAGAAGACGATTTTTGATAGATTATACATTCATCTAAGCATTTCCCGAGACAAACCGTCTTGGGAATGTTTAGGGGAAAGAGGAAGTGACTTTAGGAAACCATTTTTTAGTAGGAATTAAGACAAAAGGATAAGGAATGGAACTCTAATGCGGATTGGGGCTGCAGAAAGAGTTTTTAGTGAACCAAAACACGACAAGCCAAACTTATTCAAATAAGGAACGACTACATTCTCTCCTTTGCTTTCCAAACATTTGACCATAAACATGACTCTTAAAAGTTCAGAATTGTCGCTACTGATGCGACTCGATTCTCAATCGTTGCCCTTCGGACAACCAACTTTTCATGAATCATCGGAAGAGAGACAGCCACATACCCAAACGCTGCCCCACCTCTTATTTTCTCACGGCAATACATACATAGCATTAAAAACCCCGTCTTCGCAAAAGCGAAGGCAATATCTCTTTCACTAATATCGTGAATTCACAATTTAGTATCTGTTGATTGAAACCGCATGAAAAAAAACGAAGAGGTGCATTCCAAACAAATGCACCTCTTTTTTCAATATCTATTCCTCATTAGCGCCCCCAAGACCAACAGGAGGACTTCTATCGATTCAGACCATCTTCTTACGATACAAGAAGCTCGTTGCCACCACACTGACGAACATTCCCACCAAAATCATAGTGCCTTGATTGACCGTAGGACCAAAACCACACAAGTGCCCAAGCAAACAGATCAGCATACAACCTATAAACGGCACCAATGCCACTTTAAGATAGCGCGCCATCAACACGCAAGTCAAGCCTCCGAATATGGCTGGAATAACGTAGGGAGAAATAGGCAACAACGCATCAACTATGGCCGATTGGAAGATGGCCAACGGAATCAAACCTAACGCAATGACAATCGTGGTTACAATCGAACAGACCGCAATCGAAATCGTCGTTACAATTTCCTTCTCTTCCGATCCGTCCTTCACTTGAGCAATGGTCTGAGAATTGAGGGCACACGGCAATTTCAAATTGGAGATATTGCCCGTGATGAAGGTCAAATACTGGCCGCCCGTGCCCAACAACGGGGCATAACTCAACGCCTCTACCAAGCCGATAGCCAGATAACCCACCATAAACATCAAGCACTCCGGAATCTTGCTCCAAATGGGAGCCGCTCCCGAAGTAAGACAATAACAGACGGGCACCATCACAATTAAGCCAATGGCCAACCACGAAAAACGACGTCCAGCCGTATGAACTGAATCGTTATATCTTTCCCTTTCCAACTCTTTCTGTTCCATAACATTCCGATATTAATACATGGTCGCAACCGCAACATAAGAGACCACCAACGCCCCGACTATCGTCAAAGGCAAGGCATAACTCTCCAACCACTTCCAATTAAGTTTCTTAATCAACAACCCACAAAGCGACATAATCAGGCAACTCGAAAAAAAGGTGATGAGCGTCACCTCTCCGTAAGTAGCAACGCCTGTATCTTTGGCCACCGTAGGCGTACCTATCGTAAAGAATCCCGCCATCAGCATGGCCGACAAGATTCCCGAAAACAGGCCTCCTAACAAGGCGCCCGTTATCGTCTCCATCAGATGCGCATTCTTCTCCTGCAAAGCCGCCAAACGCTTCTGATAATGCTTGTAGAACAACGCATTGAACAACGGACCAGAAAGGATGCTGATCGTCATCACCACCAAAGCAGTCGCAACCGTTGCAGCCGTAGCCACCTCTCCAGGCGTGAAGACCTGATTCATCGCGATAATCTCATACTGCAACGCACCGATCACCTCCAAACGAATCCAGGAAATGGCTAAGCCCAAATATTGCATCATAATGCCCACACCTATCACAATAGGAATACTCGGAACGATGGAAAAGATCGCACTATTGCGAACCGTCTCCTTGATAACCGACATATCCATCCCTATTTCCTTCGCCCGCTTGACCGATTTGACGATAAAGAAAAGACTCATTGCCAAAACCAACACGGCAATGACGCCTCCCATAAGATAAATAACAGTATAACTTCCTGCCATTTTTTCTATCCATTAGAATTTATAAAAAAGAATTGGAGCATCATAAGACGCTCCAATTCCTATATTTCATCACAAAAACAATTTACTCACGTCTTGTATAGACGAAATCTATACGAGGTCGTTTGCTCTCCTCTTCCGACTCAGAACTTAAGAAACGAGTAGCTGAAGTCGTGAATACTTGGCTGTACGTATAGACATACGAAGTATAGGTCATATCGGCAACCGTTCTATTGACCGGAATTACCACCATGTCGCCCTCCAACTTCTGCGCACCCTTGAATTCCATCTGCATCGCCTTTGTCACATCAAAAGCATAAGCGCAAGAAGATGTATCATAAGCAGCTATGAAAGAGGTGATTCCATCCGGAGTTTTGTTCTTCGCAAAGAAAGGAACCACCGAATCACGAGGCACCAACAACAAATAATTATATGGTGTCTTTTTCAAATCAGTCTTCCACTCCAAATTCTTAGCCCAGATCTTCAAACGGGCGCTATTGAACATCACCTTTGAAATGTCAGAAACATTCTCCAAAAGCGAATCCTTGATGGTATTCAACGGAATAGTCACCTTTGAATAGATACCAGCAGGTGCAAATATGTATGTGAAATCATTGGGCAGACTCTGATAAATGTCTGTCAACCCATCGTGCTCCACAACATTGACACGGGCCACCGACTTATTGGCAGACAAGAAGAGGTCTGTAACCAATATAGAAATTCGATTGCCATTTACATCCTTCAATTTTGCTGTATTCACCACCGTATCGCGACCTTCGTAAGTCGTCTTCAACAAAGCATCATACCTATAAAAGATATGGAATCCGGCAACCGGTATCGTGATGATACCACCTCCGTTGAACGAGTGCGCCACATAGACGCCCTTGAACATCTTGTCAAACTGAGCCTGCGTCTTCACGTTAGAGGTGCTATCATAGACGCTCACCAATCGATTGACGTAATCCAAAGGAAGCGGCACGCGGATAGTACGGGACTTTTGGATCTGATAAGAAAGAGAGCCCAACAAGGTATCCTTTTTACAATAGTCGGAAACCTTCGTATCCGTATAATAAAGTTGAGACTTGCTCAAATCTTCATTCAACGCATAGACGCTCACGGCCTGCAAAGCCATAGAATCGCCAAAGAACGAATCACCATATTTCATTTCGAAGAAGGCGGAATCGACCACCACATTCGTAGGAGACTCTATCTTGGTTATCTTTCCGAACTTTGAATCCAATGTCTGCAAGAGACTATCCAATATACCAGAGGTAGTTGACATATAAGAGACGACTGCCGTATTAGGGAAAACAAGTCCATCGATACGAGAATCGATCTGCGACATGAATTCCACCTTGGTAGTACCGAAAACAGGATCCGTGTACTCACCTAAATACATAGCATCGGACTTGCTCAAAGTCGAATCAACTAAAATAGAAGCAGACGGAAGATTAACCATACCCGAATAAGCATGAAGAAGATCCTCCTCAGGCTGGATAATGGAACCCACTTGGCCATCGTCCTTGCAGCCTGCCAACGAAAGCAGGGCGGCAAACGACAATATCATCGAATTGTACTTCATCAATAAACCTTTTTTAATTAGGGGTGAGAATTATTTTCCCAACACTTGGTCGTAGAAACTGTTGAGAGCGTCATAAGTCGTGTCGCCTGGCTGATAAGGCAAGAACAATTTTCCCTCCTTATTAACGTAGTCAACAACGCTTGCATCCACCTGCTCACTCGCCTGAACAACACCGTCGGAATATTCGATGGCGAACTTGGACAAATCTGCGAACGACACCTCCTTGCCCAAGACAGAAGTAATGTCCTTATCCTCCACTCCCTCAATCTTCAACTTCTCACCGAATCTATTAGAAAACGGCTTTTGGAAAGCATCATTGTATAAAGAATAAACTATTTTCGAATTTTTAAAGAATGGATCCGAATCGAAAGCTTTTTTCACATAGATAGGCGCCAAAGCCGTCATCCAACCATGACAGTGCACAATATCCGGAGTCCAACGCAACTTCTTTACCGTCTCCAAAACACCTCTGACAAAGAAAATCGATCTATCCTCATTATCATCAAACTCACCATTCTCATCAGAAATAGTGTTTCTGCGCTGGAAAAAGTCATCATTGTCAATGAAATAGACTTGAAGCCTAGCCGATTGTATCGAAGCCACCTTAATAATCAATGGGTGGTCCGTATCATCAATAATCAAATTCATGCCCGAAAGGCGAATCACCTCGTGAAGTTGGTTTCTGCGCTCGTTTACGCAACCAAACTTTGGCATGAATGTTCGTATCTCCCTTCCCTTCTCTTGAATTGCTTGTGGTATTTGGCGACAAGCATTTGCGACCTCACTTTCAGGCAAATACGGAACGATTTCCTGCGCAATGTACAAAATTTTCGTTGCTTCCATTTATTTAGTAAAATCTATCTACAAATGATTGCAAAGATAGAAAAAATACCGCATTCCCACAATCTTTTAATGAAAAATCGGCTTTTCTGAACAAATTTAAGCATAAGGGAATTTTTTTATTCTCCTATAAACGAACGAAATAGACACTCCAACATCCGTTTTTTAACAAATTGCCCCCTTTTTTCTTTCCCATCTTATAATAATTTGTTTCCTTTGTACTACCAATTGGCAATTACGCCAGTCCGTTCTGAACGTTCCACCCTCGAAACCAGTGGAACGAAGGAAAAAGAACCCACCCAGCGCACCCAATTGGCAAGATGCGTTAAGCACATTGTTGAACACTCTTAATTTTACATTTAAAAATGAAGATTTGTAAGAAAACATTAGGATTGAAGAGAGAGTTGAACAAACTCAGAAAAGAAGGCAAAACAATCGGTTTCGTACCAACGATGGGAGCTCTACACAATGGACACCTCTCTTTGGTTAAAAAATGTGTTGCTGAAAATGACGTTTGCGTGGTGAGCGTCTTCGTCAACCCAACTCAATTCAACAACAAAAGCGACTTGGAGAAGTACCCTCGCACATTGAGCAAGGACGCTAAACTCTTAGAGTCGGCTAACTGCACCATCCTATTCGCGCCAAGCGAGGACCAAATCTACCCAGAGCCAGACACCCGTCAATTCGACTTCGGCCAACTTGACAAGGTGATGGAGGGCAAATATCGCCCCGGCCACTTCAACGGCGTAGCCCAAGTTGTCAGCCGCCTCTTCGACATCGTTGGCCCTGATCGCGCCTACTTCGGAGAAAAGGACTTCCAACAATTGGCAATCATCCGCGAGATGGTCAAGCAACTTAACAGCCCTGTCAAAATCGTAGGTTGCCCTATCGTAAGAGAAGAAGACGGCATGGCGTTGAGCAGCCGCAATATGCGACTCTCGAAAGACGAAAGAGAAAAAGCCGTACTTATTTCTCAAACTTTGCTAAAAAGTTGTAATTTTGTACCTCAAAAGAGCGTATCCGAACTCAAGCAATGGGTGGTGGAGCAAATCAACAACGAGCCTGTACTCAATGTAGAGTATTTCGACATCGTGGACGGTTTGACCATGCAGTCCATCAACAATTGGGACGACACCGATTATGCCGTCGGCTGCATTACTGTATATTGTGGCGAAGAGGTAAGACTCATCGACAATATGAAGTACAAAGAGCCTAAGTTCTAACGCCAAAGGATTTTTATTAAGACGCTATAATTTCATTAATCATGTTGATTGAAGTTTTAAAATCAAAAATTCACCGGGTGACGGTCACAGAAGCGAACCTAAACTACATCGGTAGCATTACCATCGATGAGGAGTTGATGGAAGCAGCAAACATCATTGCGAACGAGAAGGTTTGCATCGTTGACAACAACAACGGAGAGCGTTTCGAAACATACGCAATCAAAGGAGAAAGAGGTTCTGGCGTCATCTGTCTGAACGGTGCCGCTGCCCGCAAGGTAGAGAAAGGTGACATCGTCATTATCATGTCTTACGCCATGATGGATTTCGAAGAGGCAAAAAAATTCAAGCCTTCCGTCATCTTCCCTGATACTCAGACAAACAAGTTGGTGAAGTTGTAATCGTTGATTTTTTCTAAAATAACAAGGAGCATCTCTAAACGGAGGTGCTCTTTTTTTATGGGGCGAAATCCCCCATTGATATAAGTTTCCCTATGGGGAAAACACGTCCACCATCCAAGAAAAAAGCCACAACTTTCGTCGTGGCTCTATAGTAAACGATCGCGTATGATCAATTCTTCAACTTAAACACCATTCCGGCGGATGCATTTGGAAATCCAGAACCTGTATCTACGGAAAACTCAGCCTTTAAGCCAAAAACATTACCGAAATAGTATCTCATACCCGTGAACGGTCCGAGACAGAACGCATGGCCTTTAGGATCGTCGCCTGAATGAGAATAGACATGCTCCTCATTATAGTTCCAAATACGGAATCGACCACCCGTAGAGAGCCCAATATAAGCGTCCATATTCTTCACAGGCTCAATATGAAACGAGAAGCGGAAAGCCGTCACTACATTGTAAACATCGGCGTCATACCAATAATTGTAGCAGGCGTAATCGTGGCCATGGCCATAATGGTAACATCCGTCCCATCCCCAACAATCATCTTGATAAAAACCCAGGATAGCACCAAAGCCCAATGCACCTTTGCCATTCTTGGAAGAACTATTTTTCGAAGACTTCTTCCCTCGTTCGGAACGTTTCTTGATAAAACCGCTTGGACCGCCAAAATCCAACGTCAAAGTAACCGGAGGCATCACCACCTCACGATTGTCGCATCCTGAAGATGTTGGCGTACCGATGGAGAGATCCATCACCGCACTACCCTTTTGAAATGACTCTTGCTGTGCCGACGCACCTATTGTCGATACAAGAAAAAGGAAAACTGTAAATATTACTCTATTGCTCATAATTCAAATGATCATCTGCCTTCTTACAACAAGTATAGTGCCAAAAATTCTATTTTCTCAGATAAAAAAAACAAAAAAGGGGAATCGGCATAACCAATTCCCCACTCTCTATTGGATGTATTTATTAGAATCTGAATGTGATACCACCAGCCACCAAAGGATAGTTATCCTCGTTGAAATCGTGACCGAATTCCAACTTAACTCCGAAAAGATCGCTGAAATAGTATTTAGCACCAGTGAACAAACCGAAACAAGCATCGGTATCAGTGTTGTCATCCTCATAACCAGGACCTTCTGCTTCCCACATCCACAAGTTTGCACCTGCGAACGCACCTGCGTAAGTATCCAAATTAGGAACGAATTGGAAGTGGAAGCCTGAACGACAAAGGATAATATTTTGGTTCAAAGTCTCCTCTACTGAGTGCTCGTCATAAGAATAGTGACAGAAGCCATAGTAAAGACCCAAATCAATAGCACCATTTTGACCAAATGCTTTTGTGTTGATAAAGCCTGAAGTAAGAACCCAAGAAGCGTCCAAAGAGATAGTAGGAATTGCGCTCGGATCATGACCATTTTCAAACTTATCTACTGCAGGCACACCCAATTGAAGACCCAAATTGAAATCACCCTTCTTTGCATCCTCTATGCCACTAACTTTTGCACTTGCTGACAAACATACAAATGCAGAAACCAATAAAAATAAAACTCTCTTCATGTCTGTTTTTTGTTTTTTTTATTTCAGTACAAAATTAGTACCTTTTTCGCTAAAAACATATTGTAAAACATAAAATAAAGTTAATTGCGTCATCTATCCACCCGAAAACCACAATCTTGGCAGATAGGCTCCACCGCCTCATTCCGACGGAATCCCTCTAAGATTCGTTTGGCTCTTTCACTGTTGATGATTTCTCCGAAATCCTGCTCCAAGACATTGCCTAAAGGCATAGAAGCATCGGCATCCAAACAACAGGGCACCACTGTGCCATCCACCAAAATCGCCACATGGGTATCCATTCCGTAACAATAGCGACGCGTTACGCCCAAGGAAGCTTCACCTGGCCATGTAAAACGCGCGGCATTGGCCAGAAATATATGTGGCATAAGTTTAATGTTCCGCTCCGTCATCCGCTCCAACGTGATGTCAGAGCCGAACTCACGATTAATCGCTTCTAAGCAACATGCGTTGAATGTCGAGGCTGAATCTACCCCACCATTCCACAATCGCATAGAGATATAGCTTTCGGCCGCCTTGATTTTGGCGAACTTAAAGACCGAAGCCAGATAATCATCCAAACGATTGGCTGGCACATTCTCCTCTGCATCATGCAACGAGATATTAAACTGGCGAATGGGCGCTTTTACAAGATAATCTAAATTCTTCGCAACAAGAGAACCGTTGGTAGTCAGATTGATATGGAATCCCATATCACGAGCAGTGGTAACCAACTTTTCAAAAGAGGGATGGAGCAAAGGCTCGCCCAAAACATGCAGATAGAGATATTCCGTATAGGGCCTTATAGAAAAAAGTATCGCCGAAAAATCTTCCGGCGATACGAACTTTTTTTCACGCTTCGATTTGAAGCAGAAACTGCAGGCGAAATTACATACGTTTGTAATTTCGACATATATCTTTTTAAAACGCATTATCAATAACTGAAAATACCTCCTTGCGCTGCCTTCAACCACTTGCTGTAAGCGAACTTATAACCGACACCAGCCATAAGACCCATATTGTAAGTGCTTGTCAAACCTTGCTCATAACCGATATAGGCATACAATCCCTCAACATACTTCTGCATCTCGTAGTTGACACGGAATTGAAGACCCCAGTCAAACTTCTCTGCGATACCGTCATAACCGAGAGTCTCCTCTCCGTCTGCCGAACCACCCAAACCGAATGAGAAGTAAGGACCGATTGCTGGAGACAATTGACCAGGACCGATATTTTGGAAATTGCGATATACCAAGATAGGCACTTTGATATACATGGCGCTTGCCGTACCTATTGAATCCAACTTAGTTCCTTCGTAAGAGAAAAGCACTTCTGGCTGAACTGACCACTTTTGAGACAATTGTAACTCGGCAACTACACCACCACGGAAACCCGGATTGAACGATGTACCTGGACTAAAAGAAAAATCCTCATCTCCCAAATCGAAATCACCATTCCATTTTGTCATTGCGAAACCTGCGGTCACACCAAATCTAACCTTTACGTCCTCTTGTGCTTGCACCATTGATGCTGAAGCAGCAAGCAGCAAGGAAAGAACTAAAAATATCTTTTTCATGAAATATTTATAAGTATTTTGTTAATATCAAAGTTCTCCAAAAGCCTTCCAATCCACCATTCGATTTTCGTCCTCGAATGCATTCCAAAGGAACACTTCTTTCTCACTCATTGCCCACAAAGTTATTTAAAAATTCATAATAACCCAAAATAATTGGAAAAAAAGTACAAAAAGTGGGTGTTTATTCCATAAATATCGCAGACGCTTGAAAGCAAAGCCTCTAATCATTTGCGACGGACACGGCTTCTGACTCGGCTTAAAGTTTCGGGAGTCATACCCAAACAAGATGCGATATGGATAGAAGGGGCTCGTAAAACAACTGTAGGATACAAATTGCAGAAATGCTCATACTTATCGTCTGCCGACTCCAATTGCAGAATTTCCGTATAGAGCATAAGGCTCTTTATCGTAGCAAGCAACCCCTTTTCATAAAAGTAATCGAACGACAAAGGGAACTTACAACACATACCTTCTACATCTGTATAAGACATGCTGTAATAAGTAGTGTCCTCTTCTGCTTCAATCAACAAAGAGCCAGACTCGACAGAAATAGTGTTAGGGAGCGCTGAGAACAGGCCTCCCTCCGTAACAAAACCTTCGGTCACTTCCTTGCCATTCTTCCTGTAATAGACACGAACAAGTCCTTTGACCACCACACCGACATTCATCCACGGCTCGCCGCTTTTGTTGAGCACTTCGCCCTTCTTCAGCAAGCCGACATGGGCACGAGCGGCGAACTCATTGAACAGTTCCTCCGAAAAATCAGAGATCTCAAATGAGTCAAAAAAACCTTTCAATATTTCAAAATCTACCTTTTGCATCGTTCAATTCCTTTCTCATTTAAATTTCATTCCGAATCCGAAGATTGCCTAACAAGGCGCGAACGAACTCGGCTCAACGTCTCCGGCGTCAACCCCAAATATGAGGCCACGTAAATAGACGGGATACGCAAAAGTATCTTCGGTATGCGTTGCAACAACCGTTCATATCGAGCCTCGGCCGTCTCAAACTTCAGCAAATCCAGATGCTCCTGGACAATGACCATATATTTGTTCAAAACACGCCTATGCAACTCGGCGAAACTTGGATACTGCATACGCAAACGATGCGCATCCTTTCGTTCCAACGAATAAAGGACGGTTGGCTCTATAGCCTCCAAATAAAGGCCCGAATGCTGATTCAAATAATATTTCTCGAAGATATTCACACACGAACCTTCGGAAAGGAACAAATTGGTTATCTGCGTCTTACCTCGATGATAGTAAGAGCGCACCAATCCTTTCTCTATGAAATACCATTTAGGATCTTCATCTTCCGGACTCACAATAATCTCACCTTTGCGAAATGTCTCCACATTCAGACTTGCGGCAATATCCGCCAACACTTCCTGTGTTATAGGAACAATCAAACCGAAATGCTCCAAAACACTCTGCATTAGTTCAGTTTTAATTCCTTTCTGCATATAAAAAGGCTTTAAAATTCAACATAAATACAGTCGAATGCACTAATACATTCAACAAGAAAAACACTATTTGCTTAACAACCTCGCTTGAGGTCAATCAAAATCAAATTCAAATTCACAAAAGCAAATAGTTCCTACAAAAAACAATACAAATATCTTACCAATACAAATATAGGAATAATGACTCAAAACGACAAATCGTCCTCATCAATTTTCCTCTATGAATCATTTTCTCTAAAAAAAAAGAGAAAAAAAGTGCATCTAAAGTTCCAACGACCAATGGCGCACTCCTTTTCTCTCTATATTCAATCTTCGCGACGAGCCAAACGCCCGCGTACACGGCTCAATGTTTCTGGCGTAACCCCCAAATAGGAAGCCACCTGGACGGAAGAAACCCTTTGCATCAAATTGGGCACCTGCTTCAACATGATCTCCAAGCGCTCTTCCGCTGTAGCAAACTGAAGCATCTCTGCTTTCCATTGGAAACCCGTAACAACACGCGCCATCAATGTTTGGCAGAAGAGATAAAAATCCAAATATTTGAAGCACAACTCCTCCAAATCCTTGTGTGAAATCAAATAAATCTCTGAAGTTTCCAACGCTTCCACGTTGCGCCAACTTACTTCATGGTTGAAGAAACTCTCTATACAGAAGAAATAACGTCCCTCCGGCATGAAGATAGTGGAAATCTCCTTTCCCTTCTTATAGTGAAACATTCGCAAAAGACCCGTTTTGACGAAAGCGAAATGCTCGCACACCTCCCCTTCCTTCAAAAACATATCATGTCTTTTCAATGTTGTAATCGTGATTTTTGATACAAAATCAGCCAAAGCCTCCTTCGAAAGATTTCTGATGCCTAAATGCTCATATTGCTTCAATATACACTCTACATCTACTGTCTTTTCCATAAACCTCAATCTTTAGAATAATCTGTAATCGTAAAACAACCGTCAACGTTTTGCCATTTTAGCACGTACACGGCTGAGCGTCTCCGGCGTAATGCCCAAGAAAGAAGCCACATAAATGGAAGGAGCCCTCAAGAGAACTTTCGGTATGTCAGACAAAAGCTTTTCGTATTTCTCCTCTGCCGTCTCGAAAAGTAACGAATCAACCCTATGCTGGGTGTACATCAAAAACCTTTTCAAGATGGCACTCGTAATAATAGCCAATTGAGGATAGTCTTTGAACAACTCGGTCAAATCCTCCTTGTCAAGGGTAAAGACGACACAAGGCTCCAATGCCTCTATGTTTGCCTTACATGTCCTACCTCCATAATAAGACTCAAAAGGTGTGTATGCCCATCCTTCGGGCGCCAACAACTCCGTTATTTCCTCACCATTTCTCTCATAGAAGACACGGACAAGCCCCTCTCCTATGAAAAACCACCTATTGCACACCTCCCCCGCCCGAGCGAGCAAGTCTTTTTTATTGTATTCATGCATCTTAAGACGAGCCGTCACAGCCTTCATCGCTTCCGGAGGAATTTTATCCGCTACCCCCAACGACTGGAACTGCGCCAAAAACAAATCTAAATTTATCGGTTTCTGCATATCACAATAGTTTTATTTTTTCTCTTTCTAATCTTAGTCTTCCAGACGAATTTCCCATCTTGTAAACTCGTCCTTATCAGTCTTGTATCATTAACAAATTTAGGACATACATTTATAAAAAGCAAACAAATGTCAATAATTTTTCAAACTACATCTTTTTCAAAAGAATGATATTCACAGACAATCACTTATCTATCAACAATATACATAAATATTTTTCTATGCAATTTTTTTATAACAAACGCAGTTTTTTCAAATGGGTTAAGTGGGCGGGCACAAGGGCGGGCACAAGGCCCGCCCCTACAGGGATTTATGATTCTCGCTCAAAATAGAGTTTGTAATAATGAAGTCCGTGTTGCTCGTCAAAGCCTTTTTCTATGAACTGATGTCCTCCATGTATATAAAGGTGAAAATTTTTGTCCAACTTCAAAACCGACTTGAAGTTCTTATTTTCCTTCTTCACAATCTCAGGTGAAATCTTGAACTCATCTCCAAATGAGACATCATTCTCATCAGCATAACGCTCCCTGTATTGAGAAAAGGCATCTACCACCTCTGGTACAGCCAACACCTCGTCGTTGAACTTGTCTTCGCTGAACATCGTGTTGTCCTTGAAGTAGTTGATTGATCGGTTGAGCATTCCTATCTGGTCTGTTCGGGGCACATTCCCCTCCTGCGTGAAAACTTCATTGACAAAGCCCTTGCACATATCCAAATAGTTCTTCGTAAAGAAGTTGTTGTCTTGACGCTCTTCCATGCTCAAGAAATCATTCTTCCAGTAAAGGGCCTCCTGCTTGGAAACCTTATCTACCAGCGAAGCAACGAAGCCCGACTCTCTCTCTACATCGAAAATCAAGCAACCTTTGTCCATCTTACGGATGTTGATGCCCTCCTCACAATTGATGTCAAACGAATCTTGTCCTGGATAGATCTTCAAATAAGTCTCCTTATTCTCCGACTTGAATATGCCGAGACAACGAACATCCTCATCAAATATCCTCACATTATTAAAAAGCACCAAATAGAACTCGCCCGACTTGATCTGCGGGTGCGTGGAACTCTCATACAAGTGAGAGGCCAAAATGCGGGAGTGCTCATAGAAGAGTTCTGGATTGTCAAATATCGCACACGCGGACTTATAGACAATATTGTCCGACACATGGTTCAACCCCTCAAAATGATAAAGCACCGGCTCACGAAACGATGAGAGAAAATACTGCTTGAGCATCTGGATCGGGCTGTCTGACGCCAAATCCATACACTTCTTGGAATAGGTATTCTCCGTATTGTCCGTGCGCGAACCGATCTTATGGATCACCATTTTCTCTATATTCGCATTAATTATATCAAATAACATAAGATTTCTTTTTTAGTAAGACTACGAATGTTGATTTAGAAGGTTTCTATAAATCGCACCAAATTGTAAAACATTAAGGAACAGAAATATATAGACGGTTCCCTTACCGTTTTGCCGTCCTGATGATTTCAGGCAACTCGGCCAACAACTCACCCATATTATGATAGACAACGCCTGCCCCATGCACAGAAAGGTCTTCGTCCTTCAGTATTCCGGTATTAACGGCAATGGTGAATATCTCTGCAGCCACGGCCGACTTCACACCCAACGGAGCGTTCTCAACCACAATGGCCTGATGCGCCTCAAATCCACCCTTTTTGAGTGCCATAAGATAGGGTTCAGGATCAGGCTTGCCCTTCTTCACGTCATAAGCCGTCACCATCTTTTCACGGCAGAATATATCCGGGAAATGCGTATTCAACCGGTCGAAGAGCGAATGTTGCCCCGACCCCGTCACGATAAAAATCTCCAATCCGGCCTGCTTTACAGTCTGCAAAACCTCCAAAACTTGTGGAATGGGCTTCGCAACGGGAAGCGACTCGAATATATCACACTTCACCTTATAGATGCGTTGACATTCCTCCTCAGATGCATCGCGCCCCAAATGACGTGTAAAAGCCTGATATATGGTGGAGGCGCCCGTCATTCCTTCGCGCATATACGCATCATACGAAGAGAAAGGAATGCCCAATGCCTCAAATGCCGTACACCACGCCTTGGCATGATTGGGCATCGAGTCGAACAGCACCCCGTCCATATCAAAAAAGAAGGCCTTCAAATCAAGCCTTTTCAAAGCCTCAGTATCTATCAACATCCCAAACTATTTTTTTAACAGCCCCTAAAAAACAAAAACTTCCATAAAGCAGCGACGCCTTATGGAAGTCTTTATGAATTCAATTAAAATTGATATGCTATACCCAAAGAGGTTGATTCCCAGAATTGAGTCTTAGCAACTGGGTAACCCAAATCCCACTTGCTCGTTAGACCAACGGCGTCCTTATCAACATGAGGGTTTTGCTTTGTCTCAGAAACGTCATACTTCAACTGAGTACGGAAAGCGACGTTGATGTTCTTTGTAACCTTTAGGGCCAACTCCAAACGCCATCTTACGAACCAACCGTGGATCGTCTCATCATTGATATCTCCTGCAAAATCAGACAATTCATCGAAGTACAAGCAGTTACCTATTGCATCTTTTGTAACATTTGTGCGTTGAACCGCCTTGTTGTATGCATAGAAGCCTTCCAACAAAGAGTAGAAGTGGACATTGCTTGTCACATCAAAATCAGACACAGCCTTTGCATAGGCACCGAGTTCGGTTCTCGACTTCTTGTATTCGCCGTTGTCCTTACGCTCCATACCGAAGTTAGGAGAAAGCAATGTATCTGTACAGAATGTGAAACGAGCAGATAATGGTGATGCAAAAACTGTCAAATACTTATTTGGCGTATAATCGACACCAAGAGAAAGCTTAGCGTATGCAGGCGCAAAGAAATTGGAAACCAAATAAGCTGAGTCCAAGTTGTTCACGTCAGATGCATAGTTGTAACCCTTTGTAAACTGAGACTCCAAGTCGCCCATCAAAGAGTAGTAAAGCTTGTCTGCAGCCTTATAACCAACTTTTGATGCCAAAGCGAAGTTATCCATGTTCTTACGCACTTCATCGTCGCCAGTAAATTGGTCTGAATACATGAAACCATATTGAGCGCTGAATGCATTCTTCCACATCACCTTGCCCTTCATATAGTCTGCATTGAGACGGATAAAGGCGTCAACCGTTGCCGAACTTCCCATACCGTCCGAACAATATTCGTTGAAATAGGCTTGGTTGGCGTTCAATCCAACTGCGCCAGGGAACTTCCAGTAAACACTATCGGTAACCTCGCTATGAGAATCCTTGTTACTTGTACTTTCTGCGATGCTCACCAATCTTGAAGCCGACTCATCAGCCGCAAATGCAGCCAAAGAAGATGCACAAAAGAATGCAATTGCTAATTTTGTCTTCATTACCTTTTATTATTGCTAAAAAATTAATGTCCGTATAAATTGTGAGGACTCTACCCCAAATATTAACTGCAAAGATAGACATAATTTTCAAATATTTAATTGCTTTATGGCAACAAAACCAAACAAGGAGTCGCAAAGATCAACCCCTCCTCCATCTCAAATTTTGAAACAACGACACAGAACATTCCATCCATCTCCCTCAAAATGTGATTTTACACACTACATAAGGCTTGATTACCAGTTTTTTTATAAATTTGTATAAGAATAATGACCAACGAGGCTTGCCTTTCGCAACCTCGGCCGTCAGCAATATTTACTCAGGGAGGACGAAGCGGGAGTTCAACCTACCACTCCACCCTTATTTTGACAAAGAATATGACACACAAAGAGATAGATGCGTTGCATGATGAGATTTGCCAATCAGTCTATGCCAAAAATCTGAAGATTGCTTTCGACAAAATGACCTCACTCGCCGAAAGCGGTCAAGTCGGCGAATGGAACGACAAACGTACGGAGTTGGAGACAACCTACAAATATATGCTCCAATACGTCACCGAGGGAATCAACGACCCTGCACAAGACCAAATCTACAACCATCTTTGCGTCTCTCTTTTGGAGACCTCCGACCATATCAAGGAGCGCGTGCTACTGAAAGATTCCAGCAACTATGTCTATTGCCAAAAGAGAATCGTCCAATCCCAGCAACTCCCTTCGGAACAAGAGATTATGGATGAGTTATCCTCGTTCAACATCAACCAATCCTTGGCCGGACTGTTGGAAGACAGCCTAAACTCCAAAGGCAAGGCGACCGATTATGCGGCCGAACACGAAAAAGCGGTTTCCAAACTCTACAACCACTTCTGGCTAACTGACAAATTCAAACCCCAAGAGGAGGATTTGGCTTCTCACATACTCACCAACGAGGACATTCATTTCGCGGACAAATGCTTGACCATTTCTGCCGTAACGACCAGCCTCATTCGTATGTTCGACGAACGGAAGTTCAACATCCTCATCTTAGGCAGCCGGAACGAAGACCCGCAAGTGGCACAACGTGCTCTCGTCGGCCTCATTCTTTGTGCTTACATCCACAACGAACGTACCCCGCTCTACCGTCAGTTGGATGCCCAACTCACAGACATTGCCCAAGATCCTACGCTCACAAAAAGCATCAAAGAGATCATGCTGCAGTTCATCCAAAGCAAGGAGACGGAAAAAATCAACAAGAAATTGAGGGAGGATTTCTTCCCCGACATCGCTAAAATAAGTCCAATCATCCAAGAGAAATTACAAATGGACAAGTTGATGAAGGACGAAAAAACGCTGCTTGACAAAAATCCCGAATGGGAGAACTTGCTCAACAGCGGCATATCCGACAAGATTCAACAATTTGCGGAAATGCAACAAAGCGGAGCCGATGTATTCCTCAGTTCATTCTCGTCCATGAAGTCCTTCCCGTTCTTCCACGAAACGTGCAACTGGTTCATGCCTTTCCACAACCATTCTGCCCTCGCCAAGATCCAAGGCGATGAGGGGTTGCCTCTATTTTGGAAAGTGATAATGCAGAGTCCGTTCCTCTGCAACTCGGACAAATTTTCCTTGGCCCTCGGTTTGGTCGAGATGCCTGAAGATTACCGTAAGATGACTTACCAATCGGTCAGCCTGGATGAAGAGCAGATGAAACTACTGAAAGAGAACGAAAAGGCACTCATTCCCGAACCAGAAGCCAACGCCATCAGCAACCAGTACATTCAAGACATCTACCGCTTCTTCAAACTACACCCAAGGAAGAATGATTTCGCCGACCCGTTCAAGTCTCTCGACCTCTACAAACTCAACTTCATAAAGAAAATGGAGAACGAGGACGAATTCCTTCGTAGCCTTGGCGAAGCCTACTTCAGCAAGGACTATTTTGAAGATAGCGTAGAAATATTCAAAAAACTCGTGGCCAAAGATGAAAGCAACGCAGAATTGCTCCAAAAAACGGGCTACTGCCACCAACGTCTCGGCGATTTCGCTACGGCCATCGACTACTACCAAAAGGCTGACGTCATCAAACCAGACAGCCTTTGGACCATCCGCAAACTTGCCTACTGCTATCGAAGCATTAAGGAGACGGCCAAGGCCCTCGACTACTACTTGCAAGCACAGGCCCAAGCCCCAGAAGACATGGCCATCCAACTGGCGATAGGCAACTGTCACCTCGAACTCAAGCAATACGACAAGGCATTGCAGGTATTCTTCAAAATCGAATTCCTCAGCCCGGGCAACAAGAATGTTTGGCGCCCAATTGCCTGGTGTTCATTCGTCGAAGGCAAATTAGACCAAGCGGAGAAATATTACAAGAAACTGGACGAAGCGGAACGCAACCACCACGACTGGCTCAATTTAGGTCATGTGGCCCTCTGCAAGGGCGACCGCAAACAGGCCATCGCCTACTACATCCAATGCCTAAAAAAACTCAACTCCGACAGCAAAAACTTCAATGCCCTATTCAACGAAGACTTGCCATTCTTAGAGCAAAACGGATTCGACGGCAAAACGGCTCCGTTCCTTCAAGACAAGATCCTTTATGAGGCGGAAGGGCTGTAATTTGTGAAGGATGCACATCGAGAATGCAAGACGTCACACGATTCACAATAATATTGACTAGTCCTAAATAAGCGTTACAGATTTAACTTAGTTTTATAGGACAAA
>JAKSLA010000020.1 GCA_024401455.1 Paludibacteraceae bacterium | reverse complement strand
GGTTCTAATTCTTCATCTATTGCTGAACGTGATATTTGATAATTACTGGATTGCGCCCGGCACACATCGTTTCTTGCTCAACATGGTAAAAGATAATCCGTTCAAACTCCAAGATTTGACTAAGGAATGGGTGATGGATATGGATGGCGACAAATATGATTTGAATGAGCTTGACTTGAGATCTGTAGCTTTTCAGTCTGGTTATCTTTCGATTTCTGAGTGGAAAAAGTATTCGCCAACGAGATGGAGAATCCGTTATGACTTCCCGAATATAGAGATTCGAGACAGTTGGTTTGAGAACGTATTGTCGATAAAGAAAAATAAGAATTATTCTATCAAACCACTTTTATTGCTCCTTTCTGACGATCTTGACAATCAAGATGTTAATTCATTTATGGATAAGGTGTGCAATTTCTTCTCTGGCATTCCATACGAGAATGCAGGAGAAATCACGGAGGGTTATTTCCGCAATCACCTCCGCACTTTATTCTGCTTGTTTGGCATACCAAACCAGTGCGAGATCATGGAGGCGAGCCAACGTGTTGATATCGTGGCTCAAACAGCGAAGATGGCTCTTGTATTTGAACTTAAGATGATGGGTAAAGATGAGGTTGACCCCGAGTCGAAAAAGAAGGAACTGCTTGAGTCTGCGTTGGAGCAGGCGAAGTCGAAAGGCTATGCGGAAAAATACAAAAATGAAAGCGAGGAGGTTCATTCCGTCGGCATTGTATTTGATGAGAAAACCCGTAAAGTGGCGTGCTGGAAGAGTTGTGATTTCTAATTGTTGAACGCAAATTGGCGAGAGAGTTCTACAAGAACGATCCCAATAAGGAGAATGTCACTTGGGGGGCATTGTCTGATGACGAGAAAGAGATGGTTAGAAGCGACATGATTTTCTACCTACATTTAACGCCTAAAGGCGTAGGTGTGGATAATCCCGTTAGGGATATGATGTGGGTAGAGGTCTAATGCAATCCTGAACAATATTTCCCGTTAGGGAATAAACAAGATTGTTGATTTCTTCAAATGAAAAAATCAGTCATAAATTGGAACAGAGCCATGATTAGGATCTCTTCTAAAAAATGACGAGTGACTTTTTATTTGCGTAATTTAGTATATATATATATATCCTCAATCCGTTGGCTTCCCCGACAATTATGAATTACGAATTATGCATTAAATGATTATCTTTGCGACGTCGGAATAAAGAAGAAAGAAAATGAAAGAAATTGCAACGGATATATTCACATTTGAGGATTTGATTAAAAGTGATGCTCTATATGTCGACAAGACGGCATTTGTGGCAAAAATGGTGATGGGAAAGACTAAAAGTTTTTTCCTCTCTCGTCCACGTCGTTTCGGCAAGAGTCTGTTGCTTTCCACTTTCAAAGCTTTCTTCCAGGGCAAAAAGGATCTGTTCAAAGGTCTTGAGATTGAACGTCTCGCTCCTGATGTGTGGGAGACTTACCCAGTGATCCATCTTGATTTGGCAAGTGGCTCGTCGTATGAAGGAATCAGAACTATTGAATCAGCGATGAAAATGCAGTTGATCAAATCATGCAGAGATTTGGATGTAGAAATTGCAGATTCCGATGTGCCAACTATGTTTGACAATCTTATTGATTCTGTTTATAGAAAATATAAGAAGCATGTGGTTGTCCTTATCGACGAATACGACAAGCCTATTCTTGATTCCATGTTCAAGCCATACTCAAAGGAGGTGGTTGAATTGATGGCTGACTTTTATCAGAGATTGAAATCCGCTAACGACAAGGAGCGTTTTGTATTCATCACAGGAGTCACAAAATTCGCTCATGTCTCGCTTTTCTCTGGAGCCAACAATCCTACGGATTTGACAAGGAATGAGGATTATGCGACTTTGTTGGGATATACAGAAGATGAACTTCGTCATAACTTTGCTGAACATATAGATTATTTGGCAAAGAAAATGGAGATGAGTCGTGACGAGTTTCTCTCGTATACGAAGCTATACTACAATGGAATGAGATTCGTCAGCAGATGTGAGTCTGTCTATAATCCTGTGTCAGTTGGAAAATTATTCGTAAACAAAAGATTTGACAATTATTGGATAGCGACAGGAACGCCTCGTTTTTTGCTAAATATGGTAAGAAACAATCCATTTGAGTTGAATGACATCACCCAGCAGTGGATGTTGGATGAGAATGATTATAAATACGACTTAGACGATTTGAAATTACAAAGTGTCGCTTTCCAGACAGGATATCTATCCATTGCTGAATGGAAAAAATATTCCCCTACGAAGTGGATTATAAGATACGATTTCCCTAATATTGAGATTCGCGACAGTTGGTATAAAAACATTCTTAGTCTAAAGAGAAACTCTAATTTCTCTCTTAATCCATTGTTGATTTCTTTGTCAGACGATCTTAACAACCAGGATGTCAATGCCTTCATGGATAAGGTGTGCAATTTCTTCTCTGGCATTCCATACGAGAATGCGGGAGAAATCACGGAGGGTTATTTCCGCAATCACCTCCGCACTTTATTCTGCTTGTTTGGCATACCAAACCAGTGCGAGATCATGGAGGCGAGCCAACGTGTTGATATCGTGGCTCAAACAGCGAAGATGGCTCTTGTATTTGAACTTAAGATGATGGGTAAAGATGAGGTTGACCCCGAGTCGAAAAAGAAGGAACTGCTTGAGTCTGCGTTGGAGCAGGCGAAGTCGAAAGGCTATGCGGAAAAATACAAAAATGAAAGCGAGGAGGTTCATTCCGTCGGCATTGTATTTGATGAGAAAACCCGTAAAGTGGCGTGCTGGAAGAGTTGTGATTTCTAATTGTTGAACGCAAATTGGCGAGAGAGTTCTACAAGAACGATCCCAATAAGGAGAATGTCACTTGGCATTTGAATGTACGCTTTTCTTTCGGAAAACTTTGTTGAAAAGGCTTCTTACTTTATTTTTATCCCGATATATTTGGTTGTGTTTTTTATACTAATGACATAGGGATATACGGGTGAGAGTGTGTAGAGACGTCCCCATGGGGCATCTCCCTGCACATAGAACTACGTTCCATGTTATAGAAGTAGCGTCTTGCAGACGCTAAAATGTGTATTTACCTATCGTTTCATCGAATAACCCACAGCGGACAAGCAATGATTTTCGAACATAACAAAAGCCGTTTCAGAGTAAAATCTCCGAAACGGCTTTATCATAAGGTTTTCAAAAAATCAACTTACATTTTGACTGTGAAATTTTACTTCACAATCATCTTGGCAGCCTTCATGCCTGCCTTTACAACGTACATGCCCTTGGTGAGGCCTGTTACGTTCATCTTCATGTCGTTACCTTCTGCCATTTGAGAGATTACGATAGCGCCGTCAATGGTGCTAACCTCTACGATGGCGCCAGCCTCAACTCCGTGAAGTGTTACTACGTCAGTAGCAGGATTAGGCTCGATAGTCAATGCTTCTGAAACTTCAGCCTTAACGCTCTCGGCCTTTGTGTTGTCTCTCATTTCCATACCCCATGAGTCGAATTCAAGTTCGCCGCTGAAAGTAAAGAACAAAGAGTGGGACATATACATATCATTCAACATCTTGCACTCAAAGTCTTCGAAGTCAGTCTTTGATCCTGTACCGGTTACGTTGAGGTAGGCGATAGGTGTGCCGTTTGGAGAGTCAAGCGTTACTCTGATGGCACCGCCGCATGGGCTGGCTACTCTTGCCTTGAAAATGTTAGCGCCATTTTGTGGCTTCACGTTGGATACGCCGATCCAACTTCCGTCCTTACCGCTTACGGCCATATTGACGCTCTTGCCTACATAGTGAACATCCACACCGTTTTGCCAAGCGAAACACTCTGCTTGGACGAAGTCAACCTTGCTCATATCTTCCACTTGTTCAACGCCCTCTACAGTACCTGCTGTTACGCCCATGATTTTGCCTGCTGATTCATCTACGTTTGCGTAGTCAACGTGTGTGCAACGGTATCCACCTTTCACTCCGATTTGGTTTTGAATCCATTGGCTGTGGTAGCAGATGTACCATTTGCCCTTGAACTTGAAGAATCCGTGGTGGTTGTTACCATTATCCCCCAACCATCTTGATGGGTTGTCGAACACCTTACGGTCGAAATTGAAGCCCGACATTGGGCTGGAAGATGTCATGGTAGCAATCACAGCGTTAGAGATGCCAAATTGGTTGCCGCCTGGTACGTTCCAGTTCGTACAGTATGAGTAAACATACTTGTTGCCGATCTTGTTGATACCAGCATCCTCAAATAGATAAGGAGGATTCAATGATGTAGGTGTTCCATCAATGCTGATGAAGTCCTTGCCTAACTTGGCAATACGCGCTGTTCCTGGATTATCTGTCTTGCCCTCTGGCACGCCACCACCGAAGTAGAGGTAACCTGTACCGTCCTCATCAACAAGTACGGCTGGGTCGAACAGCCAAGTTACATCTCCGCAGTTAGGAGTGGCGCGGGTGATTAGTCCGGCTCCATTTCTCACATCCTCCCATGGTCCGTAAGGGGTGTTTGCTGCTACCACATAGATACCATTGGCATTATTGGCAAAATATAGGAAGAAACGATCCTTTCCGTTTATTTTTGCGTGGCAAGCAGTTGGGGCCCAAGAGTTGGAAGCCTTGGAGATTCCGCCTGAGCCAGCAACTTTCATTGGTCCGTGGTCAGTCCAGTTGACAAGGTCGGCAGAAGAAAGACAGACGATCTCCGTAATCTTGCCGTATCCGTTGTTCTTGATACTGCCATTTTCATACTCGTAGATATCGTGCGTCATGTAGATATAGACGGAGTCGCCGTAAACCATTGCACAAGGGTCGGCACCATAACGTTGCGTCATGATAGGGTTGTGGTTGGTCGTTGGCTTAACCTTCGGGTTGACGTTACTTAGTTTGATGGTGGAGAAGATGCTCTCAAGGTCTTCAATAGAGCGGTTGCCTGTCACACATCCATTCTCGTCGTATGGATCATTGCCATTAGACTCGTATTTTACAAACTTCATGTTGTCAATATCAACCCAACTGCCTGTAATCTTTAGTTGAAGCGTGTGTGGGCCTGCTGATATCTCCTTTGTACGAGCCATTACAGTAGAGTAGTCGGTAAAACTACCTGTGTTAGGTGCAGAGATTACACCTGTAACCTCTTGACCATCAATCAAAAATTGGAACGAAGCATCAGGATTGTCGGTACCGGCTGAGATGCTGATGGTGTATCTTGAAGTCTCCTTCACATCCACCGAGTAGTTCATCCATTCTCCCTCTTCACAATAACCGATCTTGAATCCAGTTGCTCCTTTGTAGATGTCAACGCCATCATTACGGAATGCCTCTCCACGGTTTTCCGAATCTTTATCGTTGTATGAGACGCCTTGACCGCCGAAATCATACTCCTCGGCCTCAATAGTGCCAGGGATGGCAGCAGGAGTACCATTATAAGGGGCAACGGCCTCAGGCTCTTTAGGTGCTCCGCAGTTCAAAGAGTAGCGGCTGACGAATTTCCAGATTTCACGCACAGTGTAGAAGGCATCATTGGCAGGGACGTGGCCTCTGTTATAGACTCTGTTCAAGCAAACTTCGACACCGCACTCACCATTTTTCCAGAGATAGCGAGTGGCGCCGTTGAGTTTGATCTCTTCTGGAGTGCCGTCGCAGCCATTAGCAGCAGCCCAAGATTCGGCTTGAGCGTAGGCACCTTGTTGCTCTTGGTACATTCCGTTGAAATAGCCTTTCCATGGCTCGTAGTGAACCACATCGTCGCCATCACCGTTGGTGTGGAAGATAGGAATAGGGCGAGAAGGCTTGGCTGTCTTATCGCCGATAGGGTAGCCCGAGATAGGGGCGCAGGCCGCAATTTGGTCTGCCATATTGTTAGCCACCGAGTAGGTCAACATACCACCCATGGAGAAGCCTGACATATAGACGCGGTCCAAGTCAATATTATACTTGGCACTCATCTCTTTGATGATGGCCTTGATGAAGGCAATATCCTGTCCGTTGCCGCCCAAATCCCAAGTTGAGCCATCCGACTGAGGATAGACAACTAGAAATTTTGCCGTGTCGGCCACTTGGTCCCAACGGGAACATTGTTTCTGGTAACCGATATCCTGACCCATACCGTGGGCGGAAATCACCATAGGTCGGTTAGCACCCATTCCTGAAGGGGCGTAAACATCGATGGTACGGTTCTTACCGTTCACATTGATTGTACTCTTTACACCTGGAAGATTGTTTTGAGCACCTGCCGAAATTGAAAGCATCATTCCTAAGGCCGATGCAATCAATGTTTTGTTGATTATTCTCATCTTTCTATCTGGTTTTTAGTTGTTTCCTTCAAATTCATTCATAATAGACCCAACGGCCTATTGTAGGATATTTAATCCGTACAATTCAATTTTATGTCCATGGTACTGAGAAGCAGATCTTTTTGCTTCTTCACTATTCAAATAATAATATTGCGTAGGCAAATCTACAAAAAACATTTTCTCAGAAAACTCCTCTTCTCGATGAATTAACATTTTTTAAGTATTGGCTATGGACAATCGGTTTTTCATTCCCAAGTCCTCTTAATCATAGGGGGGTAAAATAAGTGGTCAAAAAAGAGATTTGTTTCGTTTTTGCGCTCTATGGCTCCATTCGACGGATAAAAATCATATATTTGCCATATTGACAACAAATAAATCGGAGATATGAGAAAAGTATTAATTTCAATATTGGCTTTTTTTGCTATGGCTTGCACGGCTGCAGTCGCGTCTGACAAACAGAAGAAGGAGGCGTCGGCGACACAAAATCACGAGTATGTGGATTTGGGGCTCTCGGTTCTTTGGGCAAAAGCCAACGTCGGAACTTCTCAGCAGGAGCCTTATGGCAAGTTGTATGCATGGGGTGAGACGGTCTCGAAGAATGGCTTTGCATGGGTGAACTATAAACATTTTGGTAGTTCATTGACAAAATATTGTAACAAGGAAAAATTCGGAGTGGTGGATTCCATTATGGATTTGCTTCCGGAAGACGATGTCGCTACGCAACTTTGGGGCAACGGCTGGCGAATGCCGAAGCGCAAGGAGATGATTGAACTCATCGAGGGTTGCCAATGGGAGTGGACTTACGATTATGAGCGTACGGGGATTGAAGGGTTTATCGGGACCAGTAAAACCAATGGCCGAACAATCTTCTTGCCTGCGGCCGGGTGTAGTGCAGAGCAGAAGAAGGACAGCGAGACACGTGCTAAAATGGGTTACTACTGGACGGCTACCATAAGCGCTTATGCGGCACCGATGGCTTACTACTATGGATTTAGCGCCAACAGTAGCCTCATACGCCGAATTGAACGCTACGTCGGGCAGTCGGTGAGGGCAGTCAAAGATAAGCCTGCGGGCCTTGAGAAATAAGGCCTTGATTTTTTCTTTGTTTACATTTTATAATCAAAAAGTTTCGTATATTTGTTTTCCGATAATTTACATTTTGTAATCAAAAAGTTTCATATATTTGTTTCCCAGATAGATAAATAACCAACGAATCATGAAAACATTCAAACGACTTATAACGGCATGTGCTCTTTTTTCCACGAGTATAGCAAGCAGTTTCGCCATGATTTATCATGGCACGGAGCATCAAATGACGCAGCCGAACGGCGACAAAGTTTCCGTTTATCTTTATGGAACGGAACTCTATATTGATGCAGAGAGTCAAGACCACTACACCCTTATCAAAGATGAGCAGACGGGTTACATCTGCTATGCTCTTCTCTCTTCCGACGGGAAAGCGTATGCCTCCACGGGTATTGTCTATAAGGGTGGCGAAACGCCATCGGCAGTGAAGATGATTACTCAGCCTGGCGTGCGAATCTCGAAGGAGAGCCGCGATGCGAAGATTGCCGAGACGAAAAAATCACTTCATATGGATGAGCGTCCGAAAGTCGAATTGAGGGCAGCCTCCGTATTGCCTGACACCGTTTATGGGGTTTGTTGCTTGATAGATTTTCCCGATACGAAATCGAGTGTTACCATCGACCAGATCAAAACCTATTTGAACGATGACGAGAAAACCGTTTTCGGCAACGCAATGTCCATCAAGAAGTATTTCCAGTGGATTTCCGGGGGAAAGTTGACATACATAAATTATGTGCCGTCCAGTTTCTATACGGCTCCCCAACCGAAGGATTATTATTCTTCGTTGGATGCGACGGAATATACGACAGATATATTCTATCCTGTCGTGGAGAAGGCTTGACTTTCTTATACAAGAGAGAAGGACGGATTTGATGTGAGAGACCTTACGACAAAGGATGGGGGCATCATGGCCATCAACATCCTCTATGCGGGTAGATGTGATAACAAATGGGCAACAGGTCTTTGGCCACACATGAACTACTACGCCTTCAATCTGACTTCCAAAGGATTTAGGTTTGGTGTATGGCACGGCTATCAGTTGTGCGACATTGGAGATAAGTTGTCCATGGCCACCTTCTGCCATGAGAATGGCCATCTTGTATGCGGCTGGCCTGATTTTTACAGTTATGACGATCATGAGGACAATAATGCCGCAAAGTATAATGTAGCAGACATCACCTATCTTTCTTCAACGCCACAACTCCCTAATCCTTGGGCACTTGACCAATTGGGTTGGCTTTCTAATAAGATTGACATCACCGATATGAAGGAGGGGCAGAAGGTTACTTTGAAGCAGGAGCCCGGTTCAGTGGCTGTCTATCATGGAAAGGGTGACAGTAGGTTTGAGAGTTATTACATCGAAATTCGTGATAGGCACATAGCGACGGCATGGAATAATGATAAGGGTATTTTTATCTGGCATAGCAATGAGAGAGGAAACAACAACTATGAAGGCAAGCCTGAATTGTTGGATTGTCGCCCTGCGACGGACAAAAATCCGTTCTGGACGGCCACTACAGGCCCAGCGGTCTTCTCGGACGAGTCGGATCCAAGTGCTAAATGGCAGAGTGGAGAGGATTCGGGCATCTATCTTTGGGACTTCAGTCCATACGGCACGACGATGACGTTCCGTTGTGGTCCAAAAAAGGCGGTCGAACCGTTGAATTTTCTAACGAGTAGTCTGCACACCTCTTTGCGTGCCATTGATTATGTTGATACTATCCGGATGGTGGGCGGAGAGGAACCTTTCCAATTTGAACTTGCGTTGGGTGACTTGCCTTTGGGCTTGGAAATGAGTGCGGATGGTGTTATATCGGGCCTGCCTTTGCGTTCGGGTTTTTATGAGTTCGTAGTTCGTGTGAAGGATGCAGATGGACAAGAGGTGGATGGTAACTTCAGTATCAATATCGAAGAGATGAAGGGCCCTTATTTTTCGGACCCAACCCCTATTCCCGGAGTTGTGGATATGAGATATTTCGATAGAGGTGGAAAATCCATCTCTTATTGGAGTGAAGGATACAATGAGGATTTTAACGTCAGAAATGATTACGCAACGGTCTTTTGTTCGGAAGATCCGTCAGGCATCAGGCTGAAAGAGGGCGAATGGGTCAAATATACCATTGAAACGAGGGGCGATTATCATTATGACATAACAGATTTTGATATCAGTTATTCTTCTAAAAAGGATGCAAAGGTATTGTTCCAAGTTGATAGAGATTCTATTTCCACATTCACGCTTAAGGGCTATGACGACAACGATCTTCATACTCAATTAGCAACACTCGTTGATACTAAATTTTCAGACCTCATGAAAGAAGAAAGGCACGAATTTACATTTATTATTGTGTCGGCTGAGTCGGATGTCTATTTAGGGGAGATAAATATTCAGCCGATCCATTTAGTCTCTTCTCCAGACAATCTAAGTGCGAATGGTCGTGTTGTCTTTGATAAAACATATAATTCGTATATCTATTATAATGCTGATAATCTGGATGTTATAATGGTTTATTCAGTCAATGGCCTCTTGATGGAAAAGATACGGTCGAAAGCCACAAAAGTTGAATTCGGAGCAAGCTATCCTGCAGGTGTTTATATTGTAAGAGCGCTCGGAAATGAGGAGTGTTTTACGGCTAAGGTGGTGAAGAGATAAGGAAGAATACCGATTCATTTTAGGCGGTTTTTAATCCAGCCATTATAGTAAAGGGATTTGGTGGTTTTTATGAAAAAATAGAAGCAGGCCAAGTCCCTTATTTGTGAGTTCTTGGGGCTGGAATTAAAAATTCAATAAAATGGAGAAACAAATTGTAATGAGAGTTTTGAAGGAACTCTTGGAAAAAATCCTTCCTTCGGATTATAAGGTTATCATGAATTACCGATTTATGAATGGCAAAGTTGGAAACGCAAAGCGATGTAATATGGCGAAAGATAAGGTTATTTTCAAAGAGTGTGCGTTTGGCAGTGGGAATAATAGAATGCACCAAAAGACAATACAAGAAACATGTAACGTCATAGGGGGGAAGTTTAAAACTCCCGACGGTATGCCAGGAGAATATCTGGTCGATCAAGAGATTGATTACGACAAAGCGGGGTTGGATTGGGGAAAGACGAGACCCAAGGGGAGTTTGCTCAAAAACTATAATTTTGACTTGGCGATAGTAAAGGCAGACACGGAAGATATTGTTGGTGTAATAGAAGTGGAGGCCAATGGCAGAGGAATAACACGCTACACGCGAGAGAAATTGAAGAATTGCTTGGAACATATCCCTTCGCTTCAGCACGCTTGGTATATCGAAGTGGTGGGGACTGTTTCTGCTTATTCCTTTAATTTTTGCGAATTAGTGAAAGAGCAATCTCCCATTTTGACCGATAACGGCAAATCGGACGGTTACCAGACCATTAAGGTCGATGAGTTTCTCGGTGTGCCTGTTCAAGCAATAGAGATGCAGATTAGAAAGCACTTTTCTGCTCAACGATAGAATAACTATTAACCAACCAGCTTAAAGAACGAGTGGATAGGCGAATACGTCTATCCACTGATTTATTTAGCGAAAGACGAAACTTTAGAACTTAAACTTCAACGCAACCTCCGTTTCTACGTCATGGTGTTTATATTTTTCAGCAGGCACCAGACTTCTATATTCATATTCAAAGCAGAAGTCGATGAAGAAATAGGATTTTACCTTGCACTCCACTTTCGTGTTGGTGGAAATCAGATAGTCGCTGAAATCTGCAATGGCTGGTTGATAGAAAGAGTGGTGGAGCAGTGTTATGGCACTTCCCAACTTTTGTCTGATTTTAGGTCGGACGGACATGCGGCAACTCCATTTGTCCAATTTTTCCTCTTTGGGGGTGTAATCTACTCGGTCCACGACGGTGGCCAAACTTAATGAGTAGTCGCACGTATCCTTCTTCGTATAAATTCGATATTTAACGCCCGTCAAGCCACTGATTTTATAGTCATAACCTTTATGTTTGTTTGTCATGAATTCCGAAGCCAGGAAAGGCGACCATTTGTCATATTGGTAGAGGTCGAACTTCATGGTGGCGTTGAGGCCTTTGTTTTTCTCAATGCCACTCTCTTTGCTATAGACGAACTTGTAATCGGTGTTAAAGGAGATGAGGCTGTCGTTCCGAACGGCTGAACCACCATTCTTGAGATTGAAGTTATCTACATTTCCAGCATTCATGGATGAACCCAATGTGAGTTCGTATTTCCATTTCTTTTGGGCTGTCATCTGTGCAGGAATAGATCCGATCGCACAGGTAATTAGGATTGGGGTTAAAAATCTTTTTAATCTCAAAGCGTTCAAAGTGTTTATTGTTTTTTGAATGTCTGTCAAAACTTGTGGCAAAAATACGCTTTTTTTGGTGGATGGAGAAATCTTAATTAAGTTTGCATAACAAGAGCGATCTGCTCAAAGAATGCAAGTTATGGAATACAAAGAAGAGTTTTTAGAATATTTGCGCTCTACCGATCGAGACGGGGTAGAGGAGGTGATTGAAGAGTTGTCCGATTTAGGTTTTTTTGAAGCGCCTGCCAGCAGCAAGTTTCATCTGAACCAAGAAGGAGGGCTTGTGGAGCACTCGGTCAACGTATGCAAAATAGCGTTGAAATTGCGCAAAACGATGTTGGAGATGGATGATTCGCTTTTGGAAGAACTTCCGAAAGATAGTGTCATCATAGCGGCTTTGCTGCATGATGTCTGCAAGGCGGACATTTATAAGCCAACCGTCAAAAAGGAGAAGAGCCGGTATGGGATGTGGGAGGAAGTTCCCGGTTATGATCTCGACTACTCCAATTTCCCGTTGGGGCACGGCGAAAAGTCTGTGATCGTGTTGCTGCGTTGCGGCCTGGATCTGTCCGATGATGAGATAATGGCCATTCGTTGGCACATGACGGCGTGGGATTTGCCTTTCCAATCGGCTGATTTGAAGGCGAACTTCAACAAGTCGAAGGAGATTTGTCCGCTTTTATCACTCATCCAGTCGGCCGATTGTCTGGCCTCCAACTTGATAGAGCGGAAAAGGGCGGAGGAATTTTAAGCGAGGAAACCCCGCAATTTTCAAAGTCTAAAAATTGAATATATCGCGGCTCTTTGATATTTTCGCATTTGCTACCTTCATTAGGAGGTGGCTTTTTCAAAAAATAGCACAAAATGAAGTTTGAGATAAATCCCCAATACAAGCATTTGGAGAATTTCGTTTTGTCGTTGCCAGAGCGTTTCGACAAGGAAGGTGTTTGTATCTATGACGGACGAAATAAAATCAGAGTTTATGAAGTGGCTGGCTTGAAAATCAATGTCAAGTCCTATAAGGTTCCCATTTTCATTAATCGTATAGCCTACACTTTTTTCCGTAAGTCGAAGGCTTTCAGGGCCTATTCGTATGCTTTCGAATTGCAGAAGCGCAAGATAGAGACGCCTGCCCCTATCGCCTATCTTGAGACGCGTAAGTCTGGATTAATCCACCGCTCTTATTTCGTCAGCCTTCAATTTGAGGCGGACGGCAACCTTCGCGAGTTTCTCGACGAAGACACGACCAACGAGGGCAAGGAGGCTCTGATGGATGCCTTTGCCGAATTCACTGCCGAACTTCATGAGAAGGGGGTGCTTCATATAGACTATTCGCCGGGCAACATTCTCTATAAGCGTATGGGCGATCAATTCCTCTTCTCGTTGATAGACATAAACCGAATGGAGTTTGGCTCCATTTCCATGGAGAAGGGCTGTCATAATTTCCGCCGCATCTGTGGCAATGATGAGTTTTTCACTCGTGTGGCCACCCTCTACGCGCGCAAGCGAGGATTTGACGAGGCGGAGTGTGTTCGGCTTTTCCTTCAGTATAAATACGAGGAGCGTAAAAGGCGCGACCGCAAGAAGGCGTTTAAGCAAAAATATTTGGGCAAGAAATAAACATCAGTTATGAAAATAGGATTTGACGCCAAACGGGCTTTTTTCAACAATCGCGGTTTAGGCAATTACAGTCGTGATACGATAAGAATTCTTACTACGGAAGTGCCTCAGAATGACTATTTTTTGTTCACCCCAAAGACAAAAGGCGGACGCTCTTTCGAGAGTGGGGAATCAACGGTTGTGGCTCCTTCCTCCTTCTTCTCCAAGACTTTTTCATCGCTATGGAGAACGACGGGCTGTTCGTCGGATGTCAAACGCCTCGGATTGGATATCTATCACGGGTTAAGTAACGAGTTGCCTTACGGATTGCCGAAGGATACGGCAACGGTTGTCACTATTCATGATCTGATTTTCTTGAAGAATCCTGAACTCTATCCTTTTTTCGACAGATATACTTTCCGCAAGAAATATGTCCGTAGTTGCGAAGTGGCCGACCGTGTGGTAGCCATCAGCCAAGAGACGAAGAAAGATCTGGTGGAGTTGGTCAATGTCGATGAAAACAAGGTTGACGTGGTCTATCAAGGTTGCAGTCCCATCTTCTCGCAGAAAGTGGATGAGGAGACCAAGGAGGCGGTCCGTCAGCGTTATTCCTTGCCTTCCGCATTTATGTTGATTGTTTGTGCCATAGAGAAACGGAAAAATCACGAGTTGATTTTGGAGGCTATGCACATTGGGCAGATTGACATTCCATTGGTGGTGGTAGGTCGTCCATCGGCCTATAAGGACGAATTGATGCAACTTATCCAGAAATATGGTTTGGAGAAAAGAGTCATCTTTTTGCATCAAGTGCCGATGGAAGATTTGCCCGTTTTGTACAGGTTGGCAACATTGTTTGTCTATCCTTCTCATTTCGAGGGATTTGGAATACCAATTTTGGAGGCTATGACTTGTCAAACGCCAGTCATCACTTCCACAGGCTCCTGTTTTGAGGAGACGGGTGGGGCGGCGGCCTGCTATGTGGACAGTCACAATGCGGCAGACCTATCGGCGGCCATAGAACGCATATTGACGGATAGTCAATTGGCCGAAAAGATGGTTCAAGCCGGCAATCTCCAGGCAGCGAAATTCTCGGATGCGAGCATAGCAAAGGCGATGACCGATGTTTATGCGAAATTGCGTAAATAAATCGCATTAAAAGTTGTAATTTTGCACTTGAAAGAAGCCGATCAATTCGGGTTGAAGATAGTTTGATATGGGATTAGATACGAATAGAATTAGGCAAGATTTTCCCATCTTGGCCAAACAGATATATAAAAAGCCGTTGGTTTATCTTGACAATGCGGCGACGACTCAAAAGCCGTTGTGCGTGATTGAGAAGATAACGGAGGGTTATAGCAGTTGCAATGCCAACATTCATCGTGGGGTCCATTTTTTGAGCCAGATGGCTACGGAGGCGCATGAGGCAGCGCGTGAGAATGTCCGTTCATTCATCAATGCGGCTTCGACTCGCGAAGTTATCTTTACGCGAGGCACCACGGAAGCCATCAATTTGGTGGCTTCTTCGTTTGGCGACAGCCAATGTTCGGAAGGCGACGAAATCATCGTATCGCAGATGGAGCATCACTCCAACATCGTCCCTTGGCAGTTGTTGCAGGCGCGAAAAGGCATTGTCTTGAAGGTGGTTCCTTTTGATGAGAACGGCGTTTTGAAGGTTGAAGAGTTGGAGCGGATGATAACGCCTAAGACGAAACTTGTCTCTGTGGCTCATGTCTCCAATACGTTGGCAACGGTCAATCCCGTCAAAGAGGTTGTCCGCATAGCACACGCTCACGCTGTTCCCGTTTTGGTGGACGGCGCGCAGTCTATTCCGCACCTTGCCGTCGATGTCCAGGATTTGGACGCCGACTTTTATGTCTTCTCAGGTCATAAGATATACGGTCCTACAGGGATAGGTGTCTTGTATGGCAAGGAGCGTTGGTTGGAACTCATGCCGCCTTATCAGGGTGGAGGGGAGATGATTCAGAAAGTGACTTTCGAGAAGACTACCTTCAATGAATTGCCGTTCAAGTTTGAGGCAGGAACGCCCGATTATATCGGTTCTACAGCCTTGTCTGCCGCCTTGGACTATGTGAAGGGCGTGGGCATTGAGAATATTGCTCAGCACGAACATGAATTGTTGGAGTACGCCCGCACTCGCATGGCGGAGATAGAGGGAATGCGTTTCATAGGGAACGCGCCGCAGCGAAGCGGTTTGGTATCGTTCTTGGTGGGCGATATTCATCCGTACGATATGGGTTCCATCCTCGACAAATTGGGCATTGCCGTTCGTACGGGGCATCATTGTGCGGAGCCTGTTATGCAAGCCTTTGGCATTGAAGGTACGGTGCGCGCATCGTTTGCAATGTACAACACGAAAGAAGAAATAGACATTCTTGTGGCAGGCATTGAGCGTGCCCGAAAGATGTTTCAACATTAATAAGAAGTTGATATTATGACTATTAACGAAAAGCAAGACGAAATTATATCCGAGTTCGAATTTTTGGACGATTGGCTTGACAAGTACCAACAGATTATCGACAAGAGTCAGTCTGGTGAAAAGATGGCCGAGGAGGACAAAGTGCCTGAAAACCTTATCGAAGGTTGCCAAAGCAAGGTTTGGGTAAAGGCTGAATACAAAGATGGTAAGATTTATTATCAAGGCGAGAGTAACACCGACATTGCTGGCGGTATTGTAGTGATGCTTGTTGAGGTACTTTCTGGTCACACGCCAGACGAGATTATCGATAGCGATCTCTATTTTATTGACCGCATTGGTTTGAAGGAGCACCTTTCTCCTACACGTTCGAACGGCATGCTTGCCATGGTGAAGCAAATGCGCTTGTATGCCGTGGCTTACAAGTCAAAAATGGGACTTTAATGCTTCGCTTTTCGATACTGGCTTTGGTGGCCTTTATGTTGGCGGGATGCGCAGATCGCCATCCGTTCGAGCCTCAACTCTCGGTTGCTCACTGGAAGGATAATTACAAAGGGGCTGTTGCGCTCACTTTTGACGACTGGACGCCTGGCCACTCTTCTATTGTCGTTCCTGAGTTGCAGAAGCGTGGCATGGTCGCTACCTTCAATGTCATCACGGGCAATGTTTCCGATTGGGAACCTTTGCGCAAGGCGGTCGCATTGGGCAATGAGGTGGCTAATCACACGGTGACGCATCCACATCCAAACGGCATCTCATTCGAGCAAGAGATATTGCTGGCTAAGCAGAAGATTGAGGCAGAGATTCCTCAGCAGAGAGTCCATACTTTTGCCTATCCTTATGGCGAGTTTACAGATTCGTTGAGGCTCTATTTGGAGGAGAGTGGCTATGTGGCTGCTCGGGGCGTCAAGACCCCGATGCCAGGCGAAGATTTTGCCTTTTCAGATAGTGTGGACTATTTCGACACGAAAGCCTATAGTGTGATGACCGAGACTTCTTTGGCTGATTTTGCTACCCAATTGGGCAATGTGGAGCAGAGCGGAGGAATGTTAACCTATCTGTACCATAGTATTTATAGTGATTCTATCAAAGACTTCAGTTATGCGTGGGTGATAGATTCTACCTTCCGCCAACAGTTAGAAACGCTGATGCTTTATGATTTGTGGGTGGCTACTTATGCGGATATGATTCGATATCACCGTCAGTACTGTGCCACGAAAATCGAAAAGGTGAAAAGTTCTCCAACGGCGTATGTTTTTCGTCTAAAGGCGGAAAAATCATTGGATGAGCAAACGCCATTGACGCTACTGTTTAAATCTTCTATTGATGGAATCTATGTAGAAGATGCGTGCAAAGTTAAAGTGATGCAAGATGGCAAACAGTTGTCAGTAAAGCCAGTCTCTTTTAACATATTGGAAAATGGCAAGGTTAGAAAAGCATTCTCTTATGATGAATATGTTTTTGATGCTATGCCTAACGGGGGTGACATTTCGATTGAACTAAATAAATAGTACGATGGCAGATAATTATTTGGAACGAAGATATGAGGACTATCAAGCCAAAAAGGCGGCTTGGGAGCGTTCTCAGAAATTGCGCAACTTAAAGAAGAGAATTAGTGAAATATCTGCCTCCAATAAGGTGGATGTAGAGAAAAAACGATAGAAGTATTTCATGGGGATTTCCCCATTGATCTTAACGAAATTGATACAAAACAGTGGGTAACGTTCACAGCGTTGCCCTTTTTTGTCGCTATGGGAGGTATTTATTAAAAAATGATTGTAAATATATGGAAATTAGGCGGATAAAGAAATGTGTTATCCTATAAATAGCCTTTCCTGATATGTATGGTGAATATTTATTATATATTTATGCAGTAAAATGTATTTATAATGAAAAAAATCGCATAAATATTTTGCTATATTAAAAATCGTGCATATATTTGCAGTGTGATAAGGAAATAATGAATATTAACAGAATAAATATTTACGATTATGACAATAGCTTATATCTTTTGCGCAGTAGTTTCAGTTGCAATGGCAGTGAAGGTTTGGAACGTTAAGGACGCTCTCAGTAAGTAATTTCTAAAGGAGACGATAAAATGAAACGACGACAGCGACCGCAAGGTCTATCACGAATGTAGCCTCGATATCAACATGGTTGATGGTCGGGGCTTTTTTTATGGCTTCTTTCCCTTGGGGCGTCCCCGACCGTTACTACGGCCGAGGAACGACAAGAAGAGGGGCGGATCCCAAAAAATCCCCAAGAGACATATTTTTTAGCCTCTTTAGTATTTCAAAGTAGAAACGATCAAATCAAATGCCTCGTTGAACTCCTTTTCTTTGCTGGCTGCAAACCAGAAAGTGGTTACATAATTTCTTTTGTCTGCCTCTACCGTATAGTTGCCACGGAAGATGCCCTCTTCGTCTTTCCATTTCATTGCAATTGTGCGAGCCGTTACCTCTTTGGAAAGAAGAGTCTCATTGTTGTCGAGGCTAAGGAATGCCTCAGCCATTTGTAATTGCTCCTCTGGCGTGATTATGGCTTGGCTATGGTCGTTTGAGGTGATGTCTATAGTGGCGTTTCCGTCACAGCCGAAGAAGAGTTTTCCGCCGCGGCTTTCTTCCATCTCCTTGTCGCGGTTTTGTGGCTTAAATCCTTTAGGCAGTTCTATGCTGTAGCCCAAGAATTCATTTTGGTAGATGTTTTTGCTCTCTGTCTGCTTAGGAATAGCCCCTTCGTCCACATTCTTGATGCGTTGAAACATAAATTCAATGGAACCGTCTTCATGGATGTCACATACTGACCAACCGCCCATATTAACCATAAGGGCGCCGTTCTCCTCTTTCCAAGCCATTCCTTGGCCAGCCATTGTAAAGCAGTTGTCCTTGACCATCACTTGTCCGGCGTCTATGGCTTTTTTCAATTCTGCTTCAGGGATGCCTTCCTTCGAATACCAGACCATCACTTGTCCATCTTCCTTGAATTCGTAAGAAACGGTCTTAGGTCCACGCTCTTTATTGGTTGCTTCATGTTCTTCTGGAGAAATCCAAACTCTTTCATTTTTGTCGTTGAGCGACATGTATGCAATGATTTTATATGTACCAACGAAACTCATAATTTTTTACAGTATTAGTTTTATGTTATTTATTTAAAGTTAGTTATATGCTTATCAGATTGTAGTTATTTAAGGGGGGCTTTTCTAATCTTACATTTAGAGACTTCTTGAAAGTCTTATGTGTGCAGTCCCCTTTTTGCTTCCTTGTTTTACAAATATATACTTTTAGATTGAATTATATTCAGAAAATGTACATTTTCGCTCTTGGGTGTGAAATCATAAAAGTGACTTAAAAATTCAAAAGGCACAATTTAACTTTATTGAAGATAAGAGGCGGTTTATCGCTGAAAAACAAGTAAATTTGCTTCCATTATATCAAATTGGTGTAAAATGGCTCAAGAGAAACAAGTTTGGGGGTCGAGACTGGGATTGATTCTTTCCATGGCGGGATGTGCTGTGGGACTCGGCAACTTCCTTCGATTCCCAGTTCAGGCGGTGCAGAATGGTGGTGGTGCGTTCATCATTCCCTATATCGTATCATTCTTTTTGTTGGGAATTCCGATGCTGTTGGTAGAGTGGTCAACGGGCAAATTTGGTGGGCAGTTCGGGCATCATGCTCCGCCACTGATTCTTCAGAAAGTGCATCGTCATCCGGTTTGGAAGTATGTCGGTTCTTTGGGCATTTTCTCCAGCGTAGTCATCTCCTCCTATTATTGCTACATTGAGAGTTGGACACTTTCTTATGTGGTCCATTCACTTTTGGGGTCGTTCAACGGCTTGACGGAGAAGCAGGTTTCTGACTTCTTCAACGATTATCTGAATATTCACACTTCTTTTTCGGGTATCCCTTTTGAATCGGTTGTCTGTTATGCCTTTTGTATGGCACTCAATGTTTGGGTGTTGAGCCGAGGTTTGAAAGGGGGCGTCGAGCGTGTGGCTAAGATATGTATGCCTATGCTTTTGCTGTTCGGATTATTTCTTGTTTATAAGGCGTTTACGTTGACAGCAGGAGAGGCGGGGGCCAATTTTGATGGAGTGCTTGGTCTGAATTTCATGTGGAAGCCTCAGTTCGATTCGTTGCTCAATCCAAAGGTCTGGTTGGCGGCGGCGGGGCAGATTTTCTTCACGCTTTCATTGGGAATGGGGTGCATCCAGACCTATGCTTCGTATATGCGAAAAGAGGAGGATATCGTGCTCAACTCGATGACATCGGGTTTCTTCAATGAATTTACCGAAATAGTGATTGGTAGTTCCATCATTATTCCTATCTCTATCGGTTATTTTGGCATCGACCGTGTGTTGGAATTGACGCAGACGGGAGGCATGGGGCTTGCTTTCCGTGCAATGCCTTATCTCTTTGCCCAATGGGGACCGATTCTTTCGGCCTTGGCGGGTATGTGCTTCTTTGGTTTGCTTTTCTTTGCCAGTGTTACTTCTACGTTGGGCTTGGCAATGCCTACCATCGGCTTTTTCAGCCGCAGTTATGACTGGTCACAGAAGAAAGGGGCTTGTGTGTTCGGAATGGCTACATTCCTCATTGGTCTTCCGTCGGTCTTGTTCTTCGCGGAAGGTGTGTTTGATCAGTACGACTATTGGGGCGGAACCATTACGCTCTTCGTATTTGCCATGCTTGAGGCCATTCTCTTCTCGTGGGTATTGGGGGTAGAGAAAGGTTGGAAATTGATTCATTACGGCGCCGAAATGATGATGCCTAAGGCCTTTAAGTTCATCTTGAAATACGTCACTCCGACGATGTTTGTCATCATCTTCATTGCCGCCCTTGTTAAACCCAAGAATGATGATTGGAGTCTTTTGAGTTTCCGAGGTTGGGAGTTGGATAGTAGTAGCATCATTGCCGAACTTTCTCACAAGAATGTAGGCCCTAACAAGGCTTGGTTCAGTAAAAACTTCTATTCGGAGAAGATTGGGTCGGTGGAGCAAATCCGCGATTTGGGCAATGGCAAGACGCGCGTCGTCATCGGCAACTACGATGGCTTCAAGAGTTACGAGTTTAGCAGTGATTATGAAGTGTGTGTCAGGGAGGCCCAGTTGGTGGTTTTGGGAGATGTGATTTACAAGACCGACTTCTGGCGGGCGAACGATGTCTTTTATTTGGATTTGTCGCGTATTTGGTTGCTTTTGCTTTTGTGCATCATGTGTCTCATGATCTATTTTGCCGCCAAGCGGGACAAGTCGGGAATGGATGACCACAGAGATATGTTTGAATCTAATAAGTAGTAGAAATGGAGACGTCATCATTGATATTCATGCTTTTAGTGGAAGGCGGTGTATCGCTCATAACTATTTATCTTTTCCGCCGGATGTTGAAGGGGAAAAAAGATTAAAGATCATAAAACAATTTAAATTAATAATTATGTTAAAGAAGTATTTTAGTGTAGCATTATCTGCTCTATTGTTAGCAGGATGTAGCGGTAATGTAAAGCAGCAGGCGGAGAAGAAGAGCTATTCTGCTCCAACGAAGCAACAGTTTGAGCAGAAGTATAAGATTGTTACTGACTCTGCCAATAACAAGATTGTCTTGGATGCTGATTTCACCTATATCAACGATGATATGTATGCTCTATTTGAGTTGCTCCAAGCAGACAAGATGGGCTATGTTGACTTGTTGGGTCTAACCACAGCAGGAGGTAATGCCTTGTGTTCATCGGTAACATACGACGTATTGTCGGCGTTGGAGTTCCATGGCCGTCCGGATATTCCTGTAGCCGTTGGTACAGATGTTCCTTTGAAGGGATTTAAGAATATCGACTCTTTGATGGCTGTTATTGGTAATATGCCTTATGTTGGAGCATATTCGCAGTTGCCTAAATATACGGACAATTATATGAAGGCTAAGGGCGTGACTACGACCTCCAATTTGCCGGAGCCAACTATCAAGCCAGTCGAGGAGACCGCTTGGGATTTCATGATTCGTCAAGTGAACGAGAATCCAGGTAAGGTGACTATCTTCGCCATTGGCGGCCACACGAACGTTGCCAAGGCCATCCAAAAGGATCCTGAGTTTGCCAAGAAGGCTGCGGGCATCGTTTACATGGGTGGTGTATTTGATGTTCCGGGAGAGGCGTTGCCACGCATCGAGATCAACTGGTGGTATGATCCTGAGGCAGTTGACATCTGTTTGAACGCAGGTTGGAAGAAGCAACTTATCATTCCTCACGATGCTGCCGTTACTTGCTTAAAGGGCAAGGATATGTATGATATGTACAAGGCAAAGAACACAACAAAGATCACGCAGGCTATCGTAGATACATTGGGCCCTATCTATGAGAATGGTCAAGAGGAGTTCTTGAAGTTCTGTTGGGACCCTATCACAGTGGCTGTTTACCTTTGTCCTGATTTGATTGAGAAGGTTGAGGCTCGCGACGTGGCTATCGAGCGTACTTGGGGCATGTCTTACGCAAGTTCCATGGCTTGGTTTGCTGGTTCTGGTCCTAAGGGAACGGCTTCCGCCGACGTTGTTTTCAAGGTTAAGCGTGACCAACTTTGGGACTTCGTTTCAGATTTGTATAGTTTGCAATAATGCTTGCGAATATGATAAAAAGAACGGCTGGTGCGTGTCCTTCGCGCCAGCCGTTTGCTTTAAATGAGAAAATCTTAAATAATTTCTTGCGATTTTGTCGCCATAAGAATTAACAAGATATTTTGTCCCATTTATCTTTTGCATCCGTTATCGGATTTATGAAAGCATCATGAAGTTTTGTTGCATCTTCATGTTTACCCTGTAGCCATGTCAATTTGAATCCGGCGGGGCTCATATAACTGATTTCCTTTGTACGGTAATAATGATTACAGTACCAGTCGTGAGCTTGGTATAAAAGGTCGATAACTTCTTGTTTTGACAAGATGTAATAATCGTATTGATTGGGTTGACTGCCATCTACGAATATCCAAGGGCCGACAATATGTTGGGAAAGATAATTTTTATCAAGGACTTGTTCAATCGTCATTCCCGCGTTGAAATATTTCGTGCTGTTAAACTTAACTTGAATGAAATGAGTATTTAATGTGTCGGGCACTACTGCCAGAATATCGTAAGCCTTTGTATTGTTTATTGACATGTTTGCCATAAATACATCAAGCCCTTGCTCCAGAAGTTTTGCTGCTACAAGATGTTCGCCAATGGCTCCTTTTTGATTCTTTGTAAGATTACTATTCATCTATTATCTCCTCCAATTATATTCTGCCCCTATTTCCTTAAGAGCAATGTATTTCCAAAATTCTTTTTGATATGATGGCGTAAATTTAGCGCATAGCATAAATTCTTCATCAAAAGTGCCTTGTTGAACAGAACTACTGATAATCTGCTCTATATTCACCTCGGTGTCGTTGTTGTCAAGCATAAAGAAGATTGTGCCCAGGCGCTCTATCTTTCGGCAATCACGGAGGGGAAGCATACAATTGTCCAACATAAGACCATAGTTATTGGGAATGTCAATGTCATAGGAGTCATTATATGGGGGGAAAGCACATACACCGCTAATTATATCTCCATTAGCGCAAACCATATCCCCCGTATAGATCCAATCTCCTTTATCGTCTTTGAAAGGTGTCCTTACTCCCGCATAGATAACTCGTGTTACATATCTCTCGGAACGATACCATCCTGAGTTGTGGAGATCTGCTGCAATAGCAGGAATTTCCTCGTTATGAATATCTTTGAATTTTTCGTCATCGGAAATAACATACATACAATCATCAAGGAAGAAGAAATCTCCCATTTGTGCGTAGCCAAAAGTGTTTTCGTCAAGGATATAACGTACAACTACGTCCATAATACCTTTTTCCTCATGTAAAGCAACGAAAGTTTCAAAGTCACCAAGTATGTCTGTTGCAAATGTGTTGCACACTTCCTTGAGATTATCAAGTCTCCAAGCAAAACCTTTGTAGGATTGTCTCATATTACTTTTTTAATTCTTTCATAGTAAACATCCAACTTACTTTGAAGGTGCAAAATAAGTTGGATGTATGGATAACTGTTTACTTCGACACGTTAAATCTGAAGTGCATGATGTCGCCATCTTGGCAAACATAATCCTTACCCTCTACGCCGATTTTTCCGGCTTCGCGGCAAGCAGCTTCAGAACCTAAAGTCACGTAATCATCATATTTGATAACCTCTGCGCGGATGAATCCCTTTTCAAAGTCGGTGTGGATGATACCAGCACATTGAGGGGCTTTCATGCCTCGGATGAATGTCCAAGCGCGAACTTCGTCAGGACCGGCGGTGAAGTAGGTTTGAAGGTCGAGCAACTTATATGCTGCCTTGATTAGGCGGACAACGCCAGACTCTTTCAATCCGGCCTCTTCCAAGAACATTTGGCGCTCTTCGTAAGTCTCCAATTCAGTGATGTCGGCCTCCATGGCAGCGGCTACGATCATCATCTCTGCATTCTCCTCCTTGATGGCTTCTGCTACGGCTTGCGTATATTTGTTTCCGTTTACGGCACTTGCCTCATCTACGTTACAGATGTACATTACTGGCTTAGTGGTCAACAAGAAGAGGTCTTTTACAAGTTCCTTCTCCTCTTTTGAGAGTTCCACCACACGGGCAGATTTGCCGGCGAGCAATGCGGTACGGTATCTTTCCAAGATTTCGCAGACTGCCTTTGCACTCTTATCTCCGCCTGTTTGGGCTTGCTTCTGCAACTTCTGCAAGCGGCTTTCCACGGTCTCAAGGTCTTTCAATTGAAGTTCCGTGTCAATGATTTCCTTGTCGCGGACAGGATTCACACTGCCGTCAACGTGGGTTACGTTCTCATCGTCGAAGCAACGAAGAACGTGGAGAATAGCGTCGGTTTCACGGATATTGGCCAAGAATTTGTTTCCGAGACCTTCACCCTTGCTGGCACCCTTCACGAGTCCGGCGATATCCACGATTTCCACCGTAGTGGGGATTACACGTTGAGGGTGGTCGATTTCCTCGAGTTTTGCAAGTCTTTCGTCAGGCACTGTGATGACGCCGACGTTGGGTTCTATCGTACAGAACGGGAAGTTTGCCGCCTGTGCCTTTGCGTTTGATAGACAGTTGAAAAGTGTGGATTTACCTACATTAGGCAATCCGACTATACCACATTGTAATGCCATTTCTGCTTAATATGTTTTACTATGTTATGGCGTTGCCTACAAATGGCAACATACTTTACAAAAGTACATAAAAAAACGAGATGCGGCAAAAAAAGGTCGGTGGAATGTTTTTTTTCTCTTTCCTTTCTCTCATCAGATGGTTTGGCAAAAAATAAGGTGGTTTTGTTTCCGGTCTGGATTTCGAAGAAGAAAAGTTCCTTTTCCCCGTCCTCGTAGAGGAGATTCACACGGTTATCTACCTAAAGGATAACTTTGCATCTATTACTCAATTCTCTCTTCTTTTCCCTATTTTTGCACTAAAATAGAAAGTTATGAGATTTTCAGCACGTTTTTTAGGAGTGATGGCATTGTGCGCTTCTCTTTGCTCCTCCGTTCAGTTGAAGGCTGAGGGGGTGGCGGACACATTGTCGGCGAAGGGTGACATCATAAAGCGAGGCCTTTCTTACGGTCCGTTGCCCGTAGTGGCGTTTGATCAAAACAAAGGGTTTCAGTACGGAGCCTTGCTTAATATTTATGATTTCGGTGATGGCAGTTACTACCCCAATGTACGTCAAAGTTGGTATATCGAGGCTTCCGCCTATACGAAAGGCAGTCAGCAATATGTGCTCTCCTACGATACGAAGTATCTCATTCCCAACGTGCGTTTCTCGGCCGCCACTTGCCTGTTGGTGGAGAAGATGCTTGATTTCTATGGTTTCAATGGTTATGAGTCGGCATACGACGAGAAGGTCGATGCCACGTTCTATCGCATGGAGCGGGTCGTCCCTTATGCCAAGGCCGATTTTATCGGTAGCATAATAGCCAATCGCCTTTATTGGGAGGCCGGTTATCACTTCAAATGGTTTGGGTTGGATAATGTCACGTTGGAGGGAGACGAAGAATTGTTAGGAGGGAAGGCCCTCTATGAGAAGTACCAAGATTGGGGAATCATTGGCACCGATGAGGCCAAAGGCGGAAGAAGCAGTGCTTTGCGTGTCGGTCTCATATACGACAGCCGTGATTTTGAACCAGCCCCCTCAAAGGGAGTTTGGGCGGAGGCGCACGCTATTGTAGCACCCAAGGCCTTAGGGACGTCAGAATCCTATTATCGTTATTCGGCCACTTTCAGGCAATATCTTCCTTTGGCGCAGGACCGTCTGGTGTTTGCCTATCGTCTTAATTATCAAGGCACTTTTGGCAATTATGCCCCTTTCTATGTTTTACCTTACTACACTTATGTAGGTCCAGGGTATGACCGTGACGGTTTTGGTGGTTATCGTACTACGCGAGGCGTTTTGCGTAATCGTGTGCAGGCATTGGATGTGGCTATGTTTAATGCCGAAATGCGTTGGAAATTCTATAGGACGCATCTTTTCAAGCAGAACGTATATTTTGCCCTCAATGGCTTTGCCGACGGCACAGCGGCCATTCGAAACTATGACACCTCCTATAGGGGAGAGGACAATGCTGTAGAAAGAGCGATGTATGACTCTTTTGTGAATATGGATAAAGAGAAGCTTCATCTTTCAGCCGGTGGTGGTTTGAGAATCGGTATCAACCAGAATTTCATCATAGCCGTAGATTATGGTGTTCCGTTCGACAGTCGTGACGGTGCGGGCAGCCTTTACATTAACACAGGATTTTTGTTCTAAAGGGGCAAACGAGGAGTTTCCCAAAGTGGAATTAGAAAACCAGGGAATAAAAGTTCCCTAAAATTATAATAGCATGGGATTATTAGGTATGGTTTTAGGTAACGCTACGGAGGTGGACCTAAATGCAGTAAAAAAGGAGTTCGAAGACATTTTGGTGGAGGGCGAGGAGTTGGAGCATGCCTATTCAGTTGTTCGTGACAAATGGGTATTCACAACCAAGCGCCTTATTCTTCTTGATGTGCAAGGTTTGACGGGTGCGAAGAAGGAATATCTTTCCATTCCTTATGAGAACATCTCTTATTTCAGTGTCGAGACGGCTGGGACCTTGGACGACGATTGTGAAATGAAGATTTGGGTAAAAGGAGCGGGTGGTTGCATCCAGAAGGAGTTTTCGCGCAAGACGGATATCAAAGCGATTCAACGGAACTTGGCGGCTCACATTTTGAGGTGAGTTGGGCGTGGTTCGGACGATGATGTTTGGCTGGTGATTTATCCCCTACGGGGAAACGTGTCACGTCCTTCATTTTGTTGCTACCCACGTGAGACGCCTACCCACGTTTGACGCCTAACGGCGTGGTTTGGTCGATGATGTTTGTCTGGTGATTTATCCCCTACGGGGAAACATGTTGCGTCCTTCATTTTGTTGCTACCCACGTGAGACACCTACCCACGTTTGACGCCTAACGGCGTGGTTTGGTCGACGACGGTTGGCTGGTGAATTAACATTGCGCTTATTGGTGTTGCTGACAATCCCGTTAGGGATTAAACGTGGGTAGAACAAGCGGTGAATTGACCCCATTATCCCGTTAGGGATTAAACAAGGTGTGTTTTTTCCGAATTTTATTATCTTTGCAATCCGCCCATCGCTCTCAAGGCGGAAGACTGTTGGAGCAACGACATAAATAAAAGGCGTCATTGGCGCATTGAAGTATTGTTGATATGAATTTGGAAATGCAGAAAGGACAAATAAGTGTAGTTGTAGATTCCTTGTACAAAGGAATTGAAGAGCTTATTGTTACAACTTCGCATAAGGTTGCAATAACTTTAAACACTCAAATTACATAATCTCTATTGGTCAATTGGTAGGGCTATTGCTACGGATATGCAGTATCAAACATACTCTCAGTATGGAAAGCAAATTCTTGCGACATTGTCGCAAAGATTATCAATGAAGTATGGTCGAGGGTATAACTATTCTGCATTGACCAGAATGCTGAATGTTTATAGAACTTATAGTGACGAAAATATGTTTGCGACACTGTCGCAAACATTGAGTTGGAGTCATTTTGTTGAATTGATATCAATAGCTGATGATGCAAAAAGACATTATTATCAACAGATGTGTCAAATGCAACATTGGAGCGTTAGACAGTTGAGAGCACAACAAGATGCAATGTCTTATGAGCGCAGTGTGATAGCTGTGAAGTCAGAGGTTGGAACACTAAATACTTTACCAGTATCCGGAGATATTATGGAAGCAAATATTACGGATGTTGTTTTTAAAAGTTCTTACGTACTTGATTTTCTTGGCTTGTCTGGATTGTATTCCGAGAAAGAACTTGAAAATGCAATAGTTGTTAATCTTGAAAAATTCATTTTGGAATTAGGACAAGGTTTTGCGTTTTTAGAACGTCAGAAAAGAATCTCGATAGATAGTATTGATTATTATATAGATTTGCTGTTTTATCATAGAAAATTAAAACGATTGGTTGCAATCGATTTAAAACTTGGTAAATTTAAGCCTGAATACAAGGGACAGATGGAGTTGTATTTGAAATACTTGCAACGGTACGAAATGCAAGACGGAGAGGAAACTCCTATTGGTCTTTTGTTATGCAGTGAGGGTAATTCTGAGCATGTTGAAATTATGATGTTGGGTGAAGAAAATATAAAAGTTGCACAATATCTAACGAAGTTGCCTGAAAAGCAGTGGTTTATAGATAAATTAAATCGTTCTATTGCCATCGCAAAGGAATATATTTGTCAAACTGACAAATAATTATACACGCCCACCGCTCCCAAGGCGTGAAACTGTTGGAGCAACGACATAAATAAAAGGCGTCATTGGCGCATTGAGTTAGAAGTTTGTTTTATTTTATTATTTAATCCTGTTTGTATGAAATCAAAAGAGATTAAGAATTTATTCGAGAAGTTTGAATCCATCGCTTGTGTATATGAAGACGTGTAGCGTTTCGTGAAGTTGTTGACTATAGGTTGGCACGTTATACATGTTGTATTTGTTTTATTTGTAAAATATTTGAAGTTATGCCTAATACATACACCCAAATACATATTCATTGTGTTTTTGCTATAAGTTCCTTTAATCGCATAGTATTTTTAATTTATTCATCGGCAATAACCTCTTTCCAAAGCGTTTCGTCCCATCAATCCTCCTCATCCCTTTCAATGAATGGCAATTCAAGGTATTTCCCATCTCGATGAGGGATTTTCTTGGCGTAATTATATTTATGTAAATCTCTCAAATAATGTATTTCTTTTCGGTCTGTTTTCTCTTTAGAGGCTTTTGTTAGTGATGGAAAGTCTGTTGAGAAGCAGCGCAAACTGATATAATAATCGTCCCCATCAAAAAAGAGTTCAATAGTATCTTTAGGAATGTCATCATTAAAGCCTTGGGTAAGTTGCAACAGATTACTACTTTCACTAAAGACGTAAAGAGGATAATAATCATAATAATGAGTTTGTCGATTTTCTAATATGAATAGTGCTGAATCCACAAAAAGCTTATAATATCGATAAAAGGAGTCCCTTGGTTCTGTGTCGTCAATATAAAATGTCTTGAAAATTTCATACAAACCATTCCATTTAGCATCCACCTTCTCGATTCCAATGTTTTGGTAAATGGTGTCGATCCCGAAATTGTAGGTTTTGTAGCGAGATCTGTCGTTGGTGTAGATACCATTTCCCTCTTCGTACCAATAACTTGGGACTTTCCACTGGCAACAATTTTCGTCGATGAGGGTTGCCTCATAGCAATATTTTTCATCGTTTGCTATAACCTCTATAATACGTTTATCGTTACTTTTTTGGTCTTTACAGATTAGTCGTACATCGTAATCCATATCATCATAACAAAATATAGTATCGTTCGAAACGACAATATACTTGTAGGGGTGAACGGTGGTGTCATTACCTTCGATGTGTAGTTGCCACCATTCGTTCGGGAACTCATTTGCAGAATGTACGATGGTCGGACTTGCCTCATTCTTTGCATATTCTTCTCCTGATTGTGACTGCGAACATTCTTTGTTTGAGTCGTTACAACTTATTGACAATAAGACGATTCCGACAAGTGCTATAAGTTCCTTTAATCGCATAGTATTTTTAATTTATTCATCGGCAATAACCTCTTTCCAAAGCGTTTCGTCCCATCAATCCTCCTCATCCCTTTCAATGAATGGCAATTCAAGGTATTCCCCATCTCGATGAGGAATTTTCTTGGCGTATTGGTATTTAAATTTATCCCTTAAAAAGTATATATATTCCCGATAAACTTGCTTTTTGGAAAATTTTGTCAAGGAAGGGATGTCGCTTGTAAAGAATTGACAATCAACATAATAGTCTTCTCCGTCAAAAAGAACTTCGAGACAAGTGTCTTTTGGAACACCGTCATTAAAACCTTGGGTGAATTGTAACCTATTTTCACTTTCATTAAACACATAAAGAGAGAAAAGGTCATCATAATAAGGATGGCGATTTTCGAATACAAAAAGTGCCGAATCAATAAAAACCCTATAATACCGATCGTAGGTGTCTTTAGGCTCTGTATCATTAATATAGATGGTTTTCATAAATTCGTATGCGCCCCACCATTTAGCCTCCACCTTCTCAATTCCAATGTTTTGGTAAATGGTGTCGATCCCGAAATTGTAGGTTTTGTAGCGGGATTTGTCGTTGGTATAGATACCATTTCCCTCTTCGTACCAATAACTTGGGACTTTCCACCGGCAACAATTTTCGTCGATGAGGGTTGCCTCATAGCAATATTTTTCATCGTTTGCTATAACCTCTATAATACGTTTATCGTTACTTTTTTGGTCTTTACAGATTAGTCGTACATCGTAATCCATATCATCATAACAAAATATAGTATCGTTCGAAACGACAATATACTTGTAGGGGTGAACGGTGGTGTCATTACCTTCGATGTGTAGTTGCCACCATTCGTTCGGGAACTCATTTGCAGAATGTACGATGGTCGGACTTGCCTCATTCTTTGCATATTCTTCTCCTGATTGTGACTGCGAACATTCTTTGTTTGAGTCGTTACAACTTATTGACAATAAGACGATTCCGACAAGTGTTGTAAATTTCTTTAGTAGCTGCATAGCATTTCTAAATTATTCATCTGCATTAGGGTATTCAAAATCCCATGGGGCAAGAACACCTTTGTCATTATAGAAACGAGGGTCGTTCTTTATGGAAGCGAGGAGTTGTTGCATGTTGGGCAGGCCATATCCGTTGTTTCTTTCGATTTCATAAAACACTTCGTGGCTACGGAAGATGACATTCCAAAAGCTATTGGGGATATCCACACCGATGGCATGCATGCGCACATCGCCATAATCAATATTTCCGTCTATGAATTTTAAATAGACAGGATAGATGTAGTTGGTGATGTGGGCGATGACCTCGCAACTCTCCTTAAATGTTAATTCTCGGGAGAACGTGAGCTCTTCTCCATGAGAGGGAACATGTTCCTCGTTGTCCTCATCGTTGTTATCTTTAAATGTCGGATAATAATCGTATATAGCAGGCGGAGCATATTTATATAGTTCATTTTCAGCCCAATAAAAATATTCAGAATTTTCAGCCGTAGAGAGTTCCTCCATTGTTTTCAGCAAGCCATCCATGATCTTTATTCTTCCTTCGGGATAGAAGTGAACCACAGAGAAAGGTTGGTCATGTAGCGAATAGTTGAATCCATCTATGATATCGCCCAAAAGCGCTTTGTTGAGTTCCATGTCGCCATCGTATCCAAAATTTGTAATCAAATGAGTCATGAAGTAGATGTCGTTCTTGAGCAACCAAACTCTTGAGGCCTTGCTCTCGTTGAAGATGTAGTTGTTCCAATGATAGTAGAGGTCGATTTTGGATATTTTCCATTCATCATGGCAACAAGTGAAGTTTGCCCCAGTGGAGTCGCTGAGGGAGGCTTTGGGGATATAATTATCGTTATCGTCAAACCGAATGTCTACCAAGTTATCATGCATGATAGTTTTGGAGGATTTCGAAATCCAAAAATTTTCGAAATCCTCTGGTTGAGCTACAATGACAGTGTTTATGCTAAAATCACGCCATAGCATATCTTTGGGGAAGTCTCTAACTTTATCATAACCAAAGACTTCCTTTAGTCGTCTGTCGAATTTTTCGTCAGATATCTGCAGATTTCTAAGGTTGTAGTATTGTGAACTCAATTCTATTTCAGCATCAAATTCCTTAGCCGTAAAAACATCTTTTGAATAATATGGGACTTCATTGTTAACCGTTGTGTCGTATCTAAGTTGGATGTGTTTTTGTATGAGGCTTTGTTGAGCATCGGTCAAACTATTTCTTTCCGATTCTACCTTTGTGGTTGTCATTGTTATTTCATTTGGGTTCTCTTTTACTTTTTTTTTCTCTTCTGCGCAGTTGCAGCAGCCAATAACTATTAGCAGTGTATAAATTAGTTTATCCATTTTTAATATATCTTTCGTAGTATTTATTTCCTAAATGAATGTGGTGTTCATGACTTTTTGCTTTTGTGGTTCCAGCAACTTCTTCGTGTGTAAAATTATTGACAAAACACCATTTTCTGGCTATTCTCACAAAACTCTCCAAATGAGCAATAAACTTTGCTTTGTTGCCATTAAAACATTGTTGAATGGTTTCGCCCCAAAAACGCACTGGTTGCTGTGTCCCATTAGGGTATCTAACATCAATATCATTTCCCGACCGGTGTCCTCTATGGGTATTGTCTATGGAGTAGATTGTAATATCGTCATAGAAATACTTTTCATCATGGCCGTTGAGGGGCAGAGAGTAGAAGAGGCCTAACAGGCAAGCACACGTTGTTTCACTTACAAAATTGTCGCCACCTTTGTCCCTTGCACCATATCTTCCCCAGTTGGGTCCGCTTTCAGGGAAAGGCATCAACTTTATGCCTCTTTTGGGCAGTAATACTTGCGTAAAATGATAATCTTCGCATACTTTCTTCCCATGGTTATAAATTTTATAAATGAATTCATCGCTATTTTTATTCTCTTGGTATTTGTATAATGAGAACTCATCCAAGTCTATGCGATAGATGTTGACATTATCCTCTTCTTCCTTAAACTCTTCGTCCCATTGACATTTGTTTGTCTGAAATGCTTTATAAAATTCATCAAAGAAGTCTTGTTTTAAATCGAAGTTGGTTTTGCCGTTTTGGTTTTTAGCATGTTCCGAACCAACCAATTTACTGACAAAATATTCGTTATTTTGGCCATTGGCTATGAAATACATTTTTTTAATCCCATTCTTATTCTCTGTGAATTTTCTGAGATGTATTTTCCTTTTGGCAAGATAAACCATGGATGCTATTGTGGAAAGTTCTACGTCAGCACTTAATTTGTCAGCCCCGCCTAAAGAAATCTTCTTCCCAAGAAAAGCTTCGATGGCTCTTTCCGTCCCATTATATACACTTTTCCCAGTAAGTTGGATCATACCACCACCTCTATATATCCAGCCATCTTTACTGTCTTTATCTGTGCCGTTGCCGTTTACTCCGAAATAGATGAAGTTGGCAATTGCTTTGGCCCTTTGGTTGGATAGGTTATTAGGGTCGCTTGGCAATTGGTAAATTGCATCAATCTTTTCCTTCATCCCAGCGCGGTAATTTTGTTGCCCATTTGCATCTGTGTAGAATAACCTATTCTTAAAGACTTCTTCCAATCTTTCTCTTGTGTAATTCATGTTTTCGGGGTTGCATTTTAAATTTGCCCCAGATTCCACGGATATTTGTGCGAAGTAGTGGGCTTTGATCCAGCATGTGTTCATATAGAAACGATCCATATATTTCGTATAAGTTTCACAGATTGTTTTGACACGTTGTTGGGTCTCTTCATCTGTATTAAATCGATTTATACTCATCACTTTAGCATACATCTCTTTTGCCTCTTCGTTGCAACGCGGGCAGTCTCCCGATCGTCGTACTCGGCCTTCGCCCAGTTTGAGTTCCTCACCAATGACGGAAAGGGCTCGTCCAGATATGGCATCGTTCAATTCTCCTTCATCATTGGGTACATACTTCAACTGCCAAAAGTAATTGCAGTTTAATTTTTGGACGGACTCTTCATTGAGTTCGATCTTGAAATCGTCGCCGATTTTTTGTGCCGGATAGGCGAGGAGCAGCGACAATTCCTCCGTAATGGGGTTGTGATAGACTACTTTAAAATAGAAGAGGCGTGGGATTCTGGGCGTCTCGGCATTGTGGTCGGCTTCATTGATGATATTTTCTGGAATGACAATTTCTACTCGACCGTCGTCATTGGGCTTCGGAATGTCACTTTTCCAGATGAGCGTATCCTTCAAGTCGTCCGAATCGTCATTTTCCACTAGTTGTAGTGTGCAGTTCTCTATCTTGCTTTGACTGAGATTGTGCATGTACAAAACTATCTTTGCCTCCATTCCGTAGCGTAGGATGGACTTTTGTGGATTGCCCGTACTTCCTGCGAAAAAGCCGTTGATGTACTCCTTTTCACTGATGATGAGTTTCTTGGCTTTAGCATAGAAGAAATGCCCGTTGTGCTTCTCGTCGTTGAGGCCGCTGACATGATAAGGAAGGTTTACCAAGGCACATGAGAGGGTGATGTCGTCCGTGCTTTCGGAAAGGTCATATCCCGTCAGTTCGGCATTGATATGGCCCTTATCGTCCATCATCACATTGTGCAATGCGTCAGTCTCCAATTTCTTACCCGTACGTTCGTCCCATAACTCCAACCGGATGTCTGAGCGCTCCTTTTCTGTCAAGTACTTGAAGGCTGGTATGTAGATGGAGAGTTGGAACTTCGTTCCGAAGCCAACCTGCTTGATGATATGTTGTTCCGAATCGAGGAAAACCCACTCTTCAACCGTTATGTCGTACACGTCAAACTCCTCTGTCACTGTCTCTGTGTTTCCCATCGTCAGTGATATTTGTTGCTTGCCGGGATTTTCGAAAACGAGCGATTGTTTGCCGTTCTCCATTGTCAACACTTCGTCGTTTAGCGAACCTTTGATCTCACCATCTTTCGTAGGAATATAATCGGGGTAGAGGTATTCTGTGTACAAATTGTAGGTCATGCCCACAAATGCCTCTTCTGCGTCGAGCCATATCCGCTTTATCCTGTTGTTTATGACATTGCATTCAAAAGACCATTTCTTTGCTGTCTCCAAATCCTTTTCTCCATTCATGTCTTGAAATAGGAAATTGGGGTCTTCAATGCAAGCATCTACCCGTAATCTATACTCTTCCTTTTCGGAATTTATAATCAGTTTATCGCACTTTTTAGTTGTCCTTACGGGTTCTGGTTCAGGCTCCTTCTTTGCCTTATTGGGTTTCTTTTTATTGTTTTTTGGAATCGCTTTGCCCCAACTCCATTCAATTTTGGAACTGTCAATCTTGCATTTGCTGCTATCCGCCTTGAATTGGAGCGAATCGCCCGGACGTATGTTTTGCGGGTTTTCCGTCTCTCCGCTGGAGGTCTTTATGTCAAGGAAGTCGGAGATGCAATGGATTCTCAATCCGCCGACGCCTAATGTCTTGGGTTTGAAGATGGAGGAGGCGTTCAAGCAGTTCAGTTCGAAGCGGATTCTATAATCGCCTGAGTTGAGCCCTTTTAGGGTGAATAACTTCGTTAGAGGGTTGAACGAGTAGAAGGACGTGCTTGCATTTTTGTTGAGCATGTAGGTCAACAAAATATTGTTGAAATGAACGGTTAGGAACTCGTCATGGGCCAGTTCAAAGATAGTATCTACTTTCAACACAAAAGGCTCGTTCTGCTTGACAACGAATGAGATGCTATTGGAGGGCAAACTCTTTTGGAAGTTTTCCGCACGGAGAAAGAGTGGCTTCTTGGCATCTTTCAGATCCCAAGCCGAGGTTGATGATGAGTTGACTTTCGGATAGTCTCCTTGTGGAGACAGTCTGACAATATCATTTGCACAAACTTCAATTTCCTTGCAACATTTCGCATCCAAAGGGATTCTCTCCTTATTCACGATCCATTCGTTCTCAGCAAGGCTTTTTTGCATCTGGTAATATGATTTCAATGATTTGTAATCATTGCCATTGCCGATAGCTTCAATGTAGTATTTGCCTGTTTTGGCCAGTTGTATGGTGAATGGGGTGCCGACTTTAGGATATATCTTTAGGTTCTTGATTTTTGTTTGCGGTTTACCTTTCGGTGTGCTTGCCTTAATGATCTCTTTCTGGAATATGATCCAACTGACGGGTTCTCCTTCCAAACTGACCTTCGAATTCCTTTTAGCCTCAAGTATAAGTTTTTCGTTTGGGCGGATATGTTTGGGATTTTTCTCTTCTTGGGCAATGGGGATGTTGGTGTTTTCGCTCTTCTTGATACGAGTCAGATCGATGGAGTTGACAGAGAATGAGGGCTTCTTGCTTGTCTTTTCGCTTTTTTTATTTTCCAACTCATTAAAAGGCAAGAGGCTATTAAATAAGACTGCCGATTCTATTTCAAAATTTGCGAAGTCGGTAGCCGAGACGGAGCATTGCTGACCGTGGTATAAGCAGGTGATTTCTCCACCTTGGGGGGTGCAGGCGGAGCAGTACATTTTGCTGCTGTCCAGTACGATCTTCTCGTCGTAGCAACTTTTTTTGTCCCATTCTCCATTGGCATATACGCAAGGCTGACCGGCTTGTTTGTTTGTGCTCAGCAAGCAAGTTCCGAAAGTGAGCGAGGGAGTTTGGAAAGTGATATCTTCTGTCGTTATCACCTTCTTATTTTGTGCATAAACTTTTTCTTTGTTCGTTGCCACGATTGAATTGGGGGTTGCACCTTGATTGCAAGTAAACAGTGCACCGTCCAGCACGATATAGGCTCCGCTTAAGTCATTTTTATTCGACATAAGTGTCTAATTTAGTTGTATGGAGATTAATCATCTGCAAAACAGCCCAGACGACAATCGCAAACTATTATTGAATGTTCTCTTTTCTGTTACAATATTTGTAACAGATGCAAATGTAGGTGAAAAACGTGAATTTTTCAAATATTTTTGAATTAATGTATGATTTTTTTAAAAATGGGTCGGTCGCGTTCTCTTTTTCACTAATTATTGGGATAAAAAATCCCCCAAACGGAATTGTCTGGGGGATTTAGCTTTTTATAGATGCGTGGGAGTTACTCTTGCGTCTCTCTCATTTTCTGGAGAATTTCCAAGGCTTCGTTCTCGCATTTTTCCATGATTTCACGTTCGCCAGGGCCTTTGTCGTTGATGCCGCAGAGGTGGAGAATGCCGTGTATGATGACGCGGTGAAGTTCATTCTCATAGGTGGCGCCAAACTTCTCGGCATTGGTCGCTACGGTGTCGAGGCTGATGAAGAGGTCGCCTGAGATCTTCTTCTCCTCCGTATAGTCGAATGTGATGATGTCCGTATAATAGTCGTGTTGCAGATATTGTTTGTTCACCTCCAAAATATGCTCGTCTGAGCAGAAGATGTAGGAGATTTCGCCGACTTTATATCCGTGGTGCGCTGCCACCATTTTCACCCAAGCCGAAATCTCTCTTTTTTTGATTTTCGGCATTTTGATCTCTTCAGCGTAATATGTAATCATAATTCCTTAGTTTTTATACATTAATGAAAGAAGTAGTATCCTATGAAGATGGCGGCGATGACCCCACCGAGGTCGGCCACTAATCCTGCCGTTACGGCATATCTCGTTTTACGTATTCCTACTGAACCGAAGTAGAGGGCAATCACATAGAAGGTCGTGTCTGCTGCCCCTTGGAAGAGGCAAGTGAGCCTTCCGACGAATGAGTCGGCCCCATGAACCATCATGGATTCCAGCATCATGCCTTTCGCGCCGCTACCGCTCAATGGCTTCATAAAAGCCGTAGGAAGCGCTTCCACAAAATCAGTATTGACCGATAGTAGGGAGAACATCCAACGGATGGCGCCGATCAGATAATCCATGGCTCCTGAGGCGCGGAAAACGCCTATGGCCACCAGCATGGCGACCAGATAGGGCATCACCTTGACGGAGGTCTCAAAGCCCATTTTGGCACCTTCTATGAATGATTCGTAAACGTTGATGCGTTTGTATGCGCCGGCACAGACAAAGGCGGCAATGACGGAAAATAGGATGGCATTGCTCGCTATCTTTGAGACGTGAGCCAACTCTTCGTTGCTCAGTTGAGAAAGGAAGCACATTGCAATGCCCAGTATGGCCGCAATACCACCTATCCAGCCGATAACAATTTTGTTGAGCAGATTGATCTTCTGTTTGTAGCTGACAAAGAGGATGGCTGTCAGCGTGGAGAAGAAGGTGGATAACAGTAGAGGAATGAATATATCGGTCGGATTGGCTGCTCCCATCATGGCGCGTTGAGCCATAATGGTAATCGGGATGAGTGTCAAGCCCGACGTATTGAGGGCCAAGAACATGATTTGTGCGTTGGAGGCGGTCTCTTTGTTCGGATTCAGTTGTTGGAGGCCATCCATTGCCTTTAGGCCGAGCGGTGTGGCTGCATTGTCGAGTCCCAGCATATTGGCCGAGAAGTTCATTAGCAGTTGTCCATGTACAGGGTGGTTCTTCGGAATTTCGGGGAAAAGTTTGTTGAAGAACGGACCGACAATCTTAGCCAAGAAGTTGACGGCGCCCGCCTTCTCGCCGATGTTCATCAGACCCATCCACAAAATCATCACACCGCTAAGGGGAAGAATAATTTTCATGACGGCGCTCTCTGCCATGTCGAAAGTGCTGCTCACCATTCGCTCAAACACCGCATAGTCGCCACAGAAACATTGGACAATCGCCACAATCATGGAGACTAAGAAAAAACCGACCCAGATATAATTCAGAACCATTTATCGATATAAAAAAATAAAGACTTATTCTTTGATAAATTGTTGCTTGGCTTTTTCGTTCACCAAGTCAATCAGTTCCATTAGGTCGTTGGACATATCGAGCGACCATAGTTTGCTTTCCGTCTGCTTTCCGTCCAGGCAGGCCATCACCTCCATAGCTTCGTAGTTGTAGCCATTGGAGAGGGTCTCTACCTTGATTTCCGTAGGTTCGTCGTCGCCACAAGCGGACGTCAGTTTGGTAGGCATGTGGAACATACGGCAGAGGCGCAGGCAGCCATCCGAGAGATAGAGTTTGGCATCGCACTCCATGCGCATGGCAAATGAGGCTGTCAGTACGCTGATTTCGCCTCCAGCGTGTTTCATAAGAATGGCGGTTGTCATGTCGGTTCCTGTAGGAGCCGGTACGGCTGTCACCTCTACCGAGGTCGGTTTCCCGAACAAGTAGAGAGCCAAAAACAAAGGATAGATACCGATGTCGTAAACCGCGCCGCCGCCCAGCGAAGGGCTGAACAATCTGCTGTTTTCATCATACTTCGCCTTGAAGCCGAATTCTGCTTGAAGCAGTTGAGGCTTGCCCAATTTCCCGCTCTCCATTTCTGCCTTGAAACGGTTGATGGTCGGAAGGAAGCGGCTCCACAATGCCTCCATCAAGAAGAGCTTTTTCTTGCGGGCAAGAGCGGACATCTTCTTTACATCGTCAGCATTGAGGGCGAAAGGTTTTTCGCACAAGACGGCTTTGCTTGCGTTGAGGCAGAGTTGAGTATGCTCGTAATGCAAGTTGTTCGGCGTGGCGATATAGACCACGTCCACATTCGGGTCGGCCAACATCTCTTCGTATGAGCCGTAAGCCTTTTCAAACCCGAACTGTTGGCAGAAGTTCTCTGCCTTTGCCTTTTGGCGGGAACCTACGGCGTAACAAATGGCTTGCGGACAAGCGGCAAGTCCTTCCGCGAATTTTTCCGCAATGTGGCCCGCGCCCAAAATCGCCCAACGATATTTATTCATTTCCATTCTTGTTTTCCAAAAAATTCTTTACATCTTTTCTTGAGAAGAGGACGAGTGCGATGGCTAAACCGATGAGGAATGCGATTCCTACATACTTTATGATGGATTGGGTAATGCGGTTGACAGCCTTTGGATAGAGGCTGAAATCGCTCACGAAGTTGACGCACTTGTTGTTGATCTCCTTCATCCATTGAAGGTCGTAGATGCGTGACTCCAACTTGAGCATGTCCTCATGATAGAGTTTCTTCTCCTTCTCGTTCAAGATAACCGTTTTGTCGGCTCCGTAATTAGCATTTCTAGGTTGTTTGAAATATTCTATTTTACGTAAACTGTCCAACATGATGATCTCATTGTTGATGGAGTAGATGTTTTCGTCAATTTGCTTCATGCGCATCTCATTCTCTGCCTTCAGCGTTGGATTGTTGGAGAAGTAGAAGAGGAGTGCCTCTGGCAATTTTTCGAAGATTTGTAAATTCTCCTTTACAATGGCCTCGATGACAAGACGGTCTTTCATACGGGCGCATGTGGTATCCATGGCATTGTATTTGTTTTCGTAATCTATCTTGTCGGGTGTGCCGTCCACCATCTCATCAATGATGAAGTAGGACTTAATGGAAAGCAAGTCCTTGGCTTCGTCGCCAGTGAGGTTGAGGCTTTGACCGATCAAGGTCTTGTCCTCGTTTTGGCAATACATGTCCAACGTACTGATCAGAGAGTTGAAGAAGTAGGCGTCGTGCATGTTGATAGTTATCTCGACGCTTGCCTTGTGTTTTAGATTTCCCTTTCTTGATTCGAAGAGTGCATAGCCCAATCCCATAAGCATAAATGCCCCGATAATGATTTTTTGTTGATAGATGAAGCGTAACAGCCAAGCTCCGAATCGAATTAACAGTTTGAAAGATAGTATAATATATGATAGACTAATCCTAAGGATATCCATCAAATCCACTTCTTTTTTTTCCAAGTTCTCCATGTCGAGTTTATATTTAAGTTTTATTATTCTATTTCTTTTTAAGCCATCTTTCCGGGTTTTGCAAGTCTTTTTCCTTCCATATTTGGAAGAAAAGGGTGGCCTTGTATTTATCGTCCGGATCCTCGTATATTTTGCCTAATTTATGGCCGCTCTTCAAGTTGTCGCCCGTCTTTACATAGACCTTGGTGAGGTTGGAATAGACGGTGAGAAAATTGCCGTGGCGCACGATAATGGCATTGTTGTTGCCAGGAACGGCGAAGCAGGTGGTCACCACGCCGTCATGCACCAATGTGGCTTCCGACCCCTTGGGTGAAGAGATGTAGATGCCCTTGTTGTCGGTGGTAACATGCTTCAGGACAGGGTGCTGTTGTTTTCCGAAGTGTCCGACGACGGTGCCGTTGACAGGCCAAGGCAGAGAGCCTTGCTTCTTCTCGAAGCCGCCAGAGACAACCTTTTCGGTTTGGGTCATGGCATAGCCTCCTTTGGTTGTTGGTTGGGTGGCCTGCTTCTTCTTCTCTCGGGTGGCCGACTCTTGTGCTTGTTTTGCAATGAGGTCTTGAATGCGTTTGTTCAACTGGTCGGAGATGCGTTGTTGGTCTTGGAGTTCTTTCACCAACTCCTTCTCCTGCTTTTTGAGCGAAGCCACCATCTCGTTCTGCTTCTGCTTTTCTACGAGTAGCTGCTTCTGTTCCGACTCTTGACTTCTGAGCAATTTCTCAGATTGGCGTTTGGTTGACTCTATCTCTTGCTTCTTAATGTCTAATTCTACGCGTGAGCGTTCGAGGGCCTCTGCCTGTTCTCGTCTGAGTGTGGCAAATTTGTTGATGTAGTTGAAGCGCATATAAGCCTCGTGGAACGAAGGGGCGGAGAGTACGAAGAGCAGTTTGTCTTGTGCCTTTTGTTTTACATAGGCATGGTATATGAGTTGGACGTATTTCTCTTTCATATACGCGTACTCGTTCTGCATGGTGCCCAAGTTACGGTTCATTTCCGTAATTCGGGTGTCGAGCGCCATGATTTCTTTTCCTTGCGTTTCAATCTGTTCGTTTCTTCGTTTGATGTCGGAATTGATTTGTTCCAACTGTTTCAACGATTGGCGTGTGGATTGACGTGTTTCTGCCAACGACTTGTCTATCTTCTTAACGTTTTTATCAACGGAAGATTGTTTGTTCTTCAAGTCTTTTAGCGTTTCCGAAGTTTTGCTGGTATTGGTTTGTGTCTTCTTTTTGGTGGTCGTCTTCTTCTGTTGTGTGGTCTTCGTTTTGCTTTGGGCAAGGCAAAGGGAGCCCTGTTGTCCCACGAAGAGGCAACCTAAAAATAGCGATAATATGACCAACAATCTTCTCATTTACATAAGTATAGACAACAGATCTTCGATGGATACCTTCTCATAATTGGAAGGAACGCTGGAGTCGAAGTTCAACTTCTTGTCAAGTTCTATTTTTTTATAGTCGATGTCCATATTTTTGGGACGCTTGCCGTCGGAAGTCTGGAATTTGATTTGGTGAGGGAAAATATACCCATTGTCCAACGCATTGAATTTGGTGTAGCTCCAGTGCAATGAGTAGGGAGTCTTTTCAGACATGACCGATGCTTGTTGCACGCGGTTTTCATTGTTGACGACAAACTCTTGAATCACATTTGAACTGGCATATTGCAACATACGTAGATCTCCGATTGTGGTCTCCTTGAAGTCGGAAATCTTAGCCTTGGGGTTGTCGTAGGCAAATAGTGCCTCTGTGAAGATGGCTTGGAAAACATTGTAGTTCAATCCTATATCCGATTTCTTCCCCACTTCGTCATAACTTGCTTTAAAGTAGCGTTTATGGATACGGTCGATGATCATAAGCGAGTCTTGTGTGATGAATGCACGACCCACCTCCATTCCCAAGAAGGGTTGGACGGAAATCATAATGGCACTGTCCTTGCGGATGCGCAGAGTTCCGTTTACACTTATGGAGTGGCCATTCCCATTTACGCTGAATGTCACTTTGGGTACGTTAAATGTTTCGTAGTCGATATTTTGTAGCATCGACGTATTCTTTGTCTTGTCAATCTTGCTGCTTTTGCAGGCTTGGAAAGACAGAAGCAGTCCCAATAGGGTAATGAAGTATATGAATCGTTTATTCAACATAAGTACCACTCTCAATCTTTTGTTTCAATTTATCTAATCCTTCGTATTTCGACGGGTCCCCTGTTTGGTGGAGGTCATAGGCGCGTTTCCAAAAGTCATTTGCCTTGTCCTTGTTCTCGTTCATGAACAGAATGTCTCCATAGTGCTCCAGCAACTCGGCATTGTCGCCGCCTCCATTGGCGAGGGCTTGTTCGATATACATCATGGCGAGAAGATAGTTGCCTTGTTTGAAGAATACCCAAGCATACGTGTCGAGGAATGTAGCGTTCTTCGGGTGAGCTTGGACCGTCATGGCGCTCATACGTTCCGCCTTTTGCAACTCTTTTCCGTCGCAGGCTAAGAAGTAGGCGTAATTGTTGAGTACCAGCATGTTCTTTTCGTCCAATACGATGGCACTGTCATAGGCGGCATAAGCAGCCTCCTTTTTCCCCAATGAGGAGTAAACGTCGCCCACGCTTCCTTGAATGACTGAGGCCAAAGTCAAATTTTGGCTTTTGAGGAGGGTCACCGCCTTGTTCCAGGCATAGATGGTGGAATCTTTTTTGTCCATATTTTGATAGACGATGCCCAGTGTGTAGTAGAAGTTGGCATTCTCTGGGAAATGTTCCAATGCCTCCGTGCAGGCGTTGTAGATGCCTATGGTGTCGTTCTCCATCATATAGTAGTTAATCAGGAGATTCCAAGAATCCTCATATTTCGGGTTGATTTCCAATGCCTTGCGCATATATTTAAATCCATCCAAGTTCTTTTTGTCAAGCAAGAAGGAGGAGTAGGCAAGGTAGGGGAACTCTTCGTTGGGGTGCATCTTTATGAGGTTGAGGAAGATGGAGTCGTCAATGCGGGTCATGACGATGGAGTCTTGACTTACATAGGCGAGTATGTTCTTCTTTATGTCGATGTCGGCCAACGAGTCACCCAAGACTGATTTGATCATGTTCATTCCCTCGTTCTCACGTTTGTTGGAGATGTAGAGCATGGCCAGTTGGGTTTTGGCAACCGAGTTGTTAGGGTCAGACTTCAGCACCCTCTTGTAGGCCGATTCCGCCTTTTCGTTTTTACCTACGGCTTGGTAAAGGTCGCCTTTGAGCACCTTGTATTTTGTGTCCATCGGAAACGCTTTGATTAATTTGTCGATTTCATCGAAAGCCTTGTTCACTTTATCTTGTGCCACATAAAGTTTGAACTTTTCCATGGTGATGCGGTCGCTGATGCCGTTTGTCTCTTCCAATCCGTCCCAAGCTTTTATAGCCTTGTCGTATTGTTGGTTTTTGGTGTAAAGTTGGGCAAGCATGTAGTAGTAGTAATCCGCATTATCGGGGTCTTTTTTCAGGATTTGTTCAAAGGTGGTGGCGGCGAGTTCGTACTCGTTGTTGTCCGTGTAGAGTTGGGCCAATACTTGGTTGGTCCAGATATTGGTCGGGTCGAGCGACACCGCCTTTAGCATATAGTTTTTAGCCAATTTGTTTTTCCCACAGGAGATGTTGAGGTTGGCCAGTTCCGAATAGACGGCCGCCTTGTTGGGATCCAGGCAGAGGCAGCGCAACAGGTTGTCTGCTGCGGCATCATACTGCTTTAGAGAGCGTTGTCTGAGCGCCTCCAAAAAGTAATATTGGAACTTTTTGGTGGTGCGAGGGTCGGGTTGGCCGGCGTCGTTTCCGTTGGCTTGGGCTGTAGGGAGAGATGCCGTCAGCAGGGCGACGGCAAGGAGGCAGAAGCTAATGGCCCTCTTGCATATATCTAAGTTGAATTTCATTGTCAATGTTTAATTATTTAGCACCAGTATGACCGAAACCGCCTTCCCCGCGTTCGGTTGAATCGAGTTCGTCGCAAGGTTGCCATTCTACAACGGCATGTTGGGCCACCACCATTTGGCAAATTCTTTCGCCGTCTTCAATCTTGAAGGGGTCGTTGGAGAGGTTGACAAGGATGACCTTGATTTCGCCGCGATAGTCGGCATCGATGGTACCGGGCGAGTTGAGCACAGTAATGCCGTGTTTGGCAGCCAATCCGCTACGAGGTCTGATTTGTGCTTCATACCCCTTAGGTAAAGCAATATAGAGGCCCGTTGGAATCATCTTGCGCTCCAATGGCTTGATTTCCACCGCTTCGTCCAAGTTGGCACGGAGGTCAAGACCTGCCGAAAGTTCCGTGGCATATTCTGGCAACGGGTGTTTCGATTTATTTATGACTGCTATCTTCATTTTGTGAAATTCATTTTAGATGTCCGCTTCTTGGCTACTTGCCATGGGAATATGCGAACGGTAATATACATTATTTTGCGAAAATAGTAAATTAAATTTAGAATAAGGGCATTTTAGCAAAGTTTAGGGATAAATGTCTTATCGTAGGAAAGTAGAGAGCAAAAAATTTAGTATAAACACCTATTTTCGGACTACTTTGACGGAATGATACATAAAACTTGTATATTTGTAGATTGAAAAGAAGGCGTCTTGTATGAAACAGGGCAATCATCCATTTCCTTGAAATGTGGGTGTCTCGCAAATAGCGTTTTCCTTTCGAAATTTCAAAGGGATTCTATTATAAATCATGTATTTATAGAATGTCCCTATATGCAAATCGGGGATTTTATCTCCCCCAAAACGTCAGACAAATGAACTTTCTTGACAGAAATGAATTCAATTTTTCGCCTTCAACTAAAGTGCTTGAAGCGATAAAGAACTTTGATCCAAACAAACTTTGCTTTTATACGCGTATCTATGACGAAGGCAAGAAAAGTATCGTTTCCGTATTTCTTTCAGAACTTTACGGAGTTGACGAGAAGCAGGTGTTGCTCGGATACGGAGGCGAAGATATCCTAAAAAATACCGTCCATTATTTCCTTTCAGAGGCGGATGGCAACAAGACGATGCTTGTGCCAGAATACTCTTGGTGGTATTACAACTCCATTGCTGACGAGGTGGATGGAACCACGTATAAATATCCTCTTTATGAAACGGAGACTTCCTTCAAGTATGATTTGCAGGAGGTGGTTGCCAAGGTCAACGAGGTTAAGCCTAAGATTCTTTTGTTGGCTTCTCCTAACAATCCGACGGGGAATGGCCTTACACCCGATGAGGTGGATTGGTTGATGGAGCATATTCCTTCCAATGTGATTGTCTTGATAGACGAGGCTTATGCCTCTTTTGTCGTTGTTGACAACAGTTATATCGCCAAGTTGGTCAATAAGCATAGTAATTTGATCATTTCTCGTACACTCTCTAAGTTCTACGGATTGCCGGGCCTTCGTATGGGCTTCGGGTTCATCGGCAAGAATCAGGAGAAGTTCTTGAAGTGTGCCAACAAGTATCTTGGTTATAACCGTTTTGCGGAAGAGGTGGCTATTGCGGCTCTCCAAAGCGACGAGCATTACCGAAATGTGGCTCAGCAGATGAAGGCGGGTTGCGAACTTTATGCCAAAGAGTTGGGCTCGTTGCCCGGTTTCAAGGTCTATGATTCCGTAGCCAATTTCATCCTCATCAAGTATCCGATTGAGTTGAAGCCGGCTTTGCAAAAGGCTATGGCAGATCAGGATTATAAGATTAAGTTTATGAACGAGCCTGGCATTGACAAGCATTTGCGCATCACGTTGGGCCGTCCTGAGCAGAATAAGATTGTTTGTGAAACCATCAAAAAAATCGCATTAGGTAAATGAAGGCTGTAATTCTTGCCGCTGGCATCGCTTCTCGTCTTCGTCCGTTGACGAATGACTGTCCTAAGTGCTTGTTGAAGGTGGGAAATCGTTCGCTCCTTCAGCGTTCGATGGATGCTTTGAAACAAAATGGCATTAGGGAGTTCGTTGTCGTGACTGGCTATCTGCATCATCAGATAGAAGATTTCCTCAAAGCAAATTATTCGGATTTGAAGATTAGTTTCATCCATAATGACCTTTACGAGTCCACAAACAATATCTATTCATTGTGGTTGGCTCGTCCCGAGGCGGACGGTGAGGACATCCTTCTTCTTGATAGCGATTTGCTGTATGATCCGATGATTGTGCGTCGTGTTCTTGATAGCGACAGCGAAAATCTGTTGACTCTTATCCGTCATGATTTGGGCGAAGAGGAGATCAAGGTCATCATTGATAAAAATGGCGCGATTACACAATTGAATAAAACTTGCAATCCTGCTGATGCCATTGGCGAAAGCCTCGGAATCGAGCGTATGGGTCGTGCCTACACCAAGGCGCTTTACGAAGAGTTGGAGGTCATGATGGAGAAGGAAGGGCTGGTCAATGTCTTTTATGAGCGTGCTTTTGAGCGACTCTTCCCTAAAGGCCACACTTACCAAGTGCTGGATGTGACTGACCTCTTCTCTTGTGAGTTGGATACGGTGGATGATTTTAACGCTGCCAAGAGGCGTATTCCAGCAGCGCTTTATTGATTAACTGATAATCGCAGAAGGTATGGCAACTTATGAAATTCGACCGCTTCAACTTCGTATCCTTGACATTCTGATGGTGATTGACAAGGTTTGCAAGGAGCATGGCCTTCGTTACTACATTATTGCAGGAACGCTTTTAGGGGCTGTCCGACATAAAGGTTTTATCCCTTGGGACGACGATCTTGACATTGGTATGCCCCGCAAGGATTACGATCTTCTGATGGCTCATGCTTCAGAGTGGTTGCCTCAACCCATGGAGGTGGTGGCTTTTGAGACGGACAAGGAGTATCCTTTGCCTTTCGCAAAAATCCAGGATGCCAGCACGACATTGATTGAGCGTATGCATTTGAAGTATCTGGGTGGCATCTATATGGACGTATTTCCTTTGGATGGTATGACTTCCAACAAATTGATGCAGCGTCTTCATTTTGCCCACTATTTTTGTTTGAAGCGTTTGATATATCTTGTTTGCAGAAATCCGTTCAAACATGGGCATGGTCCATCTTCATGGCTTCCTCGTCTTTGTAGAAAGTTATATACCTTGGAAGAGATTCAAGGGAAGATGCAGAAAATGCAGAAGAAATACGATTTTGACGCCTCAGATTTGGTGGTCGATCATGATGATGGTCGCAAAGGTATCATGCCGCGCGCCTATGTAGGCAATCCAACCCCAATTTTATTTGAAGATAAGATGGTTATGGGTGTGGGGAATCCAGATGCTTACCTTTCTCAGAAGTATGGCGACTATATGACCATTCCGCCAGGACCCAAGCAGCGCCAGCACAATTTCCATTTGCTTGATTTGGAAAAGTCTTATAAAGATCAAGAAAATTTATGATATAAGGAGACGTCACTTGTTGGCGTCTTTTTTTTTGTTTTATAACGTGAATTAGTCTATCTGACTCATAACAAACAAAAAGCCTCGATGATCAACTGTGTCGATATCGAGGCTATAGTCGGCATTTAAAATTCTGCTGTCGATTCATAGATTCATAAGATGTGATTGAGGGTTACTTACTGAGAGCGTCCTTGACGTTCCAAACCTTTACTGCCATTGCTACTGCAATCTCTGTGCAAAAAATAACTGCTGCTGCCATAATCTTAATATTTATTCGGTTAATATTCGTTATTGTCTTTTAGACAGTACAAATATACGTTGTTTTTCTTATAATCCAATAAAAATGCGTACTTTTTTGCAAGAAGATTATAAAATATATCATACAATAGAATGAATATACAATTTATATGCAAATTATAAATATTTCGTCAAAACTAAATGACATCGGTGTGATATAAACAATTAAAACAAATTCTATTACATATTAAAACAAATTCACTACTTTTGCATCAGAAATCATCCGCGTTTTGTCTGGTGCTTTCTACCATGTTTTTTTGAATTTAATAATAACATTTATGGACAATCTCAAAAAGAGACCCGTTTTTATCGATTTACGAACCGATTTCGGGTTCAAACGTTGCTTCGGCGACGAGAAAGTAATGAAAAGGTTCCTCAACATCATTATCGGCAAGGAGTATGGGGAAATTGAAAGCCTCGTGTTTGAAAACGTAGAGAGCACAAGAGTTCGGGAAAGCCAGCGGGGCGTGACGTTCGACCTGCGTTGCCGATTAGCCAACGGGGACGAGGTGATTGTGGAAATGCAGAATTACGGACACCGATTTTTCCAAACAAGAGCAAATTACTATCTTTACAATCTGATGGACAAACACATCGGCAAAGGCACAGCCTGGAGCGAGCGGGAGACGGACATTCCCCACTTGATCGGGGTTTTCATCCTCGGTGCTCCCATGGATGAACTGACGGAGGTCATAACCCAAACAGCGGAGTGCGACCTCAGCACAAAAGAAATTATTTGGGATAGGATCCGAAAATACTACATCTCCCTTCCCAACTTCTCTTTTGATATCAGCAAACTTTCCGATGAGGACATCTGGATACAAACGATTAAAAACATAGGCAAAATGGAACGGATTGACCCCAAAATATACGACCGCGCGGACGATGAACTGAAGGCCCTCATCGACAAGGCTCGCATCTCCGCCCTCTCCG
>JAKSLA010000002.1 GCA_024401455.1 Paludibacteraceae bacterium | reverse complement strand
CCCTTTACCTAATACTGAAAGGGAATGTGCAGTTAGATACTTGGCAATTTGTTGATGAAACGGAAACCAACATTGGTAATGTGGCTGCAACAAAAGAACATAGCGAACAGAATGTTTACGACATTCAAGGTAGAAAACTCAACTCGATGCCTCATGATAGAAATATCTATATTGTTGGAGGTAAGAAATGTCTCTTAAAATAACGTGAATTCAACGAATTGTAATCAAAAGATAGTCAATTGGTTATCGAATGTACGTTCGACACGAATGCGCTCTTTTCCCTTTTTTGACTGATAAACGAGAGTGAAAATCAGCAAGGGATGGGAGGCATGTTGAAAATAGATTGTCTTGAGACATTGTTTCCGCAGTTCACAAGCCATTCTTTCAGAATGTTCACTTTTTCTTGAACAACCTCTAACATTCCTTTGTTTTTCGGCACTGCCAAGAGAGTGTTTTTTTGGCAAACGAGAATAAAAATCATATCTTTGCAATCTGAAACAAAAGAAAAGCAATAAATATATGATTACAGCAGCAGACATTGTAGTTCAGTTTGGAAAAAGAATTTTGTTCCAAGATGTGAACCTCAAATTTACAAACGGAAATTGTTACGGAATCATCGGTGCCAACGGTGCCGGAAAATCAACATTCCTAAAAGTTGTCAGCGGAGAACTTAGTCCAACAAAAGGTAACATCACCATTGCTCCAGGCGAACGTCTTTCCGTCCTCAAGCAAGACCACTTCGAATTTGACGAATGCACTGTAATCGAGACAGTTCTTCGCGGACATGAGCCTTTGTGGAACGTGATGCAAGAGAAGGACGCCATCTATGCCAAAGAGGACTTTTCTGACGCAGACGGACTTCGTGCTTCCGAATTGGAGGAGAAGTTTGCCGAAATGGACGGATGGAACGCAGAGAGCGACGCCGCAGCATTGCTTAGCGGTCTCGGCATCAAGGAGGACCTCCACTACAAGTTGATGAAGGAGTTGAGTGGTAAGGAGAAGGTGCGCGTGTTGTTGGCTCAAGCCTTGTTCGGAAAGCCAGACAACCTATTACTCGACGAGCCTACCAACGACCTTGACCTTGACACGGTGATGTGGTTGGAGAACTATCTTTCTAACTTCGAGAACACTGTGCTTGTCGTTTCTCACGACCGTCACTTCTTGGATGCCGTCTGCACTCACACAGTTGACATCGACTACGGCAAAATCACCATGTTTGCCGGCAACTATAGTTTCTGGTACGAGTCAAGCCAATTGGCCCTCCGCCAACAAGCACAACAAAACAAGAAGGCTGAGGAGAAGAAAAAGGAACTCATGGAGTTCATCCAACGATTCAGTGCCAACGTGGCTAAGTCTAAACAGACCACCAGCCGTAAGAAGATGTTGGAGAAACTCAACATCGAGGAGATCCAGCCTTCCACAAGAAAATACCCTGGCATCATCTTCACGCCAGAGCGCGAGCCAGGAAACCAAATCATCGAAGTCAACGACTTGTCTTATACGACATCCGACGGCGAGACGCTATTCAAGAACGTAACCTTCAATGTGGAGAAGGATGACAAGGTCGTATTCCTATCTCATGACCCACGTGCCATGACGGCTTTCTTCGAAATCATCAACGACCGCGTAAAGCCTGCTTCTGGCAACTACAAATGGGGTGTGACCATCACGCCTGCCTACTTGCCTGTGGACAATACTGAATTCTTCAATACGGATATGAAATTGGTGGATTGGCTGGCTCAATACTCACCTGACACCAACGAATCATTTGTCCGCGGTTACCTCGGACGTATGCTCTTCGCCGGAGAGGAGATCTACAAGAAGGCAAGCGTGCTTTCCGGAGGAGAGAAGATGCGTTGCATGATTTCTAGAATGATGTTGAAGAACGCCAACGTCCTCGTTTTGGACTCGCCTACCAACCACTTGGATTTGGAGTCCATCCAAGCATTCAACAACACATTGAAATCGTTCAAGGGCAACATCCTGATGTCGTCTCACGACCACGAATTCATCCAAACCGTCTGCAACCGTATCATCGAATTGACGCCTAAGGGAATCATCGACAAGAGAATGGATTACGACGACTACATCTTGGACGAGAACATCAAGGAATTGAGAGAAAGTATGTACAAATAATTTGTAACAATAAAAAAGGGAGGCCTTGCTTTTATAGGAAAGGTCTCCTTTTATATTTCCAAGAAAATGAGACGCCCCATGGAGGACGTCTCTACGGTATTTTTCGAACATTAAAAACAAACGACATGAAGAAACTTGCAGTTCTAATTCTTGCCTGCACTTGCCTCTTCTCTTGCGGAAAGAAAAATCGCTACGCAGAGATAGACACAAGCAAAAGCACCGTAGAACCCATCAAAATAGAACGATTCGACCGAGATTTTTTCCAAATGGACACGACTCGAATCGACAGTTCCCTTGCGCTATTGAAACCTAAGTACGGTCAATTTTCCGACCTATACTTGAAATGCATCATTGGAGCCTCGCCTTTGTATCCAGAAGGGAAGATTGTCCACGATTTCCTCACCCACCCCGCTTACCGCGAATTGTATGGAGACTGCGAAACCGAATACAAAGACATGAGCCAAGAGGAGCAGGAACTGACAGAGGCCTTCAAGCGTCTCAATACATTGTTCCCTAATATCCAAGTGCCGAAAGTATATACAATTTTCTCCGGATTCGGAAACTTCATCGTTGTTGACGAGGGCATTTTGGCCGTCTCTCTGGAATATTACTTAGGGAAGGATTACAAAAACTACAAATACGTAGATGGCATCTACGACTACCTCATACCTAACTTGAGGAGAGAGCGATTAACAACCGATGCCATCACAGGTTGGGTCGAGTCCGAATTCACGCTCAAAGAAGAAACACCGACCTTGTTAGCCAACATCATCCTCCAAGGCAAATTGCTCTACTTAAACGAGGCACTATTCCCCGACAAGAGCCAACTCGACCTTATGGGCTACAGCAAAGACCAATGGGACTGGTGCGAGGCCAACGAAGCCCAAATGTGGGGCTACTTGACAGAAAACAGGCATCTCTTCTCAACCGACCAGATTCTCATTGCCAAGTACACGACGCCAGCGCCATTCACCTCCTACTTCCCGCAAGATTCCCCCGGAAGAGCCGGCAATTGGATAGGATGGCAAATCGTCCGCTCTTACATGGAGAAGAATGCCAACGTCACCATCCAACAACTGATGGAGAACAACGACGCCCAAGAGATTCTTGAAAATTCAGGCTATAGACCCAAATAAAGCTCACATTCCCCAAGGAAAGAAAGATCGGGAATCATGCCCCAAAAACCGAACCCATTTCGATGAGTTCGGTTTTTTATTGGCTATAATCTTTACCTTCAACAGAAAAAACATTGGATTCGATATCAAAAAACATATTTTCTTCATTTGTAAGGCAATCAATGTTTCACTACATTTGTAAAAATCGATACAACCATAATTCATATATCATGAAAACACTCAAACGAATAGTAATCACACTCGCATCTATGGCATTTGCCTCTAACTTGTTGGCACAAAAAAGCCTTTATATTCCATACGAATGGCAGAACAACAAGGACACATTGCTCTACAAAGAATATGACCCCGACAACTTATACACCTGGTCAAAATCACGTTCAAAGGAGAGCGAGAACTTCATCGTCTATTGGGATAAAAAATATCGCAACACGAATCCGACAGACGCTTCGTACACCTACAGTGTGGACATTGATGATTTGCTGAAGAAATGCGAGGGGTTCTACGCTATGAACGTGGGCACACTTGGATTTTGCGACGAGCGCAACTCCAACGTCTCTAAATACAAGATGATGATTCTGCTCAACTATACGACGGATTGGGTATGCTTCGGAGGCGGATATGACGACACCATCGGGGCACTGTGGCTTAGCCCAAGCACAAGCAAACCGGTAGGGCACTCCGTAGGACACGAAGTGGGACATTCTTTTCAATATCAAGTATATGCCGACCTCAAAGGCTACTCCGGATTCCGCACGGCAATAGGCAAAGGATCCACATTTTGGGAGCAGACGGCACAATGGCAGTCCAACCAAACTTATCCTGATTTGAAGTGGGCTCAAAGTTGGGATCGCTTTAAAAACACCCATAACTATGCAATGACCCACGAGTGGCACAGATACCAGTCGTATTGGTGGCACTACTATCTTGCCGAAAAGCATGGCATCGATGTCATCGGCAGATTGTGGAGATTCAATGCAGGGCGTGGCATGGACCCCAACGAGAGTCTTATGAAAATGATGAATTTGAGTGCACCCGACCTATACAACGAGTATTTCCACTACGCCATGAAGATGGCCACGATGGACATAGACAATGTGCGCGAAGAAGCCGACAAATACATCGGCACGTACCGCTATGACTACATCGCGCTTGGCGATTCAAAATATCAAGTGTCCTATAGCAGTTGTCCGCAAAGCACAGGATTCAACATCATTGAACTCAACGTACCCAAAGCAGGTTCCGAAATCACTACGGCATTCACCTCTCTTGCCAATGGCGCTCCTCTTCCCCAAGGCGACACGAAACTATATTTCGGCGATGAGGATCTCATCTCGGCCGATGTTACCACCTACAACTACGTCGCGAAATATGCATCCAGAGGTTTTCGTTTGGGTTATGTAGCATTGATGAACGACGGATCGAGGAAATACCTTTACGAAGACAAAGTTTATTGTTCAGAAACGAATACGGCTGTCGATGCCTCTTGCAACGTAAGTTGCGTAGTTCCAGAAGGAGTAAAAAAAATGTTTTTAGTCATATCCCCCGCCCCTTCGGAATACATTCAGCACAAATGGGCCGAGAAGATCATCTATGACGACCAATGGCCATACACGGTTGAGTTCAAAGGCACGAACATCTTTGGCGCGGCTGACCTCTCCGACTCAAAAGACATCAGTGATGTGGAAATCACATACGACGTCTATTTCCCTGCTTCGTCCAATATTCACCAAGGCTTAACCTTCAAAGTGGAGGGGGCATCCGCTTCTAAACTTGGCACTGCCCTACAAATGCAGGCTCCTTCCATCAGTAGTGTGCTCACAACTTGGAGGAATGACGGACCAGCAGACGGAGAGGCAATGTTCTATGCCGTAAATTCAAACGGGACAATCAGCAATACTGCCTCTTCCGCCAACGGCTACGGCCATTGGTTTGACGCATCGGGCAACCGTTGTGCATACGCTTCTGGATTCGTTTTCAGCGAGTTTGACGCCAGTTCTTTATCATTCACCCTTGGTCAGTATCCAGGCAAGACAAAGAATGGCGACAACTACACAATCCGTCAGGCAATCAAATATCAGAAAGGGAACAAGACAGCGGTCGCCACATTCGTATTCAACATTCATATCACCTCGTCTCGCACAGGCTATGAATTGAATGAGGGTGGCGCATCTCACACGATCACGACCCAAGCGGAAGAGAGTTATCCCATAGCCATCTACTCGGTTACAGGAACGAAAATTCCAACCTTACAACAAGGAATCAATTTTGTGAAGATGAACGATGGAAGTGTAAGGAAGGTGATGAAGAGATAGATTTCAAGAATTAATGCCCGACCAATCACAAGTCTTGGTCGGGCATTTTTATTGTTTTTTACTATTGGCTCATCCTACCTTTTGGAACGGACTAACTCCATGGACAAAGGAAGCACCTCAAAACAGTTGAACTTAGTTTCCTGCATTCAACTGCCTTTCCTTCCATTGATTGTATTCCTGAACGATTCCTTCCAACTCTGATGTTTCCACCTTACGGTTGTTCAAACTCTCACACAACTCCGGATAATCAGACAAATAGGTTATCATTGCCTTAACAGAGTTAGCATTGAACTTCTTTCCGTCAGAGAGGTGAATGGCACAATCCACATCCATACGTTTCAAAAAATAATGATGGTATCCATCTACCGTATAGTGGAAAAGCGACAAGAACCCAGGTGCAACAAGAGGCAAGAACAAATCGTTCTTAGGTTTTGAATAGTCCCCCTTTATAGCTTTTATACCTGACACATAAGGGACATTGCACATGGCATATTCCGTTCCGTCATTATATATCAGTTCTACAATCGCAACATCATCTTTCTTTATCACCTCCTTACGAGAATTAACATCACGACGAATTTTAAACTTCTTTGTGTTTATACTGACGAAATCAGATTTACACTCCAACTTTTCTCCATTTTTAAAATGAATAATTGCATTATTCATATCCGCCCATGCTGTTGGCATCACCAACAAAAGCATAAGCAATCCTATCAAACTACTTTTTTTCATATAATCCTCGTATTTTAGGTGACCTTAAATCACTTGCCTTGCTGAGATTCATGCCACTGATTGTACTCATCAACGATGCTTTCCACCTCTTCCGACTTGATTTTCCTCTTCTCAAGACTTTGGGCCAATTCCGGATAATCAGCAAAGAACAAAGCAAGTGCCTTTTTTGATTTTTTATCCACCGTCTTACCCGTAATCAATGCAATGGCAAAATCCGTGTCTGCTCGCTTCAAATAGAAATTGTTGCACGAAGCATTCAGCACATAGTGGAAAAGTGTGACATAACCCACTTTCGAGAGAGGCAACCAATCAAATTCAACAGTCTTTGAGTAATCGCCTTTAGCAGCCTTGTCGAAATTGACATAAGGGATATTGCAAAATATTCTTGACATACCATCCTCATAAACCATCTCAATGGCTTTGAGATCGTCCTTCTTCAACTTCTCTTTCTTAGAATTAACATCTTTACGGATGGAGAATTCTCTATTCCATGGTGCTATTTTTTCCGATTGGCATTCCATTTTATCTCCGTTCTTGAAATAAACAATCGCATTACACCATTTTGTTTCTGCCACCAAAGATGTTATTGAGAACAAAGTAACCCAAAGGGCGAACAATATTCTTTTCATCTTTTTCTAATTAAAATGCCCAACCTACTCTTACCAACATCAACGAAGGCATATCTCCTTCGCCTGCTCCTTCGTCAAGACTGAACTTTGTCAAACGACGATAATAATCCAACTGCAAATAAGGCATGCATCCGTTATTCAAAACATAGCCGAACTTAGATCCTGCCAAGAAGGCGAAACCACCAGAAGCATACTCATCACCAATGGCTAAATCAAGATTCATTCCTGTAGTTGGAACTATTTGGAAACGATTGATGGCCAATGGCACTTGGCCACCGAAACCTACACTAAACACAACAGCCTCGGAAGTAGCCGTGAGTTTTTGTTCTTTCCCATAATCGTTCTCATCATAACCATAACCAATATATTCATATTCATACTCCTCCGTCTGCTTGAACAAGCCAGCTTGAGTATAGAAGAATCGCCAAGAGCCCCACCAGCGAGCTCCATAGAACTCAGTAATATCGCCACTCAGTTTAAGACCGTATGTCAAATCCACGCCATTGCTATAATCAGGATCGTCCACATAGAAACCTTCGCGAGCCTGGCCAACACTTGAACTTGATTTAGAACCTGACGAGCTGCCCGCCTTTGCCTCAAATCCTGACAAAGAGGCCAACTTCCAAGCCCCATCTTCCTTGGCCCACTTAGTATCTACGCTTTTGTTATTATAACGAAGCATTGCATTTCCCTTTGTATCCGACTCGTTGTTGGCGGTCAAAGCGGTCAACGTCTCCTTTTTCTTCGTATAGTTGTTAATGATGTTCAACGCCAACAATCGGAGCAACCCATCCTCTGGTTTACCGCCACGCAACAAGGTTTGAGTCTCGCTATCGGCTGCCTTCAACAGTTGCGGGAAAGAGGCTGCACAGGTGTTCAAAGCCATCTCTAAAGAGATAGCTGAAGTAACCTTGTCCACATCACCTTCCTTAACAGCTGAAACAAAATTGTCTGTTGACTTCTTCAATCCACTATCCGTTGAGCCTGGCTTTTTTGTAATGATAGAATCAGCAAACTGCTCTGCCCTTGAGAAAGGAATCGAGAAGTTGGTGCTCTCACGGAAACGAGCCTTCCAAGTGTTCAGACCGATCACCTCGTATGCCTCTATTGTCTTTGTATTCTTTCCATCCTTCACAGTTGAAACGACCTTCTTCAACAACGGACCTCCTGAGTTACCTGCATCAACTTGAGCTGTATGTTGAATGACATTACCCTTTCCGAACTCCTCTTTCTGAATGGATACATTGCTCAAGATACCTTTACCTAACTGCCAAGTAGGTTCGTTGCCCAAACCTGGATAACCGGCCGTCCAAACTTCGTCGCCATCCTTCAATTGTCCCTTGAATGGAACGATTGTCTCCGGGAAATTAGCTTGTGCTGGCAATTGCACCAAAGCGATATCGTCATCCTCGTTCGTTGTACCCAAGACCTTACATTGCACATAAGAAACCTTAGCGCCGTCTTCTTGAACAAACTCAACATCCACTACCGGAGAGGAGCCAACAACGTGACGATTGGTTATAATATAAAACTTATTGTCGGATGCTTTATAGACCAAACCTGACCCAAAAGAATTACCTCTTCCACGCAGAGCATTTGCCGACGAAAAATAGCCATTGTTACTCAATGTCTTAGCCATATCTTCGTACGACTTCTTCAAGGTTTCACTTGCACCCTGTTTCACAATACAAACGTTCTTCTTTAAATCAACACTATAGGCATTAAAGCCAGAGCAAAAAAGGAAAAACGTCAAAGCCAACTTTTTATACATATATGTTTTTATTTAAAAATTTCCTTTATAAGCAACCATCATCAGACTTTATTTCATGTTTAGATTCTTTTCAAACCATTAAATTCGTTCAAACCTCACCCTCAATAGGCTTGGTCACTTCCCTTTCAGCGTAACGATAGGCACTAACATTTCTTCCATTGAAATGCCACCATGTTGGAAAGTTCCTTTATAATAAGAAACATAATAATTATAGTTGTTCGGATAAGCGAAGAAGTCGTCATTACCAGCAAAGATGTAAGTCGAACTCACATTAGGGGAAGGAAGCCCGACCTTTTCAGGCTGCTTAATGACAAAGACCTCTTTTGCATTGTAATCCAAATTCTTACCTACCTTATATCGCAAATTCGTATTCGTATTCTTATCTCCAACAACACGAATCGCATTGTTGGAGCGAATGGTGCCATGGTCGGTCGTAATCATCACCTTAACATTCTTTTGAGCCAAAGCCTTCAAAAACTCCAAGATGGATGAGTGTTTGAACCACGACAAAGTCAACGAACGATAGGCCGCCTCATTGGAAGCCAATTCGCGTATCATCTTTGACTCCGTACGAGCATGGGAAAGCATATCCACAAAATTGAACACTACGACATTCAACTGATTCTTCATCAAAGAAGGAATGTCTTGGATTAGTTTTTCGCCCGACTGAGAATCGTTTATCTTGTTGTACGTGAAGGTATATTTTTTACGGAAACGATCTATCTGCGTTTGGATAAGTTCCTCTTCATGATTGTTCTTACCATCTTCATCCTCCTCGTCAACCCATAGTTTCGGGAACATCTGCTTAATCTGAAGAGGCATCAAACCTGAGAAGATGGCATTGCGTGCGTACTGCGTCGCCGTCGGCAATATGGTACAATAAAGTTGTTCTTCCTCTGTCACAAAATCGCTACGCAACAACTCTTTCGCCACACGCCATTGGTCGAATCGGAAATTATCTATCACGATGAAAAAGACCTGCTCTCCGGCATCCAAGAGTGGGAACACCTTCTTCTTAAACAGATCTTGACTCATCAATGGTCGGTCGTTCCCATCCTTGAACCAACCTTCGTAATTCTTCTTGACAAACTTGACAAAGGTTGAATTGGCCTCGTCTTTCTGCATTCGCAGTACCTCATCCATTTGATTGCCTGCATTCTCCAACTCCAACTCCCAATAGACCAACTTCCGGTAAACGTCCATCCAGTCATGGAAAGTCAAAGAGTCATTAATCTGCATACCAATTCTGCCGAACTCCGAACGGTAACTATCCGTTGTCGTAGCCGATACGATCTCCTCCTTATTGATATTTTTTTTGAGAGAACGAAGTATTTGATTGGGATTGACAGGCTTGATCAGATAGTCTGCTATTTTGTTTCCGATGGCCTGATTCATAATATTTTCCTCCTCACTCTTCGTGATCATCACGACAGGCACCGTATTGTCTATCTCCTTAATCTTAGTCAGCGTTTCCAAGCCATTCAAGCCGGGCATATTCTCATCCAAGAAAATGATATCAAAATGCTCTTGGGCACAAGTCTCCAACGCATCATAACCATTATTAACGCAAACCACCTCGTAACCCTTCTTTTCAAGAAACATCACGTGCGCCTTCAATAAGTCAATCTCATCGTCTGCCCAAAGTATTCTGCTCATTTTCTTCTCATTTTATGATTTCAAGGGGCCATCAACGTCCCAAATAGATACGTTTGAACAACTCCATATAGACATTAATGTTGCCCGTCTGCTTCAACACCTCCAAGTTATCCTTAGAGATAACGATATTTCTATATTGGACACCACTCAATGCCGTCTTGATTTCATTACTCTTCACCACTTGAAGAATGTACTTCTTCGCTGTCGTCGCATCAGGGATGACACCCACCTCATAAATACGAGGGAACGTAGAAGAAGCCTCCATATTCACCTTCAAGTTGAGCAATGGGTTGACACTCGAATTATATGCATTGACAGCCTCCAGCACCTCGTCATCCTTTGAAGAATTAGCCGCCAAGATCACATAATAGTGAGGTGCCTCATCATCATAAGTATAAAGGCCCTTGTACTTTTTCAACTCCTTTTTCGGTGCGTCGGCTTGCTTGGCCGGTTCAGTTGGGGTCTTGGACTCTGCTGTTTTTTCCGCTTTGGGCTCCACTTTAGTCTCTTCTTTTGGAGCCGCGTCAGACTTATCCTCACTCGCCTTCTTTTGGTCAGGGACGGTCGTCTTTGCCTTCATCAAATCCTCGCCCTCCTTGACATTCAAGGATGTACTCTGCTGGGTCATATCTTCCAATGCCTTTTGGTCCATATCCACCAATTCAACCTTTGCCTTTCCTGCAGATTGCCTACGATTCTTCCTTACAGCAAGAATGCTGTCATTATAGAATTGGTCATACTCCTCCATTGAATACTTCAAGCCAATAAGGTCATTGTTCTCAACAGAAATAATGTAATGCTTATATTCTGTTCCGTTCAACAAACCGCGGATGCCATCATCCTCAAAGATGCCGTTGCTATACCACAAAGCCTCTTCCAAATCGTCAAGTCCTGAAACGGTCAAAACACCGTTGCGGACTGAAAGGTCGAAATCCTTCACCAAGAATTTCGTAAAGTTATACATCGCCGCCATATATTGAAGACGGTATGAATTCACCTTTGCCGTATCGGTCTCCAACTTGAACAAATATGGGGTTGCCGGATTGGCTGACAACTTACGCTCTCCAACTCCATTCTGGGCTGCCTCTTCCTGCGCCTGTTCCTCACGCAAAGCGCTCAAAGAGCCTGGAGTACCCGCCGTAGGGCTTTGTCCCTGCGTCATCAAGGCCAAGATATCCTTTGCCATAGGCGCCACATCACTAGAAGGATAACGCGCCAACAAATCTTTCAACGATGTCGAGAAGGAATCTCGGCTACCCGTCTTACCGATAGACAAAGACCTCAACAACAAATACTTCGGCATCAAAGAAGAAACCGGATAGTTGGCCTCCATATAGGCTGTATTGGCATTGACGGTTGCATAGTCGCCCTTCAAATACGACTTATAAGTCTCCTGATAAATTGAATCTTGGATTACAAGCATACGCTCCAACTTAAGCCTATAATTAGGATCGGAAAGTATCTTGGCGTACTTCGTGTCAGGATATTGCGCCACCAACTTGTCTCTATACGCCATTTCCGTATCCGCATTCTTCATCTTGCCCCCTATACGATAACAATAGAAATAAGCATCCGGTATGCGTGGATCTTGAGGGAAACGGCGGGCAAACTCCTCGAATGCAGCAATAGCACGAGGATAATCCTGCAACTGCTCGTCGTAGATCACACCCATATTAAACAACGCATTGCCAATCTGTTCGTTAGAGTGAGCCAATTGGCTTTCTGTAAACGGCATTTGACGCAAATAATATTCGGGACGCATAGGGTCGTTCTCTGGAGCGACTGCCCCGCGCATGGCCGGCTGATTGTTTGCCAATCCATTGCTTTCCTCGCCCTCCTCCTGTTGTTCGGCAGAGGCATCGGCCAAAGATTCCTCAGAGAATACGGCTATCGTCTTATTCTTACGGTTCCAATCATCCTCCAACTTACGTTTTCCGAATTTCTTTTGGAACTCCAACTTTCCCTTGTCCACGGTAGTCTTGTTGGCAAAATACCACGTACTCTTGTTCTGCTTTCCTAAAGCGCGGTCGTCCAAAACGGCCATGTTATCGATTTCTATGCCAAGTCGCTCACGTTCCAAACGCTCCTGCTCCTCCGCCTTTCGACGAGCAGCCTCCTCTTCTTTCAACTGTTTGATAACTCCGTTAATGATAGCCATTCTCGTCTCACGAGGAGCCTTTGCCAAAAGTTGCAAACTATCCTGTAGTTCGACCGTCGCGTTATCACGAGCCAACTCATCTAAGACAGGGGCCAGTTTAGAGACACGGACATAATCGTTATGCGTTTGATCAATGATTGAAACAGCCTCTGAATAACAAGGTTGAGCCTTAAAATATTCGGCCTTTTCATAATAGATGTCACCCAACGTGATCAAAGTCTGCGCTTTCTCCAAACCATTTCGAGTGCTTTTTTTAGCAGACGTAATATAACTTTCTATGGCAGAAGCCGTATCGCCTTTGGCCATATAAACATTACCGATTGCATAATAGATTTGGTCCAAATAGTCCTTATTCTTCGACTTCTTGGCCATTTTCTCCAAAGACTTGATGATATTCTTGTTCTCACCGTCCGTATAGACCTCCGTTTGGCGAATCTTCGCATTGAACTCCATCTCGTAAGTAGTCGTAGATGAGAGCAACTCCTCATACATCTCGTAAGCGTTCTCCTTATCACCCAACTCCTGGTATAGTTGTCCTGCGATAAAAGTGAAGCGCTGCCTGTTTTTTTTCTTCTTCTCTGTCGCGATAGTCGTCTTCAAATAAGGGAGAGCCGCAGCATATTCATGTTGCGCAATGAGCAAATCTGCCCAGGCTCCCGAATAAAGATTGTTCAATCGTTCGTCGAGAACATCCATGTTCACTTTTTGTAAAATGTCATCCGCCTCATAGAACCAAGCCATCTCCTTCATTGATTTAGCCTTCCATATAGAGGCCTCAGCCACAAGTGCCTTGTCTTCCGAAAAATGTTTGGTGATATAGGTAAACATCGCAGATGCCGCCAAATAGTCATTTGAATAATACTTGGATTTAGCATAAAGCATCCATACGTCATCCATCTTCGGATTGAACTCCTCCTGGTTATAGAACGACGCATATTTTGCATCGCGCATTCTCGCAACATCCTTCTTGGGCTTTTTCTTGATAGAATGCTCCTTAATGGCCTTTTCGCATTTGTCCTTCGTACGAATCATATCGCCAGCAGCCGTTCCCTTGGTTGACGAGTTGCTTTCTGGATACATATTGAGCACATTGGAGTAGTCCAATTTCTCCGCTTCCTCCATCTTCTTATAACCTTTCTTATAAGATTCGTAGGCATTGAAATAGACATTGTATTTCGTAGTTACAGCATGATAAGCACGTCTCGTCGCCGTATTCTTCTTTGTTGAACACCCGACAAACACGAGGGCCAAAAACAACCCGGATAATATGATATACTTGGTTTTCAAAACTATTTCCTATTTAATGGGTCTTATAAAATTCCCCGATTTTCTAATATTACATTTAGAGTTCCTTGAAAAATCGTTTGCGCACTTTTTAATTTTTGTCCTGCAAAAAACGCGAAACTATTTTCAGAAGTTCCCTTAAATTAAAACTGCATTTATCTAAAAAAATTGTCCTTCACCTTCCTCAATTTGAGAAGAATGTACGAATTACATCATTCGCGTTTGCATAAAGGAGCAAAGCGAACAAGAACATCATTCCTAACATCAAGGCCACCTCCATAAAACGCTGGCTTGGTTTGCGTCGAGTCACCACTTCATACAAGAGGAACAAGACATGACCGCCGTCCAATGCGGGGATGGGCAATATATTCATAAATGCAAGAATTACCGATAAAAACGCCGTCACCTCCCAAAAGAGGAGAGCATCAAACTCTGTAGGGAAAAGCCCCATAATCGTAATGAATCCGCCCATACTTGCTTCCCCCTCTTTCGTGAAAACGTATTTCATATCACTCACATAACCCGTGAGTTTAGAAACGCCCTTGCTGATGCCAACGGGTATGGACTCAAAGAATCCATACGTAAGTTCAACAGGAGGGTAAAAATAAGACAAAGGCATCATATACACACAAATGCGTCCACTTTCGTTAGGCGTGATATTCAAGGTCAGCGTATCAGCCCCACGCAAGACGGTCAGTTTCAACTCTTCGTTTTTCGATTGGGCAAAAAGAGACATACAATCCGAACGAAACACCTCCATGCTATCAATCTTCAAGAACCTGTCGCCCGGCATCAAACCGGCTGCCGAAGCCGGAGAATCAGGCATTACCGAATCAACGACAAACGGAAGACGATAGTTGGCAAAGCCCTTTTTATCACGCATCAAACGCAGCATGAAGTCAGACGGCATCGGCACATCTACATATTCATCACCACGGCGTACGGTAATTTTCTCAGCCTCAACCATCTTACGAAAAGTAGCATCATCCAAAGCCCTATCCAACGGTTGGCCATCCGCCGCCCAAAGCACATCTCCATCTTTGAAGCCTATCTCCTGTGCTGTCGGACTGAACTCCATACCATAAGAGACAGAATTAAGCGGCACATAAGTATCGCCCCAATGGAATGCGATGGCCGAATAAATGACAATGGCCATTATGAAATTGAATACGACACCCGCCACCATCACCAACAAGCGCTGCCATGCCGGATGCGCCCGAAACTCCCATGGTTTCTCGGGTTCCGCCATTTGCTTACGGTCCATCGATTCGTCTATCATTCCTGCAATCTTCACATATCCGCCCAAAGGCAACCAACCGATGCCATATTCTGTTTCACTATTCTTAGGTTTGAAACGGAACAAAGAAAACCAAGGGTTAAAGAAAAGATAAAACTTCTCCACCCTAATCTTGAATATTCGGGCAAACAAGAAATGACCAAACTCGTGCACCACCACCTGAAGGGTCAAGGATAGAATCAATTGCAGTAACGAAGACAACATCTTATACTTGTTTTTTTAGTTTAAGGGGGCTTTTATAAATCCCCAATATTAAAATTTACTATTTATGAATCTTTTGCGTGCCTCTTCCCAATCTACGATTTGCCAGAGAAATTTGTCAAGATCTTCGCAAAGGAGATTTTCAGAAGCATCCTACATTCAAATCATAGACATTGCCACTTTGCGAGCCTCAACATCAGTTGCCACATAATCCTCGTACGTAGGCTTCTGCATGAAAGCAACGCGTTGCATTGTCTCCTCAATCACATCTGACATACGAAGGAAACTTATCTGCTCCTTCAAGAATGCAGCCACGACAACCTCGTTGGCTGCGTTCAAAATGCAAGGCATATTACCTCCCTTGTTCAGTGCCTCATAAGCCAAAGCCAGATTACGGAACACATCCAAATCCGGTTTTTCAAATGTCATCGACGCACAATTATAAAAATCCAAACGTGGATAATTATTCTTCAAACGAGTAGGATATCCGAATGCATATTGGATGGGCAACTTCATATCTGGCAAACCCATTTGTGCCTTCACCGAACCATCCTCAAACTGAACCATGGAGTGAATCAAAGACTGAGGATGAACCACAGCCTCAATCTGGTCTGGGCGAACGTCAAACAACCATTTCGCCTCTATTACCTCAAACCCTTTGTTCATCATAGAGGCCGAATCAATCGTGATCTTCGCACCCATGTCCCAATTAGGATGTTTCAAAGCAGCAGCAGGCGTAACGGTCTCCAAAAACTTACGGTCTTTGCCACGGAACGGACCGCCCGACGCGGTCAATATAATCTTCTCAATCGGGCTCACCTCTCCAGCCAAAGACTGGAAAACGGCCGAGTGTTCCGAATCGACGGGAAGAATCGCACTCTTGTATTGGCGAGAAAGTTCGCATACGATATCACCCGCCACGACCAACGTCTCCTTATTGGCCAAGGCAATCGTCTTGCTGGCCTTCAGGGCAGAAATCGTAGGTCGCAAACCTGCATACCCCACCATTGCAGTAAGCACGATGTCAACAGGCTCCATCTCTGCCACAGCATCAATAGACTCTGCGCCAGCAAAGACCTTAATCGGCAAATCGGCCAACGACTCCTTGACGAAAGAGTACTTATCCTTGTTGGCAATCACAACTACCTCAGGGTTGAACTTACGCGCTTGCGCCACAAGTTCTTCCACTCTATTGTTGGCCGTAATGGCATATACTTCAAAAAGGTCCGACCGGGCCTCGATAACATCCAAGGCTTGAGTGCCAATGGATCCCGTCGAACCTAAAATTGCTATCTGCTTCTTCCTCATCTCTTACTCTCTAATTAGGAAATTGGACTTCTCTTATTTAAAAGACAAAAGCGTTGCCGGATTGACAGGCTTTCCCGCTTTCCATATCTCAAAATTGACCTCAAAATCGGCGCTTGCGTCCAAGAATGTAGCCAAAATCTCTCCTGCATGTATGTCATCACCCACCTTTTTCAAGAAGGGTTGTTTGATTCGATAAATAGACAACATGGCATCCACATGTTGTACTTGCAACACATAATCTCCGTTGCTGCTGAACCCAGAGAATGTAACGACGCCATCCAAGACGGAGTAAACACTGGACTTCGGTTCGGCCACAAGGGTCATTCCATTTCTACCTACCAATGGGTCAAACTTTGCCGTAACCACACCGATAACTGGCGTACACATCAAATACTCACTTGACTTCGGCACGGTTTCATGGACATTGGTTGTCCTCTCCGACTCCTCAAATTCAGAGCGGAAAGCAAACTCTTTTTCCGATGGGTCCAAATTAAGATGTTCGCGCTCCTTCTCCGTAATGGATTTAATCGTCGATGCCGAGTCCACCACTACCTCGTTGGACATAACCCGACGCAACATCTCCACATAGGCCGTATGCTTATCCACCTCTTGAAGCAACGAATCGACAGTCACTGCATCCACCAAAACTTGCTTGCGAAGAGTGGCATTCTCTATATAGCCAGGCACGAAACCACGCAAAGGCGTGTAACTAATCAACATGGCAATAAGGAAGAAATAAAGCACCGCCACTGAAAACACAGAAAGGAAAACGCTCAACATAGACAAACGGATATGCCAAACTTCCTCCAATGTATTTTCGTTCAAAATGGACAACTTATATTTGAACCGAATCTTATTAAAAAACGACTTTTTCTTTTTCATCTGCTTTCCCTCTTTAATTAACGAAAACCGCTTCTGCCTCCGTCAAAAACTGAATTTTCTGCGTCTGAACTCCGAGCAAGTGATTGCCGTCGCCACAGCCACATTCAACGACTCCGAACAGGAGTCACCCGTCTGAAACGACGGAATGAACAACTTATCCGTCACCCTCCTGGCCAATTCAGGAGATATGCCATTTCCCTCATTGCCCATCACAACGATGCCACAAGGAGGCAGTTCACGCTCATAAATGTTGGTGCCTTCGAGGAAGGTGCCGAAAACAGGGACTGTGTCCTCCATCTCGTCCAACACACGATTCAAATCGCAATAGTGAACGTGAACGCGGCCAATAGCCCCCATCGTGGACTGAACGACCTTGGGGTTGTACAAATCCACCGTCTCCATCGAACAAAGTATATCTTTAATGCCAAACCAATCCGCAATACGAATTATCGTACCAAGATTGCCAGGATCCTGAACCGTATCAAGCGCCAATGTAAGGTTGGAGGATAGGCTATGCTTCGGTATTTCATACTCCTTCTTATAGAAAACGGCCAAAGCCGACTGAGGAGAACGCATCAAAGAGGCTTTCTCCATTTCTTCACGGGAGACCTCGATCACCTCTTCCGCCTCAACACGGGGATGAGCAGACAAGAACTCCTCGCTTGCGAGCAATAGCTTACAACGAAACAAAGGCAACAAATCAGAAACGATTTTGTTACCTTCCGCCACAAACAAGGACATCTCGTCCCTCTCCTTTTTCCGAGAAAGGGACTGTATCAATTTTATCTTGCCTTTACTCAACATATTGCACCGGCTCAATTATTCAACATTCACCAATGTGATGTCATAAACCATAGGCCTATAATCGCTCGCATCGGAAGTCGAGATACCCGACAACATGGTATTAGTACCGTTTCCTATTGCGAATGGAATGATAACCTTACAGTTTCCTCCTGAACGCATCATGCGTACCGCATTTTGGAATCCGACGCCATAGACACTTCCAGAACGAGAAGAAATGGTGAACGAGGTAGGGTCTGCCGACGTCTGCGACGTACAATTGTAATAGACCTTGCCATAAAGATCAGTGCCTATATAACGAACATACGCCTTATACCCCGTCTGAGGTTGCATGGTTCCGTCTCCCTTTCTCACCTGATGGAAATACATTCCATAGGAATCCTTGAAATAGATAGGGCGTCCGTCTGCCGTCAACCATTCACCGTCACCAGAAGGGACCGTATTGACCACTTCAACATTCTCCTTCTTCAAATAACTGCTGATAGCGGAATTTTCTTCCTCCACATAATCAGCATAACTCTTTGTTCTGCTACATGACGCGCCAACAAGCAACATCATAATCGCACATACATATAGTTTGATATTTCCGAACATACGCAAAAACATTCTATCAACCCGAGCCTCTCTCATTCTACGCCCAGACCATTTATTTGTTTATTTCTATTAAAGTCACTTTACAAAAGACGGGATTCCATGGCGGAATGCACCCCTTCTTTCCCGAAACGCCATAAGCCAAGTAAGAGGGAATGATGAATGTACCCGAGCCTGAGACCTTTAACATTCTGACCGCCTCTTCCAATCCTTTGATTAGATTTCCCTTGCCAAGACGGACAATTCTCGCCACATCACGAAGATCATCGCAAGTCGTCCCGTCCAACAAAGTAAGCGTATAACGAATGGTCACCTCGTCTGTCTTTGAAACCGAATCACCATAGCCCACTTCATCGATGCGATAAAGCAAGCCAGACATTGTACTGTCCATCTTGAGGTCCAAAGAATCGATGTAATGCTTGATGTCTTCACGCTCCAACTCTAAAAAGCCCCTATTCATGGCAAGAAAATCCTCCTGCACCGTACTTTTAGGCAACTTATTATAGGGAACCTGAGGACGGTCATCTCCTCGACAACCCATCAAAAGCAGGGCAACCCCAAGAGAAACAAATGACTTCAAAAGGTTATGCATTTCACTTTGACTTATTCATTTCTTCAATCAAACGCTCTTTGTACTTAGGCAAGGCGTCCTCAAACTTTTTGACGGTCTCAGCCAAAGAGACATACGACTCAGCGCCAGAAGCGTTAAGATGGCCACCGCCGCCAAAAACTTCAGCAGAGAACTCATTCGTAGGGAATGAGCCATGCGAACGAAGCGATATCTTCACCATGCCCACATCCTCCTTGATGAAAGCAGTGAAAATGATGCCCTTAATGGACAATGGGATGTTGACAAAGCCTTCCGTATCACCCTTTCTGAAGTTGTACTTTTTCAACTCGGCCGACGACAAGGTAAGCAAAGCAGTTCCTATCTCCGGATAAACCTTCATGTTCTCGCTCAACAAGTGCCCCATCAAACGGAAACGGTCAGCCGAATAGTTGTTGTAAACCTTGCTGTGAATATCGTCTTTGTTTATTCCTTTCTTAATCAATTCTGAAATGATGATGTACAACTCGGGATTGTTCGAATTGTAGGTGAACGAACCCGTATCTGTCATCATTCCCGTGTAGATACATTCGGCACACTCCTTCGTCAAATCCGTGAAGTACCCCATACGACAGATCAAACGGAAAATCATCTCCGAAGTAGATGGCATGCTTGGATACGAGATGATGACATCAGCAAAACCTCCTGGCTCCAAGTGGTGGTCAACCATCACCTTTCTCGCCTTTGAGTCGGCCACATAGGTACCCATTTCTCCAATACGATGCAACACGTTGAAATCCAATGCAAAAATCAAATCTGCATTAGCAATAGCAGCCTCCGACTGCGCCTTTTTCTCCGCATACACGAGAATTTGGTCCGCACCCGGCATCCACTTCAAAAAGTCAGGGAAGGCATTCGGCATGATAACCGTAACCTCCTTTTCCATATTCGTCAAGAATTGACACAAAGCGAGAGAGGAACCAATGGCGTCCCCATCAGGAGAAACATGAGATACTATAACCACCTTATTAGCATTCAAAATTTCTTCTTTCGCCTGCTGAATCAAATCTTCATCTATAATCTTTGAAATCATACTACACAATTTTACATCTGCAAATTTAATATTTTGCATTAAAAAGCACACTATTTTAGCATACTTTTACTCAAGTTTCGCAAGTGACCCAAACGGCAACAGAGGATTGGAGCCAGTCAAAACAATCTTTATTGCATCGATAGGTTCGTCGTCAAGAAACCTTTATTTTGTGACAGGACGCACACTGCGTCCGTAACTGCGAAAGCCGCTGTGCCAATCATAACAGTCCGAATCGAAATTGAAACTGACCGCACATTCGTTGAGAGCCGTCGCCCCCAAAAAACAACCGTTGTTGCCAACGAAGTCTGCCCCCGCCCCATAACGATAGCCCGCAGCAGGAAGGAATATGGACTTGTCACTTGGCCCTGTCACTTTGTAGCCTTCTACACCATTCATAGTGACCCAATTCCAACGACAACGGCTCAATAGTTCTTTTATCTCGTCGTGCGTCGGCATTCGCCATCCCGCTCCCCAATTGGAGGTTGCGGCATCGTATTTAGCGGTCAGGTTTCCACGGTCGTCAATAACGCCTTTGGACTTCAGTGCGGCATATCCAACATTATGCCAACAGCCATTATCTTCTGTATATTTAGCCTTTGGCTTAGTTTCTCCCCAAGCATAATAATCCCCATACAACTCAGGCTTGGTAGCACCAAGGTTGCATGCCGCCCACTTGACGCTGAGGCCCAAATCAACTGCCTGCTTGGCGGAACCTTCATACTCAACCAAGATTTTAGTTTCCGTACTATCCACCTCGCCAGTGGTGTCCAAATCTCCCGTATCAAACTTTCCAAAAGAAAACCCACAGGAGGTCAACAACAGTCCTCCAAAGAAACTGAAAATCAAACTATAATAAACATTCATCGTTTTCTTATATTAAAACATTAGTTTTCCAAATCTGAAGTCTTCATCACTTTTCGTGCGAACGAATTATATCATCAGAGACCTTTAAAAAGCGTTTTATCAACAAAAAAGCAGCCAAATTCAAACTCACGATAAAGCCCATCCAAACGCCGACTGCCCCCCATTGCCAAAGTACACCGCATACATAAGCGACCGGTAAACTGACCAACACATAACAAATCACAGAGACACGCATCGGTCCCTCCACATCTCCCATTCCTCGCAAGGCGCCTAAGGCGACAACCTGCAATCCATCAGCAAGTTGATAAACGGCAGCCATCACTAACAAGGTGGCCGAAAGGTCTATCACCAACGGGTCGGAAGTGAAAAACAACGGTATCTCATATCGGAATAATATCAACAGCAACGAACAAATGAAATTCTCAAACACACACAAATGCATCGACGCAAAACCCGCCTTACGCATAGAGACATAATCTCCCATACCCAATTGATGGCTCACCCGTATAGTCGTAGCCGCCGATATTCCGCTTACTATCATAAACGTCAAAGAGGAAAGATTCATCGCCACCTGATGGCTCGCCAACGAGACGGCCCCAAACCACCCTACTATCACGGCCGAAAGGCTGAAAGTAGATGACTCCACCAACATCTGAAAACCAATGGGGAATCCCATCTTCCCCAACCCGTACAACTCGGAAAGAGAAAAGACCTTCACCTTGAAGAACCGAAAATAACGAAACAGCGAACGCCTGTAAACAAACACGGCATAAAACATCAACGGCATAGACATTCGCGCCACAAAAGTAGCCACGCCCGCCCCTTCTACCCCCATATTGGGGAACCCAAATTTACCGAAAATAAAGAGATAATTCAATAGGATATTCAAGGCGTTGGCAACAAGGGTAATCACCATTGCTATCTTCGTATTTCCTACCCCTTCCATAAATTGCTTGAACGCCTGAAACAAGAATACGGGAGGCAATGAAATCACCAACCAAAAGTAGTACGGACGCGCCAAACGACACACCTCCGGCTCTTGCCCCATACGATCGAAATAGAAAGAGACCACCCATAAAATTGCGCAAACGAGAAGCGCCACCAAGAGATCCAGCAACATCGAATTTTGGAAAAGACTCGCCGCTCTCGCATACTTTCCTCCTGAATATTGTCGTCCCACCATCGGCGTCGCACCAAACGTCACACCCAATACAAACAGGAAGCCAATCATCACAATGGCATTGGCAAATGAGGCCGCAGCCAACTCATTCGTACCCAGCATTCCCACCATCATCGAATCAGCCAACATCACGATGCCCTGTCCCAACTGTGAAAGCATGGCAGGAATGGCTATCTTCAAATTGCGCACATAAAACGGTCTGTACGAACAAATTTTCTCAACTACTCCCATATATCTATGTTTAAGCGATGCAAAGATAATCGGATTATAGAGAACGGGCACGAAGAAATAGAAACAAAGAATATTTTCTGCCCAAAGAAATCTATCAGCGAAAAAACGCCCTGACCAACAATTAAAATCTTTTTCACACAAAAGTCATCGATAATATTGATACTTTCATTCCTTTTCGTATATTTACACAAATTTAAGTTTCAAGACCACAATGCGGTATATTTATTCAATATTGTTTCTCCTTTCCCACTTTGTCTTATTTGCGCAAAACAGCCAAGCCAATTTGGAATGTACAAAGTCGGAATACAAGGACGGCAGGTATTTCCACACCTACAGTACTTGTATGGTCAATGCGCCCGCTGAGGAGGTAGATGCAGTATTGGACGAGATATACAACGGACTAAAAAACGAGCCGACCAAGAACCTTCGCTGGGCATTTTATGGGTTAGGCAAATCGAAATCAAAAGAAGACAACGTGCAACTCTACGAAAAAAACGTCTTCTACAACCCTGCATCGGGCATCTACGTCGTCAACCTAATGATGATTATGGACGATAGCGACGAAATTGAATTTAGTCTGGAGGGAGAATTGAAAAACGAAAAGGTTTCTTCGGGGAAACACAACCTCATCCTCGGCATCACTAAGAAGGTCAAAGTACTGAACGACGGAAACATACACATCGCTTCCGAACCCAAGGGAGAGGACAAGACTGAACTATCCATCCACTCTATGCTCAAGTTCGGATTTATCATCGACTTGTTCTTTACCCAAAGCAAATACAAAGAGGTAATCGAGTGGCGATTGGCAAAATTCATCCTCAATTTGAAATATAGAGCAGAAGAAAACTACATGCGAAAAGCTACTTCAAGTCCTACGAACAACGACTAATGAGCAGGAAATAGTTCTCAAAACACCACATTCGGAAAGAATTATGGTAATTGCATAAAAGCCAACCCTATTTTTGAGGCATATTGGACAAAATATTCATAGACTTAGCGTTGGTCTGCAACTAAAATCGTACCTTTGCAAATCTTATTGATAAGCTTAGCGAAAGCTACGGTTTAAAAATGACAAAAAATTTAAAAATGACAAAAAAATGAGACGACACACCATCGAGTTAATGTTAGCCACCATGTTATTGGCATCGTGCGGAGGCAACGGAACCCAAAGTGAGTCAGTAGCTGACTCTACATCAGTAACTGCAACCGATACCGCAATCATTAGCAACGAAGCCAAGGCTACGGAAAATTCCGACGACGAGGATTCAGACCACGATATTGCCAACGACCTTGCAGTAAAAGCGGCGAGGCTTATTGGTCCAAAACTCATAATCGACGAAAAAGGATCTCCAGTAAAGTACAATAAGATAAAGAGGTATATAGACGAAGCTGAGAAACGACGCAAGGAAAACAACTTTGACCCATACATTGCTTATTTTTGCGGTATTGATGATGACGGTTCAACCGATGATAAAGAAGCCTCAATCATGCTCTTCAAGAAACGCGATGGTTCATACATAGTACTTCACGACAAGCATAGTTCAGCTCCTATGTTTTACGAACACTATGAGTTAGATGTTTATGGGTTCGATGGTGAAACCTTAGTGCCTATGGACGACATTTTCTTGGCCGATGAGAGAATCGCCAGTCATAAAAATGGGGTGGTTTTCAATTGCAAGTCTCACCAAAAACGTCACAACACAGAGTTAGTAATATTTACAGGCGACTTCTTTGCCCCAACCCCTAACGACATAAAGATAACATTTGTATGGGACGGTGAAAAATTCACCGAGAAGAAGTAGCTATCCCTTACTACTGGGAGAGATTTGACAAGTGGTGTGGTTTAACGATATAAGGGGCTAAACGCCCCAGACGACATAATAGAGAAGACACAAAAACGATATATAATATATGTCAGGGACATTAAAGAATAGATTCAACATAGGACTTGACGCTGGTTCTACAACTTTAAAAACAGTCATTACAGACACGGAAGGAGAAATCGTATTCACCGATTACAACAGACACAACGCAAACATTCCGTTGGCATTGTCCCAATCATTAGGCAAAGCATTGGAAAGTTTGGGCGATTTCGAAGCACAAATGACCATCACAGGTTCTGCCGGCATGGGATTGGCAGAAAGATATGGCCTGTCATTCATTCAAGAAGTTGTAGCAGCTACGCTTGTCATAGAGAAGAAACACTCTAATGTCAAAACATTAGTGGACATAGGAGGAGAAGACAGTAAAATCATCTTCTTCAACGACAAGATGCAAGCGGATATCCGCATGAACGGAAACTGCGCAGGAGGTACAGGTGCATTCATTGACCAGATGTCGGCCATCATGGGTGTAACGCCAAGCGAATTGGGGCAATTGGCCGAAGAGGCGACCAACATCTATCCTATTGCCTCACGTTGCGGTGTATTTTCCAAGACTGACATACAAAACCTCATAAGCCTCAACGTCAAAAGAGAGGATATTGCCGCGTCCATCTTCAACGCTGTAGCAACACAAGTCATCTCTACCCTTTCAAGAGGTAGCGACATAAAGCCTATGATTTTTCTCTGCGGCGGTCCGTTCGCGTTCATTCCCGCATTGAGGAAGGCTTTCAAAGAGAAACTCGATGCCAAAGACGAGGATTTGATTTTCTCCGAATACGCTTCTGTCGTTCCTGCTTGGGGTGCCAGTCTCAACTGCCAAGACACTGAGACAGAATCACATAACTTAAGTGATTTGATTAAAAAATTCCAAGAAAAGACGGACTTCAAGCCTGCAAAATCAGGTTTGGCTCCACTGTTCGACAGCGACGAAGAACTTAACGCTTGGAAAATCGAAAAAAGCAAAACGCAAATAGAAAGAAGCAGCATCGCCGAATTGACAGACGACGAGTGCTACATAGGCATCGACTCTGGCTCTACAACCACAAAGATTGTAGCGGCTGACAACCAAGAGCGCATATTCTTCACCTTCTACAAGAAGAACGGAGGAAAAGCATTGGAAACCGTAAAAGAGGGATTGTCCATCTTGCTCGACGAATGTAAAAAGCAGGGGAAAAGCCTGAAAGTAAAGGGAAGTTGCTCCACCGGTTACGGAGAGGACCTAATAAAGACTGCTTTCGGATTGAAATTCAGCATGGTAGAAACCATCGCTCACTATACAGCCGCATACAAACTTGACCATCAAGTGTCGTTCATCCTTGACATCGGAGGACAAGACATGAAGGCTATTTTCGTAGAGAACGGTGCCATCAATCGTTTGGAAATCAACGAGGCATGTTCTTCCGGTTGCGGTTCGTTCATCGACAACTTCGCAACATCACTCCAATGCGAGATCAGCGATTTCGTAAACAAGGCGTGTCACAGCACCAACCCAGCAGATTTGGGAACCCGCTGTACCGTCTTCATGAACTCAAAAGTCAAGCAATGCTTGCGTGAGAGTGCATCGGTGGAAGACATTTCTGCCGGACTCGCCTACTCCGTCATCAAGAACTGTCTATACAAAGTGCTCAAACTAAAGGACACGAAAGAGTTGGGCAAGCACATCGTGCTACAAGGCGGAACCATGCGCAACATCTCCGTTGTCAGAGCCTTTGAAAAATCAACAGGAGAAAAGGTGGCCGTCTCTAACTACCCTGAATTGATGGGAGCTTACGGAGCCGCCCTCCACGCAAAAAAGATGTGCGACGGAGAGACATTCGTTCCTTTGGAAGAATTGGCAAAACTAGAAAGTTACACCACTGCACAAATGAGATGTGTAGGATGCGAAAACAACTGCCAAATCTTGAAAAACATCTTCGCTAACGGAAAGACATTCTATTCCGGAAACAAATGCGAAAAGGTATATACAAACAAAGGTGAAAAGATAAGGACGGCCTTCAACATGAGCCTCTTCCGCTCCGAATTGGCATTCAATAAGAAGATAAGACTGCAGCCAAGCGAGAAACCGATTTGTACAATTGGTATTCCTCGCGTCCTCAACATGTACGAGAATTTCCAATTCTGGCACACGTTGCTTACGCTCAACGGCATTGAGGTAAAGGCATCTCAACGCTCCACTTTCAAGATCTACGAAAAGGGATTGAACACCGTGATGGCAGACAACATCTGTTTCCCTGCCAAAATCACTCACGGGCACATCTACGACCTAATCAACAAAGGCGTCGATCGAATCCTCTTCCCATATGTAGTATATGAACAGAGCGAAAAGAACGCCAACAACAGCTACAATTGTCCTATCGTATCGGGCTATTCAGATGTCATCAGAAGTGCCATCAATCCAGAAGGAAAATACGGGGTGGCATTCGACTCGCCTATCATCAATTTCGACAACAAGGAGTTGCTCGAAAAGGCATGCCGACAATACATAGAAAAGATTACGGGCAATTTCTTCTCAAAAAAGAAATTTGCAGAAGCATTTCAAAAGGCACTCGAGGCCAAAAAGAGTTTCGAGAATACACTTGGAGAAAAGGCTCAACACATCCTCAACAAAGCCAAGGAAGAGGATAGAATGGTCATCCTTTTGGCCGGACGACCATACCACAACGATCAACTCATACAACATAAGATATCGGAGATTATCACTTCGTTTGGAGTGGATGTCATCACAGAGGACTTGATGAGAGGAACGTCTGACATTATCAAAGACTCCCACATCATTCCACAATGGTCTTATATGAACCGAATAATGAAGGCTGCCCAATGGGTTGCCAAAACGAAGGATAAAGTTCACTTCGTTCAAATCACATCATTCGGTTGCGGACCAGACGCATTCATCATTGATGAAATCGGCGACCTTCTCCGTAGAAACGGAAAGAACCATACCATCTTGAAAGTGGACGACGTAAACAACGCCGGTTCTTTGAAGTTGAGAATCCGCTCTCTCATTGAGTCATTGAAATTTGGCAACAAGACCGAAAAAGAGAAAAAAGAATTCTTGACCACCCCTATCTTCGGCAACGACAAGAGTGATTCAGAAAGAAAAATTCTTGTTCCATTCTTCTCTGAATTCCACTCTCCTTTCATTCCTGCCACATTCGGTTTGATGGGATGCAATATGGAGAGCATGGAAGCGAGCGATGCCAAATCGGCCGAATTGGGATTGAAATATGCCAATAATGAGATTTGCTACCCTGCCACATTGGTAGTCGGCGACTGCATTAGAGCATTGCAATCGGGCAAATATGACCCTGAAAAAATAGCTTTTGCCATCACTCAAACTGGCGGACAATGCCGTGCGACAAACTATATTGCCCTTATCAAGAAAGCGCTTATCGCCGCTGGATACGGTAATATTCCGGTCATCTCCATCTCCATCATGAACACGATAAATGAACAACCTGGATTCAAACCCGATGTCAAGAAAGGAGCCAAGGCTATCATTTATGCTGTGATGTATGGTGATGCATTGAGCAAGATGTACTATGCGACAAAAGTGAGAGAGAAAGTAGCAGGCACTGCAGACAATTTGAAAGAGAAATATCTCAGCAAGGCGGCAACTGTTTTAGAAAAGAACGACACCAAAACGCTCTGTAAACTTTTGAAGGAAGCCGCAAAAGAGTTTGACAATGCTGCGATGGACAAAGATGTACCTCGAATCGGTATCGTCGGCGAAATATTCATCAAATACAACTCATTCGGACATCAACACATCGTCAAGTGGCTGGTTGATCAAGGAATAGAGCCTGTCATCCCCGCATTGAGCGAATTCTTCACCCAATACTTCCCTAACGCCAAATTCAACGAAGAGAACTTTTTGGATCCGAAGAGAAGCCTAATGAGCAAGATTTTGGGATTCTTGGGCGAAAAGTGGATGAATAAGATTTCGAGAGATATAGATGCCGCTGCTAAAGGGTTCCGCTACTACGAGAAAAACGGAGACATCAACGAGGAGGCAGAGAAAGCACAACGCATCGTCAATTTGGCTGCCCAATTCGGTGAAGGATGGCTCATCCCTGCAGAATTTGCTTCATTTGCAGAGCGTGGCATCAACGCAGCCATCAGTCTCCAACCTTTTGGATGTATTGCCAACCACGTCATATCCAAGGGAATAGAGAAGAAGGTAAAGGACATCTATCCGAACATGAACCTCCTCTTCCTCGACTTCGATGGTGGCGTTAGTGAGGTAAATGTGCTAAACAGACTCCACTTCATTGCTAAACAAGCAAAGAAAGAAAAAGGGTTAGAATAAAGGTAGGAAGAAACTCAAGAAGAATACAATAGGAGATACATTCTCAACCGAGATGTCATCTCCTATTTTCGTTTACACTCCTTACCTTAACGACAAAAGGGAACTGTGACAACACAATTCCCCTTTGTTAATCTATAAAAAACTACTGTAAATTTACTAATTTATTCTTCCGTACGCAAAGACGGCAACTCTGCCAACGCTGGCTTAATCATTTTCTTATAAAAGCAGATGCCTAACAAAGAGAGGACCGACAAGAAACCGCCTAAGAAACCACCAATAATAATGAATTTCAATTTTCTTGCCTTGTTATTATCCAAAGGATAATGAGGTTCAGAAATTATCTGAATTAGCGGGGTTTCCTTCATTTGATCCACCCTCATGGTTGCTATACCTTTCACGATTTCGAGATAGGCCGTCGAAAGAGACTGAAGTTCCATCTGCTTTTTTTGTAGTTCCACACCAACAGACTGCCTTACAGAATTGAGATTAGCATCCGCATAATAGGCTTTGGAAGAGAGTGTCCTATTCATTTCCAACCTCAAGGAATCGGCCTGTCTTTGGAAATTCTCAATGCTGCGATTTGACCTAATCGTCTTTGTTTCCAAATAAAATGCGATTACCTCTTCCATATATGCATCCAAGAACACCTTACAGAACTCTTCGTCTGTATAAGTATAAGAACAATTTACAAAAGCCAATTTCTTTTCCGGCTTAACAACTTCCAATTTTTTTACTATTCCTTGTGCCACTAATTTCAAGATACTATCTTGAGCCCTTGTAAACGTATTTCGGTTTTGGTGCAAAGGGAAATAGACATCACAGATAGAAACCACATCTGATGCCTTCTCTTTTTCCTCCTCTTTAGCCTTCTCGCATGTCACACGGACACTATCGCAGATAAGATAATATTCTATAAAATTGATAGAATCAGTTCTATTCGGCACCTCCTTAAGCAACGTCTTTTCCACCATTGAAGGGGTACGCATCAACTCCACCAAGTTGTCGCCCGAAAAGGCACCTACCGCTCCTGTTCCCAAAAGAGCCGCCATCGTGAATGGTTTATTTCCCGAATCGCCTTCGATGGCGAAACCATACGTTGCCGTATATTCAATGGTCCGTATGCAGGCATAAACCAAGCCTAAAACAGCAAAAGAGAACCCAGCAATCACAACTATCCACTTCTTTTTCCAGAGATAGTCTATATAATCTTTTAACATAGAAAAGGTTTCAGCCAAAGACTTCTTCTTTTCCTGTTTTTCCTCCCCCATTAAACTTTTAAAAATATCATCCATTTCCGACATATTCAGTCCTCCTATTTTTTAAATGCGATATAAGTATAAACAACGGCCGTAGTAATAGAAGCCAAACAACTAGCTATTGCTGTAAATATCGCAACGTTCTCCTTTGCATGAGATTCCTCCTTCTCTTCCACCTTTTCAGGCACATAGATGTGAGCCCCCGCCTTAACTTTCGGATAACGCTTAATCCATAAGAATTTTCTCGTAGAAGAAATAGAACCATCTGCATAAGCCACATAAGTATGGGACTTGACCGCATCATTGGTGAAACCACCAGCAGACCTAACATATTTCTTCAAAGAACTTGCATCATGAACAACCATTCCCGGAACATGGACAGCGCCAGAAACAGTAACCGTCTGTATCGGTTTAGGTACAAAGATAACGTCTCCCTCCTGAAGTAACAAATCAGTCTTAGAGCCAGGATGTTTTACTATTTTCTCGAAATCGACCGCCAACATATCCAATCTCTTGGCATTTGATTCTCTGTATGCTATTTTCTCGTCTTCATCGCTTAATGAATGTAAAGTGCGAAGGATTCGCAAATCACGCATGTATTCGACATGGCTTCGATTCGTCCTTCTCAACAAGAAACCAGACTCGGGCTGGGCATGAGGGGAGAAACCACCAGCACGCTTAATTACATCCGATATCTTTTCATCTTTGCTCAAAATAGCATAATGACCTGGAGAGGCAAATTCTCCTACTACCTGAACGGAAGAAAGATCTTCAAAACCTTGCAATGTTCTAACAGAAACCTCATCTCGTGGATATAGGATAAAATCAGAAGATCCACCTTGCAAATCATCCGACAAAGACAAGACAAACACCTCTTTCTTCTTCAAATCCTCTTTCAAAGTCTTAGGATCGAGTACTCGGCGAGTCACTTCGATTCTATCTTTATCTGCGAAATCAGTAAATCCCTTAGCCATGAAAACCAAATCTTTCAAAGTCATATTCTCAAAATAAGGGAATTTTCCAGGAGACAACACACGACCACGAATAGCCACTTGCTTATCCAATTCAAACTCGCTATTGGCGCCTATCGTAACGATATCCTCCTTCTTTAGTTCAATATTAAAAGTACCCTCAATCAAATCTTGCACATTGAATGCAATCATCTCTGGCTTCAAATCCTCCTTCAGACGAAGAATCGTAGCGTGTTGCATATACGCATCTTCCTTCAATCCGTCGGCCTTTTCTACCAAATCTTTCAAAGTCATGCCTTCCGTCAACGCATAAGTGCCTGGGCGGAACACACAACCTGATATCTGAACTCTATTGGCGAATCTGTTCAATATAGAACCGACCACAAATTCATCGCCAGCCTTTAGTTTAAAAGATGAGAATTTAGACTTTTCAACATCATCCACACTCTTTTCGTTACCCGCATAACGAACAACAGAGATTCGGTCTGTATAAGCATCTTCCGTGAAACCGCCACAATAAGAAATCAAATCAGCCAACGTTTCACCTTCTTTCACCTCAAAGATTCCATTGTGCTTCAATTCTCCTTTGATAGAGACTCTACTTTGATAAGCGGGAATAAAAATCACATCTTGATTTTGCATCGTGACATTATTGTCCAATACGCCCTTCATCAAGAAACCATAAATATCAATGTCTGCTATTTCTTTTCCATCGCGCAATACCTTGATGCCACGCATAGAACCCGTTGTTGAAGAAGGTCCACCGCAAGCATACAATGCGTTAAATACCGACGACAAAGAAGACAATGTATAGGTGCCAGGACGAGCCGCTTCACCTACTACATACACCTTTATACTCTTAACATTACCAATCGAAACGGTAACCGTCGTTTGACCGGATGCAATCGAACTATAAACGGTCGTCAACTGCTTTTTTATCTTCTTCTCTGCTTCCTCTATCGTCATTCCCGCCACATGCACTTGACCAACATGAGGTATCCTAACCACACCTTCCGGCGTAACATTCAAGCGCATTGTGTTTTCTGATATACCAAACACATCAACCAGCAATTCGTCGCCTGGACCTATTTGATAATTACGAGGAGTGGGCATGCTCGAATTGGGTTCAAAACTCATATTACTATGAGAGAACAAATAAGAGCCAAATACAGAATTAGCCTCACGCAGCAACTTTTGCTCCTCCTTCACATCTCTTCTATACTCCATTTTAATGTCTCTCGACATCTTTATAGCATCGGGCATGTCCGAAACTGGTTCTTGCTCCACACCCGCCGCTTGGATTCTTATTCTGAGTTTTTCCAATTCTGCGGCTGGCATACCACGTTCCTCTGCCACTTTTTCGACATCTGCAAACGAATAACCTGCCTCTGTATATTTAGCAACGAACCTTGAAATCTGAGCATCAGAAAGATTATCGACTTTTACTGTTGCCACATTCATCATATTCAATTCTGCAGAATAAGATGTCGAATAAAGACACAACAAGAAAAAAAGTACAGAAACTAATCGCTTAATCATATTTAACTAATTAATATATTATCAATTACAAGAAGGGGAGGCCCTTTTATTCAAGTTCAAACATGCTCATTGCACATTTCCAACTTCATCTACACCATAGGCAAGTCTATCACCTATAGTTCAATTTTGCAAATATAATTGATTTTTTTCAAGTAGAAATCCCTATTCCCGTTAAAAAAAGTATTGAGGGCACAAAAAAAAGGCTTCGGAATCTATCCGAAGCCTTTGAGGTTCCTGGCGGGTTCGAACCGCCGTAAACGGTTTTGCAGACCGCTGACTAAGCCACTCATCCAAGGAACCATTTCCTTTCGTTTGCGTTGCAAAGATAGAACATTTTTTGCTTTACATCCAAACGTTTCCATCTATTTTTTTAATTTTTCTACAAAAAAAATGCGGGGGCACTGATAATCAGCACCTCCGCATTTTACATTTATGTCATTTCAAAAAGAAAGTTGAACAGACACATGAGGTCTTGCAGGAACAACTACCGGTGCAGGTGGAATTGGAGCCTCGTAAACAGGCACGCTTGGAGCTTCCACCAAGACATATCGGCCACCTGTCTCATAGAACCAAGTTCCGTCACCTTCCCAATAGATGTCATGACCTACCACCACACGACGACATGGGAAAGGCAAAACTGGGAAGTATGAGTAAAGCGGTATAGAGACCAATCCATAACCGTGACCTGGGTAGTATCTGTAGAATTGACCTGCATGGTGGTAATATCTACAATTATCTACATAAAATGCATGCGCTGACCTATCAATATGAGAAACATAATGAGGGTGTCCATGCACATGATGAGCGGGCTGAGGACGTACCGGTGTGTAGTGATGACCATGATGTGGTGCCACACTTGCATGTCCTGGTCTCGGAGCACTCACATTAGAATGGTTATGAGACGGAGCCTGATGTCTTGGTGCCACATTTTCATGACTGCGAGTTGTCGTTCCTCCTCTTCTCAAAGCCTCACCTCCACCTCTGCTTGATTGCACAGAGTGGCTACGAGCAGATTCACCTCTTGAACCATTGCCGCTTCTTTGTGCGTAAGAAGCAACTGATGCCAACCAAAAGACCAACAAAAGGGTCAATATTCTATTAAGTGTTTTCATAACCGTATCGAATTAGAAGTTAATAAATAAGTACCATTTCAGTACCCTTGTTTGCTATTAAGACGCATGCCGAACAAAAAGGTTTACATCCAGAATTGGTTAAAATGTGTTTAATTCTATACCACCTTACATAACCACCTCATTTTCAAATATAAAACCATCACATTTACAGCAAGCCGCCCTTTCTCAAAATTCAAATTTAAGATTTTTTTTGAAAAACTGCACTTTTTTATGAGGTAAATAGTATATTTGCCGTTGATACTAAACAAGAGTAATCTCTATTTAAAGTATAAGTATAAATGTAAATGTTTTTGTCATGAAAAAAGAACACGCACTTTTTCTCGCATTAACCTTGTTAGGACAAAATGCAAAAGCATCCGTCCTTATCAACGAGTTGATGCCTCGTAATGTTTCGTACCTCATCGACGAGGAATTCAACTACAGCGGTTGGGTGGAACTTTACAACAATGGCGCAGAAAGTTTCGACCTGTCTCAATGTGTCTTCTCTGACGGAAAGCACACCTGGGAAAGCGAAACCACCGACATTTTGGAACCTGGCGGCTACACCCTATTCTATTTTGACGAACTCAACTCTTACAACCATGCGAGTTTCAAGCTTGACGTTGACGGCGGTTCGCTGACGCTAACCACAAAAAACGGCCTCGAATTGGACAATGTTGTCTATACCAAAGCATTGCGAAATGTATCATTCGGACGTTTATCGGATGGGGGCAACGAACTCGGCACCCTATCCAAGCCAACTCCTGGCAAAGCAAACAGCAACCTTTCTAAAATCGAGGATCAGGCAGAGGCTCCTGCTTTCAGTTTGGCCCCAGGCTTTTACAAAGGCAAACAACTCGTCAGCATCTCTTCTGTCAATGCCAACGCAAAGATATACTATACACTTGACGGTTCTGAGCCAACCCCAGAAACAGCAACTTTATATACCGGCCCTATCGAAGTAGCAGCCACTACCCCCATCAGAGCCATCGCGACCGAAGAGGGCAAGCACTTCAGCGACATCAAAACAGGGACTTACTTCATCAACAACCGAGAGATTTCTCTTCCTGTCATTTCCATCGTAACAGACAACAAATTTTTCTACGACGATGAAATCGGCATGTTGGTTGTAGGTGTCAACGGTGGAGAAGTTCCTTCTTACTGTTCTTTCCCTGAAGACCAGGCGAACTTCATGACCGATTGGGAACGTCCATGCAACATCGAATATTTCAGCCGAGACGGCAAACAAGAGCAATTGAACATGGAGGTGAAAGCCAGCAACTTCGGTGCTTGTTCAAGAACTAAATACACCAAATCCCTAAAAATCAAGGCAAACAAAGCATACGGCGGCAAAAAGATGGATTGCGCTTTGTTCAGAGAGAAGCCGAACCTACAATGGAAAAGCGTAGTGCTCCGTAATTCAGGAAACGATTTCGGTCGCTCTTACCTAAGAGACGGATTTATGCAATCCCTTCTCATCGGACAAGTGGACATCGACCACCAAGCATACGAGCCTGCAATCGTATATATTAACGGCAACTACTATGGCCTCCTCAATATTAGAGAGAGGACAAACAAAGACTTCATCTTCTCCAATTACGGTCTCGAAGAAGAAGACATCTATATAGAAGAGGTTTCTTCCTCTCTTAAAGTGAGTACAGAAGGCTACAAAGAAGTGGCAGCCCTTTTGGAAGAACCTGACATGAACGCAGAGGGAATGTACGAAAAGATCGACCAACAGATCGACATCAACGAGTTCCTCAACTACTTCATGGCTCAAATTTACTACGCAAACACGGACTGGGCAGGTGGTAACCTCAAGGCATGGAAGCGAATCGAAAACGGCAAATGGCGTTGGATCCTTTATGACACAGACTTTGGATTCTCTTGCTACGGCAGCAACTTCAACACCAACACATTTACAAACGCAGAGAAGAACGTCACATTCAAGGGATTCATCAAAAACCAAAAAATCAGAGACCGCTTCATCTCTAAATTCGCCGTTCATTTAGGCACAACATTCGAACCCGGACGCGTAAAACACATCCTTGACAGTTTGTCAAGTTACATCAAAGAGGAAGCCCTTATCTATCAAGATTACTTGTCTGAGGTGAAAAAATTAGAGCAAGATTGGAAGAAAGACATTAACAACATGAACACCTTTGCCGAGAAGAGACCTGACAATCTCTACAAGCAAATCGCAACTTACTTCAGTTTAGGTGACACAGCAGGCATACGCGTCTATGCAGACATGCCGGAGACCCGCTTCCTCTTCAACGACGAGTTGGTCAACACATCCGACTTGAACACTAAATTCTATTTGGGCGAAGACATCAGAATCAAAGCACTTGCACCAGACGGATACAAATTTGACCATTGGGATATCATCAAGGATCAAAAATTGATCAGTCCAAGTGCCGTGTGGAAATATTATTCAAAAGGCAATTTGCCATCTGAAGACTGGATGATTCCGGCTCACAGCGATGCTTCTTGGAAGTCTGCAGAAGCGCCATTGGGCTACAATGTATCATCATTGGTCAAAACAACGATTAACGGAAAGGATGATGCCGGAGCCAACTTGATGGCCGTGTACTTCCGAAGAAACTTCACAATCGACGACGATTATTCAGGTTCAGCTTTGGAAGCCACCATCAATTACAACAACGGTGCCGTGGTTTATCTAAACGGAAAAGAAATCTACCGTACTGGAATGCCAACCGGCCCCGTAACTTACGAGACTAAAGCAACTGCATTTGTCTCTAAATACAAAACGGACAAATTCACCATTGCGCCAGGACTTTTGCAAAAGGGCGAAAATGTAATCGCAGTAGAAGTTCACGGCAACAGCGCTACTAACACGTCTTTGGCATTCGGCTTCGAACTCGTTGACCCAATGGCAAAACCAAAGGTTGTAACTTCGACGGACATCACTTACGAAGACAACTTCTCTTGCAAAAGCTCTTACAAAGCCGTATTTGCTGCTGATCCTGAATGGGATGCCAACGTGACAAAATTGTTCTTGAACGAAATCTGCGCAACGAACAAGCAATATGTTGACGAGCACTTCCAAGACGAAGATTGGATTGAGATTTACAACGACGGAACCTCTCCTATCAACATTGGTGGCATGTACATCTCTGACGAAAGAAAGGATCCGACGAAGTACCAGATTGCAGACTCTGTTCCTGAATTGACGACCATTCCTGCCAAGGGTTACCTCGTCCTTTGGGCCGACGGAGAGCCAGAGCAAGGCATTCTTCACACCAATTTCGAATTGCCGATTACAAGGACGCAAACCATCTCATTGTCGAAGATGGTGGACGGAGAACTCTTCCTTATCGACTCCGTTCGCTACGAACCTCACGCAAAGGGAGAGACTTTCGCACGATTCTCGTACGATTTCGATGGACAATGGGCAATCACCTCGCTTCCGACTTTCAAGGCTGAGAACAAACTTGCCTTTCGCTTGGATATCGAAGAGGCTGTTTCCGACGGCATAAACATTGCCGTTTATCCAAACCCTACGGCAGACATTCTTTGGTTCAGCCTTCCTTGGGAAAATGCAACGGCTAATGTGCAAATCTCAGATGGAATTAGAACCATCACGGAGACAAACATAGAAGACAAAGGTGGCATAGAAGTGGCCCACCTCCCTGCTGGCTTGTATTTTGCCGTTGTTCGCAACAACAACACAAAAGAGATGCAAGTCATCAAGTTCATCAAGTACTAAAAACAGCACGCAATCGTGCTTAACTCAAGGCGGTGATGTCAAACCAATGACATCACCGTCTTTTTCTTCTACCACTTACAAACTCAAACTATCGAATCACAAAAATCGAATTTTAGAAACGAAAAATCGCAAATTATTGCTAAAAAAAAGTATATTTGCAAATTCGCAAGAGAGTCGATTCCCGAAAGCAGGAACAACACTCACAAGAAAATGGTTACTACCAAATAACAGGAAGAATACAGATGAAATATAATATGATAGAAATGTTCAAAAACACGATTCGCAAGGCAATTTTGTTCATTGCGACAACACTATTCATCACAAGTTCAGCTTTTGCCGACGACTATTTCTACACTATTGCATCCACTCAAGAGTGCGGCGACCTACACCAAGGTATCATCACAGGCAACCTCCTCAAAAAGAATCACGGAGCGAGTACCCTTGAATGGAATTGCAACTACTGCGAAGTGGAGACGGAAATCCTTTTAAAAAGGACCGCGACCAACCACTCCAACAAAATTCTTCTTGACACATTGGAAACTTTTGAAATCAAATGTATCACACCAACCGATACATTTATTCTCAACCAATACACCTCGTTGAAAAGTATGGGTATAGCCAAATACATGCTCATCAAATACCCAATCACGCTCACGTTCGACGAGAACGACAAGCCATACGCACTCTACATCGGCGAAACCAAGAAGCGCATCGTGCCATCAGCACCTACTATTATCCGTAAATCAGGTAGCGATGTGTTCTTCTGCAGAGGTGAACTTCACTCATTTGAAGCCTCTCTGCCACAAGGCGTTCCCGAAAGCGAGGCATACTATCGTTGGTACATTGACGACATAGAGATGACCGGACGTAACGACCGTTGGTTCGACACCTATTCTCGTACAACTTGGGAAGACGGAGAGCACTACATAACTTGTGATGTCAGCATAGGAAAAAACGGACCACGCTCAAAGAAAGGCACTTATAGGATCATCCAGTTGCCAGGCTCCGATTGTTCATTCTCCATCAAAGCATTCCCTTATTGGGGTGCCGACTGTGTGGACGACCTCTCTTCCTCTGACTTCCGCTACAACGAGAAATCGCAATGGGGTAGTTTTGTGGTCTCTCCTATCGAAGATTATGTCCACTACTACATGGAGGTCATCAACAAGAAAATCTTGACTTCAACCATCACCAATGACCCTCACATCACCGATTTCCAATTGGTGAACAAGAGTGAGGCGGATGTCGATTACGCATTTTTCCTTTTGCCTGTCAACTTAAAGATTCACGCAAAGGAGCCATATATGCCAAGAACCGTATATTTCAAAATCGAAGGCACGAATATCAACTTCTCAATGATTCCGTACATCACGCCTACCATCAGCGTGACGCCTGATTCGGCGAGTGTGTGCGAGCATTCATTCTCCGACGATACGGTAGAGGAATCTCTCTACTGCAACGCAACAGGATTTACCGACAACGAATATTCTGTCAGTTGGTTCTATTCTAAGACAGAGAATGGAACATACCGTTTGTTGAAGAAACAGAACGACAAAAAAATGACGCCCAAGAGAGTCGGCTACTATAAGGCGTTCGCTACGGATGGCGTATTCGACATCTGGTCGAAGCCTATTCACGTCGGCAAACGTTCAGACAACTGTATTTCCGTCATGATTAAAAGTGCAAACGACGAAGACTTTTGTTGTAAGAACGGCACTTTGAAGTTGAGCGCCTTCCCGATGGGTGAGAATTATAGATTCCAATGGTACAAAGGTACGGTTGCAGGAGAGAACATGAAGAAAGTGGAAAATGGCACAAGAAGAGAATACAAGGCAACCGTGTCTAAACCAGGAGAAGCCTACTTTGTTCTCGTAATGAAAAACGGAGAGGCAGTCATGTCCGATCCTTTTGTTGTCAAAGAGCGTCCATCCATCTCCAACAGCAAGTTAGAGATTGCCTCTTTCCCAACCACGGTTTGCCCTGGCAGATCGGTCGATTTGGTGGCTACTCTTGGCGACGGCAAACAAAGGAAAGACAATCTTGAATATCTGTTCGAATGGCACCGAGTTTCCAATGGCAAAAACGAAGTGATAGCAGAAATCAGTTCCAGCATCCTAAGCGTTGAACATTCGGAAATCGTCAAGAATGAAAACGAGTTCTACGTCGTCGTCAAAGGTTGCGACGGTTCCATCAAATCGGAGAAGAACGCCGTGGTTCATTTAAATAAAGACGAGAAGATATGTTCGTCTGGAAACTTCTATGTCAAGACAAGTGGAAACGACCGTCAAGACGGATCCAACTGGGAGAAAGCGTACGCATCCATAAGCAAAGCGGTAAAAGCAGCCAACGAATTCAGCCAGATTCCTGCTTACATGGGCAAGGAGATTAAGATTCACGTGGCAGCGGGAACCTATTTGCCTAAGGACGACCAAAGTCCAAATGCGTATGAGATTCCTTCCCACACTACTATTTTCGGAGGATATGCAGAAGCGCCAAGCGACCATGACAACATTTTCAACGGTGGCAGGAAACCTTACTCTCCTACTCATCCTGACGCAAACGCGACAATTCTAAAGAGTTCTTCGGGCGACCAAAGAATCTTCTCCGTAAAGAACTCTGACGATGTCAAACTCATCGGTTTGAAACTCGACGGCGAGTCAGTCCTCAAAAAGGCGAACATAGGCGGCCGTGCCCTCCTTATCGAAAACTCAGAAGTCAGCATTGACTCTTGCACCATCACAGGTTTCCATGCTGAGAAATTATCAGAGAAGCCAATGACGGCCATCTCTCTTTTACGTTGCAACGAGCACCGAAAGAACTTGGTAAACATCACAAACACCTCCTTCACCTCCAACAGCGGCGGTCAAATCGGTTCTTGCGTCGGTATCGAATCAGAGGGAGAGATAAACATCAAGAACTGTACGTTCTCCAACAACAACACCCAATATTACGGAGGTGTTGCCGTTTTGAGTTACAATGCGAGCCCAACGGTGAACATCTACAACTCCACCTTCCTCGACAACACTTGTCCGGAGGGATTCGGTTACCATGGACGTTCGGTATTAAGAATGGTGGGAGCCAATCCAAGGTTCAACATCTATTCATGCACCATCTCAGACCAATTCTACAAAGAGGACGGTTCATTGAAAATATACAATTCCATTGTAGAGTGCGCTGGAAAAGCCGACGTTTATGAGAACAACTTCCCGAATGTCAGCGAGTTTTCCGAAGCCAGTATGAATAGCCGTTTGAGCAATTTGAAATTCCTCTCAAACTTCAAGGGATACGGAATGAACAAGTTGCAAAAAACGGATGGTTTCACTATGGTTATGATTCCGACCAACAAAATTGGCATCATCGGCAAGGCGGGAGCGCCTAATCCAAAGGCATTAACAGACCAAAGAGGTCATGTCCGCAATAACCTTTCATGCACTTTCGGCGCATACGAAGAGGATTTCACCGCTATCAAAACGACCGACTATCAATGTAAAAACGGAGAGACCAAAGCTTCGTTCACCTCTGATGTCTGCGGTTTGACAGAAGTAAAATTCCAATGGGTAAACAACTACATGGATATCGAAGGAGCCAACCGCAAAGAGTTAAACCAAGTGGGATTAGGAACTTATTGGTTGGAAGCCACAGGAGAAAACAACGAGGGTCGAAAAGTAATGATCAAATCAAACGAGATCCGAATTTCGGACATCTGTACAGAGCCAGGCGTTTTTTATGTCAAAGGCAAAGACAATGGTGGAGATGACAAAAACACGGGTATGACATGGAACCAACCATTCGAGACCTTGGAGGCGGCCATAGAAGCAGCCAACGCCTTCGTTCAAAAGAACAAAGGAAAATCATCCTCCATTTACGTCGCTGCCGGTCATTTCACACCAAGCGAAAAGATTAACTCGCTATGTGCCGCAGCAAATAAAGTTTCCATTTACGGTTCCTTCCCTGAGGATGCCGTGAAGGGAGACAAAGCGTTACAAATGAAGAATGACACAGAAACCTTCAAGACGAAGGTTAGTCAGAAGAAGACAAAAATCAAATGGGGCAAAATCACAGTTGCTGACATATTCTTGGAAGATTAACAAAAGAGAAAACCCGAAAGGTTCGGGTTTTCTCTTTTTAGATACGTCTAAAATTAAAAATCGAGGGATTTATCAAAAGGACTAAAGCAAACAACATACAAATGCTTTCTCAAAAGATCATTAGAGACGAAATCGCAAAATGAACAGAGAGATTCTCCAATTAGCCATTCCGTCCATCATCACCAACATTTCCGTTCCTTTGTTGGGATTGGTTGACACATACATTGCAGGGCACTTATCCCCCTACACATTGGCATCCATCTCCATAGGCACCGCCATCATCAGCTCTCTATACTGGGCATTCGGATTCATCCGGATGAGCACGAGTGGCATTGCAGCGCAAGCCTACGGAAAAAAGGATGCCAAAGAGATGGCCAACTCTCTATCCAGATCTCTACTATTCTCGTTCATTGCCATTTTGCTTATTTTCCTCATCAAAGACGAACTTTGCGAATTGGCTTTAAAGAAGATCGACAACGACCTGAAAGAACAAGTCGTGGATTATATAGACATCTGCATATGGGGTGCAGTTCCCGTCCTTTCCTTATACGCATTTAAAGGATGGTTCATTGGACTTCAAAACACCGTATATCCTATGCTGACCTCCATACTAATGAATATGACCAACATCCTTTTGAACTTCTTCTTTGTCTATAAGTTAGACATGGATATCAAAGGAATTGCACTTGCCACAGTGATAGCCCAATACTTTGCTCTGGTTGTATGTATAGGCCTTGCCTTCTACAAATACCGCCATTTGGTGAAAGAATTGGATTGGAAAGAGACCATCAAGGCCGAGGGGCTAACTCGAACATTAAACATTACAAGCGCGCTATTCTTCCGTTCGCTATTCCTTATTGCCGTAACGAATTTCATTCCGATTGCAGGTGCAAAAGAAGGAGTCTCTATCGTAGCGGGGAACGCCACGCTCATGCTCTGCTTTACACTATTCTCCTATTTCACGGATGGATTTGCTTATGCAGGAGAAGCGATTTCAGGAAAATACGTTGGTGCCCAAGACTACATACATCTAAAGAAAGCCGTCAGACACCTATTCATTTGGGGCAGCAGCATTGCCCTATGCTTTACATTTATATATGCAGTAGGGGCCGAAACACTTTTATCGAATTTCATAAAAGAGAAAGAAACCATAACAACATCCCTACCCTACATCAAATGGGTGGTTGCCATACCTTTAGTGGGTTTTGCCGCCTTTCTATGGGACGGCATAATGATTGGGATAACCAAGACGACCCCCATGCTCATAGGCACACTCGCCGGGGCCGTCGTATTCTTCGCCATCTACTATAATTGCATTGCCGAATGGCACAACCACGCTATATGGTGCGCCTTCCTTAGTTACTTGGCTACAAGAAGCCTCGTTCAAACCATCTGGTGGCAACAAAACAACAATAAAATCATCAAAACGGAGGAGGGCACATGCGAGGCTTAAAATACATATTGCTTTTCATAATCGCCATGCCATCATGCACGCTCCATGCGCAGGAAGAGAGTTTTTTTGATTGGGTGGACCGAACCTTTTTCGGGTTCGACAGCACCTATGTCTATTCCTACCCTTCAAGACTAACCCTAACCCTCCAAAACAGGACATGGAAGGACATGTACAAATTTGACATCGACCAAAACAAAAGGATAGACGTACACTCCGACTACTTGTCCGACCTCACTTTCAGCATTGGATATAGGTTCCTTTCGGTAGGCTATACCGTCGGAATGAACAAACTAACAGGCGACGACGAATCCAAATACAACCGATTCGATTTAAGCCTAAAATGCAATATGCTAACATTTGATTTGAGTTCCGCCACCAATGAAAGCCAGACGACTCTTTATGCCACAAACAACGACGAAGAGAAGTCCTATCCATTTTGGGGGTTAAAGACCTATATACAAGAAGCCTCCCTCACCTACTATTTCAAACACCAAAAATATTCAAACGAAGCGGCCTACTCAAGTTCTTATCCATACAAGCAGATACGAAGTGCCGGCTCGCCGATCATAGGTCTATACTACGGCAAACACGACATAAAATGCGATTTAAGCAAGTTGCCTCACGAGATAGACATTCCATCGGAAGGGGAAGTAAACACCCAGATAAACAACCAAGAGATATGCATCAACGGAGGCTATGGCTATAACTTCGTGTTTGCGAAAGGCTGGCTCCTCAATGGGACGGCTCTTCCGTCTGTCGGCCTACGACTTCAAGACAACGCTTACGACGACAAATACCAATTCGCCACCAACAGCAAACTAAAAGCAGCCTGCACCTACAACTCCCGGTACCTATTCGGCGGAATTGTCTTCCAATATTCGAACTATTGGTACATAACCAAAAATTACACCATACGAAACTCAATAGGCACCTGCACGATAAATATTGGGGTAAGGCTGTAGGGGGGATGAAGAAATGCTATGGATCCAAAGTTGAAGTCTTGGGGAGAATGCTTTATTTATACACAATCGAACGAAAAGGCTGAAGCTCTGCAAATGGAGATTCAGCCAATTTTTATGTCTGATTAAAAAAGCCTAAATTGAAGTGGTATTTTCAGAATCGCCATCATCATTTTTTGATTTGCTTGGTTCGTCATAACCACCTCTTTGAAACTGCAAAGACTCACATCTTTTTGTTAAATCTGTTTCGGAATACCGATAGGAACCTGTGCTAGCAATAATGTAACGACCTCTAGAGAAACTGATTTCCTCCAAGGATTTAACGACATCCCAATATTCGTTTAATCTAACTTTATAGAGGGCAGTTCCTGTTTCTCCGTATATTCTTCTCTCAGATTCCTTTGCTTGGTCATTCCTATATAATTTTTTATAGACATGCGAACTTTTTTCGTCTGTCAACAGATCAAATATACTATACATCCAGACTCCTTTATTCGTATTGTTAAAATAAACATTCGTATACCAATGACCAACCATTCGATTAGCCCATTTGACGTAACCTCTTTCCTTTGCATAAGTATAGTCCAATCTATCAACATAATAGCCTACGAACTCGTCTTTTGCCATCATTTCATCTGCAATTGTATAGAACGAATTGTAGAATTCATCGTAATTATCCAATCCTTCACTATTTCCCAGATCGGATATAAACTGCATCAGTTCACTATCATCCTGTTTGGTTGATTGTAGCATATAGACATAGTCACCCCACTGATCAGTTAGGAAGTAATATGCCCTATAACCGTTTTTTTTCTGTCGAAATGAAGCTTTGTATCCAACCAAATCTCCTCCGTCAAGTTCAACTTCTTGTTTTTGTTCCTCTTCATATTTGCCCGTTTCAAGAACAAGGTCTGCAAAAAGAGAACATATTTCAATAACTTCGTCCCTCACAGGATTCGATGATGGAACAAACGAAGCTTCACATTGATGTACATGTTCCTTGTATTTGGCAATTTGTAGAGTCACCTCATCCTTGTAAAGATTATCCTTGTAGATTACCGAACCGAATGCGGTAAACTCTTTCTTTCTTAATTTTTCCAATGTGATTCCTCGTGGCATATCCACATGCTTTCCTTGAGTAGATGATATACCTTCTTTTGTCAAAGAAACAAGACTAATATTCTTCAAATAAAAAATATCGTTTCCAGGGTACCTTTTTATAATTGCCTCAATATCTTTGGGGACGTCCGGCTTGTTTGCGTCAATTCTCTTCGACTCTTTTACTGCAGCAATTTTTACAGGTATTCTTCCCACAGAATCCAAACTCGTAAAGTTGACTGCTTCACCGGCTTTTATATGCATCGCAGTATCCAGATACATTTTGAAGGCATTCATAGCACTATCACTTTCAAATGCTCCACTCACAACACTATACCAATCGTCACCTTCTTCGTCTAATGATTTCAAGATATAGGAATCCACACCTTTTTTTCCAAGTCTGTTAACAACCTTATCTGCTTGATAGTAGCTTCTGTCTTTAAGAATTTCAAGTGTATAAGGTTTGTTTTCCGAGAAAACTTCGACTTCTTTCTTCTTATCATTACTGCAACCGTTAAAAATAATGAGAGAAAGGCAAAGCGGCCCCAATAGTTTTACACAAAATCTTTTCATAAATATTCCTCCTATTATGTGTTATTACATTGTATTTTGTTTTGATTATGCTACCACTGTGTATATTGCAACCCATCAATTAGACTTTTACATCTAACGTTTGTAGTAGTAATATTAGTATATCTTATAAATAGTTCATGCGTAGAAAATGGTCTTTTAACATTAGTTTTCAATACAAGGTCAAAAGCGTGACCTATATATAATTGTGCACGTATTCCAGAGCCAACATTAAACGTCATATCATTATTGCCATACCCTTGCAACGTATGTCGATAGGAAATTCCAGTTACAACCTTATCATAACCGATACCGCCTTCATTCTGCGTTATTATAGCCGCTCCATGCAATTCATTTTGAAGTCTATTTTTATCGTAATAATTTATCATATACCCGCCATTAAAATCAAATCTATGCTGTCCTCTGGCAAAACCATTTTTCCCATGGTGCCTATATGAGGCATATCCGAATATAGAATTTATAGTATTCCTATATTGTTGCATATTGAAATAATCCTCCATATTTATCATAGACCCGCCAAATACGATTCTATCAGCTTCACGTAAATGGCCGACTCTTTTGATAAATTCGACTCCAAAATTAAAATTTGGCAAAGTCGTGTTCTCTTTATCGTCATAAGCGACTTCGTCAATAGTATTATCAACGGTTACTTTTGAATTGTCATAATAAAAAAACGACACTCCTGCAGAAAGTCCAAAATTGACAAAGAAACTATGCTCATCATCTGTAATACAGTATGCGTACTTCAAATTAGCTTTCCCTGTTGAAGTATAACCTGCATGGTCATATATGAGATGGGCTCCTATTTGTGAATGTAGATTAAATTCTTTGTTCCTTTTTTGAAACTTGTCAAAATACATAGATCCGACAGCATTTACCGAAAACGGTTGTCCGTCAAATCCTATTTGCTGACCTCTCATTAGTAAAAAGGCACAGTCATATGGTTTGACGTCTCCTGGGTTGTATAAGGCATATTCATTCCAAAAATGACAGGCATCTGCATCCATCTGTGCCCATAATACACAAGGGTTAACTATAATAGCCAGAAAAAGTGCTATTTCGGCAATCAATCTTTTTCTCATCATTTCTTAACAGTTATATAACCACGGTAAATGTCACCTGTTATATCAGTTAACACATAATAATAAGTATCTGCGACTATAGAACCGTCTTTCAAATGACCATCCCAACCATCATGTCCATAGAATAACCGTTCTCCATGTCTGTCAAATATTTCAACTTCAAACCCTTTCATAAAGACGTCGTTTATTCCATCACCATTTGGGGTTATTGTATTTGGTATGTATAAGTCAACAGGCAAGACAACCTCTCTATTATATGTACAGCCATCAGTAGTATGTACAGCCATAACGACCTTAAACCATCTTTGTTTTGCAATATCGAATGTATAGTCAAAACTTCTCTCTTCAACAGTTTCGTCATCACCCATCGACCAGATGAAATAAGTGTTGCTTAAATCATCAAACGACACTGCAGAAAAGTTTACCGTAGGGTCTATTCTTGAAATTTTAGTTGGGCTCTCTACCAACATTACTTCAGGAACAAAATATTCCTTGACGTGGAAAATGATTTCTTTTTCGCATCCATATTTATCTGTTCCTTTTACACTATAATCACCTGCCTCATGAAACGATGTATGTTCTCCTGTTGAGCCATTGCTCCAAATATAAGTTTCTGCTCCTACAACTTTTATATCAGTTTCATCATTCGGACAGAGCCCTAAGTCTCCTTCTATTTTCATACCTGGTATATCATTCAAGATAAGATGAACTGTGTCAGTAGCTATGCATCCATAGATATCTGTTCCTCTCATCCAGAAGTCGCCACTATGATCTGATGTGATTTCAGCTGTCGTCTCTCCCGTATTCCATAGGAATTTGACAACATCACTTTCTGATGCAGACCTAAGTTCTGCCGTTTCAGGTCCACATACAGGGATTTCTGCTCCAGTAATTTTTACTAATGGTGCATTATGGCCTATTATTTCAACATCTTTGTATGATCTACATCCAAACGAGTCAGTTGACACAACTCTGTACATTCCTTTCCTGTTTACAGAAAACTCTGGATTCCCATATAGGAGAGTGTCTGTGTTCTGTACCCAACTATAAAATGCGGCACCTACGCTGTATGCTTTTACAGTGGCAGTATCTTTCTGTTCGTTGCAGATATCGAAATCTCCTGTTACAGCTATTGGATTTGGCACCCTCATCTTGGTTTCATGAGTAGCGATATTGCTATAACATTCATGTATATCTATAACTTGCAAGGTATATTCTCCAGTGGCATTTACATATTCAACAGAATCTGTTTCTCCTGTATTCCAACTATATTTGTCAATTTTATTGCCACTTATCTGTTTGCTCTTTAACAATGTAGAATCATCAATGCAAACGAAGTCACTACCATCGATTTCAATTACCGGATTCGGATAAATCACAAACTGTAGTGTGTCAGTTGCCACACATCCTGACCTGTTAGTTACCACTACATTATATTCACCTGCCTTATCAACAACAATCGAACTTGTTGTATCTCCTGTGTTCCACAAGTAATAGTTCTCCTTAAACTGAATGCCTTCAGCAGATATTGTCGTGTTATATCCTTCACATACACCTTTCTTACCCCTTATGCTGATGACAGGCTCGCCTCTATCCTCTACATAAATAAATGAATCGGCAGAGCATCCAAACTCATTCCATGCCCTCAACACTTGCTTTCCTGGTGTCGATACACTTATGAATTCTGTCTCTTCTCCAGTTTCTACCCATAGATAGCGCTCTCCCCCATTTGCTTTTAATCGTGTTTCACTGTCTTTACAAACCTCCGGTATACCAGTAATGAAAGGTTCTGGATATGGATAATATGTCAAGCTAACTGACATTGTGTCTGATAAGCATCCGTATTTGCTAACTGCACTGACACTATACTCGCTAGTGTCTCTAACCTTTACACTCTGCGTTTCTTCCCCTGTGCTCCATACAAAATGGCTAATCAGCGTATCATTGAATGAATATGCTGTAAGTACAGAGAAGCTGTCTGCGCATATTTTAGTGGCACCCTCAATCTTCATCATTCTAGGATGAGGTGAGAATTCAACCGAATAATGGTTTTCTCTACATTGTCCATTGCTCAGACATCCCGTGACTGTGTAGATTCTACTCTCTGTCACGTATATCGTGTCATTTGTTTCTCCAGTATCCCATAGATATGTTTCTGCTCCAGATGCAATAAGAGCCACCTTATCATCAATACAAGCTATAGCATGCCCGTTTGTCGTATCATTGATAAGTGGATGAGGTATCGGAATTGTTCTTACATCATGGATGGCGATATTTCTACAATTATGCTCGTCAGTACCAATTGTCTTGTATCGCCCTCCTTCATATACTTCAATAGTTTCAGATATTGTATCCGGCTTTTCCCAATGATAGCTGATGGCTCCTTCTGCCTTTAGTATGATTGAAGATTCCTCTAAGACGGTATCTGGGCCCACTATCTGAACATCTGGCAACTCGAAAACGACTACATTAACACTATCTCTGCTCACACAGCCATATGTGGAAATAGCGCTTACTGCGTATTTGCCTTCCTCTCTTACAATTATCGTGTCAGACAGAACACCATTGTCCCAGATATAGTTTTGGGCATTACCTTCTGCTATAAGGAATGTTGAATCCCCACGGCAAAACGACAAATTGCCTACAATATTGACTTCAGACAGCGGATGCACGATAATTTCAAATTTCAAGGTATCGATCAATCCGTTTTCGTGGGTTGAAATAATACTGTATAAACCCGCATCTTTAATAGTTATGCTTGGTGTTGTTTCACCTGTGCTCCAGACAAAACCGGTCACCCCTTCCCCTACAGCAGTAATGACCGTACTGTCCCCTTCACAGAAATTCTTTTTTCCATTCAGCTTCACCGAATGTTTAGTGACTAGAACTGTTTGGAAATTATAGCAGTTGTTCTTGTCATACACCATGGCTGTGTAGTTCTGCCACTGGTCAATATCATCTGAATGGACTGTTATACTCTGGCTCATTTCATGTGTTGGTGTCCAATAAAATCTGAATGGCTCAGCGCCTTCGGCTATTGCCGTCAGTGTTGTCGAATCATTGCTGGTAATTTCTGTTTCACCTTCAATTTCTAATGATGGCGCTGGTGTTACATTTAAGTGATGCTCGGCTCTGCTCGGACAGCCATTAGGGCCTATACCTTCTACTTGATAGAATCCAGACTCATAAACAGTAATGCTTGTTGTCTTTTCGCCTGTACTCCATGTCTGGCTGACACAATCCGGACAATCTAGCTGAATTTCTGATATAGAAAACTCGCAGAGCGTAGTATCGCCTTTTATGTTTATCTCAGGACCATAAATAACCTCAGTCTCAATACTGTCTTGATTCTTGCAGCCAAACTTATCCTCTACAAATACGGTATGAAAGCCCTCTGTATTAACCTCGTTTTCAGGGGTAGCAACTCCTTCTGGCTCCCATCTATAAGAAACAGCTGTTGGGCTCTCTGCGTGCAATGTTACACTCAACAAGTCACAGTATGTGGTCTTAGCCCCTTCCATGATCGAAAGTTTTGGAATTAGTTTATATTCCACATCAAATGTATCAGGTTCTGAAGAGCAAACACCAACAAAAGCCTTTGCTATGTATTGTCCTCCATATTGAACAGAAATCGATTCTGTTGTTTCTTGCGTATTCCATTCATATCTATCATGTGCACCTTCCACTTGTGCTGTAAGCGTTATCGGATCTCCGTTCTGACATACATAAGTAGGTCCCTCAATCTTTACTACTGGTATTTTTGTTTCCGCAACAGCAACAGTTGATGTATTTGACGGGCACATAATATTATCATATGCCATCACAGTATAGTCTCTGACCTGGTTGGCGTACTTATAGTTCTTAGGCTGAAGGGCTCCTTTGTCCCAAACATAATAGCTGGCTTCTCTGTTCAGTGTAGCAACTAGTTTGATGGAATCATTTTCACAATACGCAGCTGTAGGAGCGATGCTTAATTGTGGTATATCACGTTGATTAACGTTCTTTTCTGCCTTGCTCTTACAGCCATATTTATCCGTTCCTTCAACCCTATATGTACCTGTCTGCTTAACAATTATGGTATCTTTGTTTGTTGTATGGTCCTCCCACACATAATCAAGCTTTTCTGTACTCGATGCCGTTAAAACAGCAAAAGAGTCTGTACAAATCTCATCAACACCCTTTATATCAATCTTCGCATTGGTAATTAAATCTACTTTATGAGAAACTTCAAGCGATTTACATACTGAAACTGTTGCATACGCCGTATACTTTCCATCTTTAACTTTTATTGATTTTCCCCTTTTCCCGTTATTCCATATAATATCCTCCGGATTCCCTTCTTTTACTGCAACATTCAATACTATTGAATCACCGTAAAGACATGCGGTTGTATCGCCCTCTATCACGATATCGGGCACTTTTGTTTCCTTCACAATCATATCACGAGGTTTTGATGGGCAATTCCATGTATCATATCCTATTACCTTAACAGTCTGTTCGGTGTTTACATTATAAGTGTTCTTCTGGACCAATGATGCGTTATTCCACACATATCCCTTAGCCACACTATCCATATTAGCCACCAAATCAATCGACGAATGCTCACAATAATAAGTTGTGTCCTTCACTTCCAAAACAGGAATGGCACGCTTGCTTACATTCAGTATTGCAGTTGCCAGACACCCATTCTCATCTTCTCCAACCAAAGAGACAGTTCCTGGTTCTCCCGTAGTAAATGTAGCCTTATTTTCCGTTGAGGAATTCCAGAAATACTTCTTGGCATCACCTTTTGCTGTTAAAGTCAATGTTGAATCTGTGCAGAACTGGTCCTTTCCCTCAATTGACACTTTCGGACTAGCAACTGTTACAGTTTTGCTTGCATCTGCCGTGCAGCCAAACTTGTCTTTTACAATTACCTTATATGTTCCTCCTTGTTCTATATCTATTGAATTGGCTGCCGAAAATTCCATTTCACCAGTCCAATTGTATGTGTATGGTTCAGAACCTCCGTTTCCTACTGCTTTCATTGTTGAGTTCTTTCCTGAACACATAACAGCTTTTCCTTCTATTGTTACTGTTGGTATCTCTTTTTTCTCAACATTAAAGTCAACAGGTAGGCTCTTACATCCAGTTCTACTAATACCGGTTACTTTATATTTTCCAGATTCACTAATAGTTAAATTCTGTTTCTTTTGAATACTGCCGCTTGGAATTGTCCATTCGTATGAATCTGCACCATTTGCTTCAACTGTTATTTCTTCTCCATCACAAAAGAATGTATCTTTAGGCGTCTCAATTTGTAGATACGATTCAATCCTTGTTTCTATCTCTTTTGAAACTTCACATATGTTGTTGGTTTTAAATCCCTTTACAGTAAATTTACCAGCTTTTGTTGGTGTATATTCTGCAGTCAAACCTACCTTGTTTTCTCCATCATACCACTCAAACCTGTCTGCTCCACTGGCTGTCATTGCCTCAAATTCCTGTCCTTCACAGATGTTTGGTTCTCCTTCAATGCTAATTGTAAAAGGGTTCGAAACTACTACTTCCTTAGATACAGGTTCCGATTCACATCCAGTATTGTTGTCCTTTCCTACTATAGTAAACTCCGATGTATCCTGCGGATTTTCGCTATATGTAGCTTTCTGTGTATTGAGATTCTCCCCATTTCTTTTCCATGTGTAACTATCAGCTCCTGACGCTGTTAATGTTACTTCATCCCCTTTACACACCGTATCTTGGTCTGATTTCAGATCTACGACAGGCAAAGCTTTTTCCACTACTTCAGCTGATGCTGTTGACTTACAATGATATTCGTTATCAGTTACAGTTACTTGATATGTTCCTGCTTTGTCAACGGTTAAAGAACTACTTGTACTTGATGAATTATCCCATGAAATGCTATATTTGCCAAGAACTGGATTTGTAACACTTACTGATAGTGTTGCACTTTTTCCCTTACAAAAACTTGTTTCGACAGGATCAAGTGAAATTGTTGGATTCTCATGAACAACTACCGGTACTGTTACATTCTGCGAGCAGTGGAATTCACGGTCAGTCACCTTTACTGTGTAATCACCTGATTCTGTTACTTCTATGGTATCTGATTTTGTTCCATCACTCCATTCATAGTCACTTTCTTTTGATGATTTAACAATAATCTTTCCTGATTCTCCTTTACAGAAATCAGGAATAATCGTATCTATTTTCACTTTACTCTTTGTTTCTATTGATACAACAGTATCAAACACACAACCATTTTTTCCTGTCACCTGAAGTTTGTAGGGTCCTGCAGTACTTACAGGGAAATCGGGTTTTGTAAACTGTTGATTATTCCCGTAAGTCCATTTATAGCTGCTTATATCAGTTCCACTTGCTGAAAATGTTGCTTTTTCACCTTCTCCACATAAATAGTCTTTATCCTTTGTTATTGCTACTTTTGGCTTAGGCTTTGTGGTAACTGTAACTTCTTTAGTTGTCGTACAACCATAAGCGTTATCCGCAGAAAAATAGTACTTTCCAGGTTCGCTTACAACTAGGAAACTATCTGCAGACAATTTCACTCCATTGCTGTCAGTCCAAATATAAGACTTCAGTGTCCCTGTCAATTTCCCATTCTTTACTGTAGTGAATGACAAGCTTGTAGAACCTCCCTCACAAATCTCAGCCTTGTCAGGTCCTGTTATTTCTGGCAAACCGAGAAACTTAATAGTTGTCTCTGCATTCGTTTGACACCTTGTTGTTAAATCCGTTACTCTTGCTTTATATGTACCATCTTTGCTAATTTTAATTGTCTTTTCTCTCGAATTCAAATATTCATTTGGTGTGGGCACTACCCACTGAAAATTTAATGAGTCAGCAAATTGTGCCATTAATTCCGGCTCATCTCCTACGCAAGGCTTCAAATCAGGAACAATCAAACTTGGGTTATCAACAACTCGCGTTGGAAATTGCATCCTTTCACTTGGGCAGCCCTCCTTAGTATATCCTATTACTGAATAATTACCTTCTTTTTTTAATTCTACTTGGTCTTGTGTTTTTCCGTTAACTTCATTGCCTAGGGAATCAAACCACTTAAACTTAACCAAATTATCACCTCTAGCTGTTACTGTTTTTGCATATCCAGCACATATTATAACGTCTTCAGGCTGGACTGATATGGCCCCCACATTATTTACATTAAGAACAGTTGTGGTATTACCTCCATTACAGTTACCATCAGAAACTACAACATTATATGTGCCAATTTCCTCAATAGTAATATTGGCATTATTTGACATTGTATTTCCGTATCCATCAGTCCACTCAAATCTGAGAGTTTCATTTGGCACTCCTTCCACCAAAGCTGTAAGTGTTGTACTTGTTGAACCAGGACACAAAGCATAAATACCATCAATCTTTACATCCAATGCTTCTTTTTCTTTTATTGTAAATGATAGAGAATCTTTACATCCTCCTATATTTGAAGATCCAACGACTTTGTATTCTCCAGGTGTAGAAATTTTCACTTTTTTATTACCTTCAATAGGAGCCACAGCGCCAGTCCATTGATATGTATCCATACCACCTACTTCTATTACCAGTGAACCACCATTGCATAATTGATCTGCTCCTGTTAATCTTAACAATTCTTTTTTGGCAGCAACAACAACAGTCTGTTCTACTTGGCATCCATTTGTGGAAAACTTCAATGTATAGGTTCCCGGCTGTTCTGCATTGTATTTTTCAGTACGGCCAACTCGTGCTCCATCATATATCCACTCATACGCTAATGTTTCTGTATTTGCGTCCTGGTTAAATGATTCGTTATTTATCCTTCCACTATATCCTACGAAAGGTGTTAATTCCACACTTCCACCTTTACACAGACATCCCTCATTACCTTGTTTAATTTGATTTATGCCTACCCAATCCAGTTTTCCAACCTTCACTTCTCTCACATCGTTATTAGTTCCTTTTCTTCTTACATAAATACTTTTTTGTTCATACGTTGCGGAAGCTGTATATGTAGTTCCCTCCCCAATTTTCGTTTTACAATCTTCATCAGAAAACCATTCGTACACAGAAGTAGAGAGACCTGGAGATGATATGTTAATATCAACAGATGTAGAATTTTGACATAAAAACACCTCATTAGGGACTTCCCATGCCAAGCAATTGAAAGTACTGAATAAAAAAAGTGTAAAAAAAACTAAAGATTTTATAGTATTTCTATCATTAAAACAAGAGCACATAAATAAGAATGATATATATTCATTAACATATTCTATGAAATTGTACATTTTTCTAAGAGATTAATTCCACATAACAAAGGAATTAAACAATGTTTTTTCGAATAAAGTTCATTTATACCTTTGACAAAACTCCAATGTGGACAACTATAACGACAAGAAATCAGTTAAATTCTCCTCAATTTGAGTTTCCCTATAGTTCGCCAATGAGACTACTCGGTAAAAAAGACTATTTAGGATAAATCATTCCTTCGGATACCGAATATTCAATCATCACAAAGATACGCAACAAAAACGCCAAGGCCACCCAACCACCGTCCTCAATCCAAATACTATTTAGTCTCGATTTTCAGGACCGTAATTGTCTGATAGTATTTTGAAAAAATCTACATCAAGAATTTTCGATATTCTGTTTAGTTCATTTGTGTCTATTGATGCACGATTAAAAAGTGCAAAAGTAGCACTCTTGCTTTTACCAATCTGTTTGCTAAACCAGCTGACTTTTCTTCCTTGTTTGTCCAGTTCTGCTTTTATTATCTGCCCGATGTGTATTGTTGCCAAATGTCTTCGTATGTTAAGTTAACAAGTTGGCATAAAAAAAGCGTGGGATAGTATTAGTCCGTTCCACGCACAGAGGTCTTAGCATTACCCGAAATCAGTAGAACGGGTAATACAGAAGCCCACGCAGGTATTATATAAACACGACAAAGCAAATGCCATGTAAATACACACCACCGTAAGCATCTGCCATACCCTTGTTTTAACTGACTTCTGAAAGTTGCTAAGTTTCTGTACGTCAAAACAAGCGTCAACAAACGCCTTATTTATGTCTTTATACGCACCATCCTAAGACGATGCTTTGCAAAATTACTCTTTTTTGACAACAATCACATCAAAGCATCCTCTATAATTTCACTTTATCGAAAAGGTTAGGCACATTTTTACAGAGCAAACGATTGCTATGTCACAAATGGACACAATTATCCAAATCACCTACTAAACAGTATAAAATGAGTGCGGACATCAACAACATTTTCTTTTGTTTTTATTGACACTTATACAATTTGCATTCGAACGCACATTTTGCATTATAAACAATTGTTATTTTGTCACCTCGCAAAATATCTCTAAATTTGCGAAAAAAGATGTTCTATGGGAAAGTATTTAGATCCGAGATATGACTTGACTTTTAAGGCGGTGTTTGAACATCCCGACCTTATTATCAGTTTCTTGAATGCGCTGTTGCCGTTCAAGGATGGGGAGGTCATTACCGAAGTCGAATACCTCCCTGTGGAGTTGGTGCCTGAAAGTCCGTTCAAAAAATTCACCGTGGTGGATGTCCGCTGCAAAGACCAAAGAGGCAGACAGTTCCTCGTAGAGATGCAGATGTATTGGACCGACGAGTTCAAACAGCGCGTACTCTTCAATGCTTCGAATGCGTATGTGAAGCAGGCAGACCAAAGCATTGACTACAAAGCACTGCAACCCGTCTATTCGCTGAACATCGTCAACGGCAACGGATTCAAAGGCGACGAGTATTTCCACCAATTCCAGTTGGCGGAGAAAGGAAATCCTGACCGCATCATTGAGGGAATAGAACTTGTCTTTGTTGAGTTGAAAAAATTCAAGCCTCAAAGCGTGGCAGAGCATACCATGAAGCGCCTTTGGCTCCGCTTCCTCACCGAGATCAACGAAAAGACACAAGAAGTTCCGCAAGAACTACTCGACAACCCGGAAATCAGCAAGGCCATGACCATCATTGAACGTGCTGCCTACACCGACGCACAAATCAACGCCTACGAAAAGTATTGGGACATAGTATCGACTGAAATCACCCTCATCAACGGGCACTACAGGAAAGGCAAAGAAGATGGCAGGAAGGAAGGAGCAATGGAAAAAAACATTGAAAATGCCCGAAAGATGAAAGAATGCGGTGTTGACATCAACATCATATCTGCCGTTACTGGGCTCTCCTCTGACGAGATAGAAAAATTATAAAATGCTCTTAAAATAAAGACGACGAAAGATGGGAAAGTATTTAGATCCAAGATATGACTTGACTTTTAAGGCGGTGTTTGAACACCCCGACCTTATTATCAGTTTCTTGAATGCGCTGTTGCCGTTCAAGGATGGGGAGGTCATTACCGAAGTCGAATACCTCCCTGTGGAGTTGGTGCCTGAAAGTCCGTTCAAAAAATTCACCGTGGTGGATGTCCGCTGCAAAGACCAAAGAGGCAGACAGTTCCTCGTAGAGATGCAGATGTATTGGACCGACGAGTTCAAACAGCGCGTACTCTTCAATGCTTCGAATGCGTATGTGAAGCAGGCAGACCAAAGCATTGACTACAAAGCACTGCAACCCGTCTATTCGCTGAACATCGTCAACGGCAACGGATTCAAAGGCGACGAGTATTTCCACCAATTCCAGTTGGCGGAGAAAGGAAATCCTGACCGCATCATTGAGGGAATAGAACTTGTCTTTGTTGAGTTGAAAAAATTCAAGCCTCAAAGCGTGGCAGAGCATACCATGAAGCGCCTTTGGCTCCGCTTCCTCACCGAGATCAACGAAAAGACACAAGAAGTTCCGCAAGAACTACTCGACAACCCGGAAATCAGCAAGGCCATGACCATCATTGAACGTGCTGCCTACACCGACGCACAAATCAACGCCTACGAAAAGTATTGGGACATAGTATCGACTGAAATCACACTCATCAACGGGCACTACAGGAAAGGCAAAGAAGATGGTCTGAAAGAAGGTAGAGAGAAAGGCAGAGAAGAAGGAGCAATAGAGAAAAACATTGAAAATGCCCATAAAATGAAAGAATGCGGTGTTGACATCGACATCATATCTGCCGTCACAGGGCTCTCCTCTGAGGAAATAGAGAGTTTATAAAACGCCATTGAAAACCCAATGGCATTTTTCATTTGCCATTACACTTTCTGTGCAAACAATATAGTACAATAGACCCAATTTCTATTTTATAAAACTTGCCATATACAAACAGTCCTACACAAAGGCTACTTTGCATAGGACTACTCAATATTCAAACGATTATATTCTTAACGCACGACCTCAGCATACAAATCAAAATCTTCTGCTCCAGTGATTTTCACCTCATAGAAAGAACCGATTTGCAACACATTGTCTTTCTTTATCAAAACTTCTGGATCAACTTCCGGGGAATCAAATTCAGTACGGCCGATATAATAATCGGGCAACTCACGATCAATAATCACTCGCATCGTCTTACCGACTTTCGCACTATTAACTTCGTATGATATCTCTTGTTGCAAAGCCATAAGACGATCAACCCTTTCCGACTTGACCTCAAATGGAATATTATCTTCGTAATTAAGAGCCGAATATGTTCCTTCCTCTTCCGAGTAAGGGAAAGCCCCCATACGTTCGAAACGTGCATCTTTAACGAACTGCATCAGATCTTCGAAATCCGAATCCTCCTCACCTGGATGGCCAACAATCAATGTAGTACGCAAATGAATGCCAGGAACCTCCTTACGTATTCTATCTATCAATTCATACGTTTCCTTTTTCGTCACATGCCTATGCATCATATCAAGCAACTTATCACTAATATGTTGCAAAGCTATATCAAGATATTTGCAGACATTATCACGTTCGCGCATGACACGCAACACCTCAAACGGGAACTTGGCAGGATAAGCATAATGAAGACGAATCCACTCGACCCCCGGAATATCCGAAATGGCTTCGATCAGATTTGCCAGACGGTTTTCCTTATACAAATCAAGTCCATAATACGTAAGGTCCTGAGCAATCACTTGAAACTCTTTCACGCCTTGCGAGACAAGCCATTTTACCTCTGCCACAATCTCCTCGATAGGACGCGATCTATGATGTCCAGTAATGATAGGGATTGCGCAATAGGAACAACATCTGTTACACCCTTCAGATATTTTCAAATAAGCATAGTGAGAAGGCGTTGTGAGGGTACGTTCCACGCGTAAAGAATCATCATAGCTTTTGCCCAAATCTTCCAATATTTGGTGCCAACTGAACTTACCATAGAATTTGTCCACCTCCGGCAATTCCTCCGGCAATTCTTTCATATAGCGTTCTGACAGACAACCCATCACCAAAAGTTTCTTAATCTTCTTCCTTTGCTTAAGTTGAGCCATGCTGAGTATCATATTTATAGACTCTTCTTTGGCATCTCCTATAAATCCGCACGTGTTGACGATGGCTATCTCGCCATTAGGCTTCTCCGGGTCATGTTCAACAGAATACCCATTGGACTCCAACTGACGACTAAGCATCTCGGAATCCACCAGGTTCTTAGAACAGCCTAAATTTATTATGCTAATCAAATTCTTTTTCATCACTACAAAATTAGAGAAAGTAACACTCCTAAACAAATACTTGCATCATGTTTGCGAGCCAATCTCATCAAAAAGAGGGAGCCCTATCCTCCTCTATCTTATAATTACCAAGAGATATGGACTAAAAAGAAGGGGAAGCATTCAACTTCCCCTTCAGACTTATTTCTAATAAAACACTACAGTTTAACAACCTCAATGGTTCCTTGCATGACGGTACCGTCTCTCATAACCACCTCATAGAAGTAAACTCCTGGGTCAACCATTTGACCAGCGCTATGACCATTCCAACCATCGTTGCCCTCATAAATCAATTGGCTATAACGATTGAAAATCTTAACTGGGAATGACTTCATGAACACGTCGTTCAAACCATCAAGCGTAAATGGTGTTATTGCGGTTGGCAACTTGTCATTTACATTTGCAGTAGCCACGTTACTTGAGATAGACGGACAAACGCCATTTGAAAGGACAACGTAATAAGCTGTCGTATCACGAGGACCATCCGTGAAGGATGTTTGTCCATTGTGGATATAAGATTCAAAGAGTTTCTCATCTTCCTCATCATCCACATCCTCAAACTTGAAGTCATCCGCGCCATCACCGACATAGAATCGACGGTCGTACTGGCCTCTCACCGCATACCAAGAAGCGGACAAGCGACCATAATTGGAGTGGAGATTCAACTCAACTGGATCGCCTAACCAAACAGTTGAGCGCTCCTTATCATTGACTGTAATGAAGATCTCATCCGTTTTCAATCGATCATATACATCAAGCAAGATGGAATCGCGAACCTTAAGGTCATCCGTTCTGAATGCCTCATAATTTAGAAGCGAATCTTTTCCAAGATACTCCATTGAGTCTTGATGGGTCATAGGAACCGCATCACCAATACAGAAGTTGAGGTAAGTATCGTCAGACGTTGACAAGCCACACTCATTCTCCGCATAGTAAACGAACGATGAACTATCCTGACTGATGAAGAGAGAATCTTCATATTGGTACTTATTGCCATTCAACATCCAACCCTCATCAGTAATTGCGCTACCCATATCATCAACACATCTTACGAAGTTGTTCAGCGTAACACTATCCACACCATTGAACTCACAGACCTCAAGCAAGCCTGACTTCATTGAAATTCTAGGGCGCTCCTTGATTTCCAAGAATGAATTTGCCGTATCAGAACACAACGTCAAGGTATCCATCGCCACGAACCAGTAACGTCCGGACTGATGTTGCTTACGCAAACCGAGACGAGCAATCTTCTCTGAATCCTTGAAGCGTGACTTGTAAGTATTAGGGTTATTACTGAACACCAATGTATTCGTAGAAATGCTATCACGATAGTAGTCATAAACGAATGCCGTCGGTATTGTAGTGAATGATCCATCCCAATCCTCTACCAAGATACGACCTTGTGCCAAACGGACTCTTTGATCCTCCAAGGTAAGAAGATGATCCTCCGACACACAAAGTGCAGTATCCTTGGCTGTCAAACTTACGATGGAACCAGCAGCTGGAACCAAGACGTACTTGTAAAGGTCTGCTGCATTTCCACACATATCCTCTACCACAACTCTTACGTTTGTTGAAGTAGTGATCAATGTTCCAGGAGCAGGAATTTGAGTGACCTTAATATTGGTAACATCCGTACAGTTATCCGAAACGATTGATCGAACCTCTACCGTAAAGTCTGGCACACCGAACGTACAACCCTTATTGTAGATGGAGAGGACTGTATCCTTCCAACCTTCTGGGAAGTTGAACTCTGGCGACAATGTATCAACAACGACTACATATTGAGTATCCTTTGTGGCATTGTCACAAATATCGGTTGCCGTCCAATAACGAGTAATCGTATAGTTGTAATATTCACAAGAGTTAGGATCGGTTGAACGATTGGATGTTTCCTTAAATACGACATCGACCGCCGTAGGCTTACAATCATCAACCGCCGTTATAACAATTGGCTCTGGAATTTCATCCGTACAAGCCAACTTGATATCCAAAGGACGCTCGCTCAATGTAGGAGCTACATTATCCACCACATGAATCTTCTGCTTACATTGGATATCATTGTTGCGGACATCAGTTACTTGGTATGTTCTAACCACATAGAAGTCACAATGCTCATTAGCAGGAACATCATCGCTCAAGACCTTGAACGAGCCCTCCATTATCTTAGACTCATTAGAGAAGAGACCTCCTGCCAACTTAAACTCTTCATATGAAGCATATGCAGCAGGCAAATTCTCAACACATTGAACAGCGTCGTTTATATCATTCGGACAGGTCAACTCATCCAATACCCAATCCTCAACTACAACGACTTGTTTACAAGAATCTGAATTACCAGAAGCATCTGTGTAAACCCAAGTGACGGTCGTCTTAGCATTCAACAAATATGGATCATCCATTGTCTTACCGTCATCACGATGACCAACTGCAATGATTTCGCCATCACACTTATCCATAAATGTTGGAGTGACGAGACCTGCTGCCTCTGCTTCTGCGGCTGTCACCGAATTATCAGAAACTGATTCATCCGTGATTTTAACCTTGACTGTATCCTTCAATACTGTACAATCAATAGCAGGAGGCAATGTATCCTTCACAACCACGTTTTGAGGACAAGTACGCTCTGCCGTGCTGAGTGGACTCTTAAAGGTCCAATCAACGACCGTAACACCCTTTTGATAGGTTGCTGTCATATCCTCGCCATCTTGACGAGAAGCAACACCTGGAACAGGTTGGCCCGTACAAGAATCCTTTGCCACTGGGATGTCCAAAGTCAACTTAGTGCCATCAAACACACACTCGTCAAGCGCCAAATAAAGAATCGTATCTTTCAAAGAAGAACAATCAAAGATTGGCTTATTCTGACCATAAACAAATACATTCTGATCACATTCCTTAGCAACTGCATTGATCATTGAATCAATAAATACCCAATGAACAATCAATGTATCACCCACCTTAGCCGTAACCTGCTCTACAGAAACGCCATCGACAAATGCCTTTCCTGGAATCTCAGTACCTGAACAAGAGTCAACAGCCACATGCTCGCCAAGAACAGCAACCAACTCTTCAGAAGATACTTCGCAAGTACCCTCCTTTGCATAAAGCTGAATATCGGTCAATGTAGAACAATCAAAGATTGGTGCTACCGAGTCAAGTACATGAATAACTTGCTTACACATCACATCTTGACCTGAGAATGAATAAGACCAGAATACGGTATCCACTCCGACCACAAATGGATCATCCATCGTCTTTCCAGAAGATCTTGTCAAATCTGGCTCAATCGTTTGGTTTGAACATAGGTCAACCACATCCGGTGCATTAAAGTTTATCTCAGACCAAGAAATCTCACAATCCATAGGAGAAAGTTTGATCAACGTATCTGGATAATTTTCACACTTAACCGGCATCTCATTTACATCACCAATCCTTACAGGTTGAGTACAAGACTTGATTGAGTCAACCATCGTTGCTGAATGATCCGTAAATGTCCAAGTTACATTCCAAACTCCCGTAGGAAGCTTAATGCTCCAAACGGTAGAATCGGCATTGGCGGTCAACACTTCACCGTTAAAGGTAGGAATACCCTTAATCTTAGTCACGCCCGACTGCTCTGGGCAAGGATGCTCGGCAATCTGAGTTGGCAACTCAGCCACCGCCTCACACTCGCCGGTAGCCACATTCACTTGAACCGTATCCTCTGCGAGTGCATCACAATCGAAGACAATCTCCTTCTTCGTCAAGATTGTGACATCTTGATTACATGTATCCTTCGCTGAAGAGAACGGACTGACGAATACCCATCGGATAGTTGTTGTTCCAACAGGATAAATGCCATACAATTCACCACCATCCAATCTCTCACCTACACCAGGAATAGAATCGCCAGTACAAGCATCCTCAGCATAAGGAATCTTGATGGTTTGCTCACTCAAAGTCGTATCGCAACCTTCAATCAAAATTGGTTCTGAAACCAAAGACTCACAATCGAATATTGGCTTTTGGTCACCTGTAACAACTACAGCTTGATAACAGATCTTAGCATTGACATTCAAAGAAGAATCAATGAAGGTCCATTTAATCAATGTAGTGTCACCTACCATATATTTTTCAGGGAGAGAACCTCCGTCATAAGCAGAAGGAACACCCTTAATCATCGTGCCTGTACAAGAATCTTTCGCATAATGGTCAGAAAGATTATCAGCCACTGCACTTGAATCAATATAACATTCACCAGGGAGAGAAGCAAGTCGGATGGTATCCAAAGTGCTACAATCAAATATTGGCTCAATGTATGTCAAAACGTGAATGTCTTGAATACAGAATGTATCCTTCTTCGAGAAGGCACTTGTAAATGTCCACTTGATCTGAGTAGTTACTCCTGCAGGATAAGATCCATAAAGTTCACCACCGTCCAAACGTACACCTACGCCCTTGACATCAGTTCCGGTACATGCGTCCTTAGCGATTGGCGTCTTGATTTCATTCTCGGTCAACACCGTGTCACAAGCATACGTTTTAAACGTATCCAAAGGCAAGGACTCACACTCGAAGATTGGAGCCATATCACCGATAACTGTTATTGTATGATCACACTCTTTCTTAGAAAGATTAATCTCTTCATTTTGGAAAACCCAATGAATAGTAATCGTATCACCAACATTCAAAACGTCTGGGATGACAGAGGCGTCATACTTGCCAGGGATCTTGATAGTGTCAACGCAAGCATCAACCGCCGTATATTTGCTTTGCAACTCGTCCAACATCTCTTTAATGTACTTGCTCTGCAAATAACACTTTCCTTGCTCTGCAGCCAATGTAGTGTCAGGCAACAAAGAGCAATCAAATATCGGTTTCTTGCTATCAAGCACATGAACTGGTTGCGGACAAACAACATCATCATCAAGCGATTTATAATGATATGTCCAAACTATCGTATCCTTACCTACAGTAAAGACATCATCAATTGCCTTACCCGATGTACGAGTCAATATAGGCTTAATCAACTGACCGGCAAAGTCGCCACACGCATCATATGCAAGAGGAACGTCCTTGCTCAAGTTGAAGGCTACCGTGTCAACGGTACAACTACTCTCATCCAACTCGAAACGGATAGGCTTGATTGCCTTACAATCGAAGAGCGTTGCATTATCCTTACCTACTTGGAGAGGTTGCTCACAAATCAACGTATCGTTGATAGTTGTATGTGACGTATCAATGAAGATCCACTCAATCCAGTTAATACCGACGATATAATCATCATTCCACGATTTGCCGCCCTTACGACGAGAATGAACTTCGATACCAACATTCTCCAAACAAGGGTGTTTAGCCTCCGGCACTACCAAATCGGCAGAATCTGGAAGAATCTTAGAAGCTTCAACCGCACAAACGCCGTCCTCTACTTCATAATCAGACTTGATAGTATCTGCCTTCAATTTATCACAATCGATATCGATTGGTGCATTCGTACGGACATTAACTATCTGCTCACAAGAATCCTTTATTGTATTTGTGAAATCAATGAATATCCACTTAATCTTAGAAGTACCCAATGGATATGGATCTTTCATACTAACAGGGTTAGCTGCTGTACTATCCAAACGAATACCGTGACCATATCTTTTATACGCTACTGAGTCTGCAGGATCAGCACATGGATCTGGAACCCATGGAGTCTTCACCTTAAGCAACGCCGACTCACTTGGAAGACAATTTTCAATTGTATCCAATACGGTTGGAGAGACCTCACTACAATCGAAGTCAAACTTCTTGTTACCCAAAACGGAAACTGTCTGTTGACACCATAGTGTATCAAAAACATTCCATACGCTCAAGAACATCCAATGGATAACGGTATCACCCGTAGCAAATTTCTGAGTCTCCAAATCTATAGAAGTAGTGTCCTTATCGCTCACGAAGAATGGCTTAGCCACTATAACATAATCCGTACAAGCATCCTTTGCTTCAGGAACTGTAATATTAGCCTTCACATCCTCTGGATCAGCGAAGCACTCATTTTCTTTAGCCTTCACCACAATTGGGTTATCCTTCAAAGTTTTACAGTCGAAATCGACTGGATTTCTATGAGAAGGCAAAATCCATTGAGGACAAGTTGTTCTGTTTCCATCCTCGTCCTTGAACGACCACAACAATTTATAAACGATGCCCACCTTCATCGTATATTCGTCTGGCAATGGCATATCGCCATTCAACGTCAACACGCCAGGAATGGAATCACCTGTACATACGTCGTATGCATTGTAATGCAATTTATCCAAATACTCCTCTCTCAAGAGTTTGAACTCATACTCACACGAGCCCAATGGTGCAATAGGACGAATCGTATCAGGATTAATCTTGTCACAATCAAAATATGGAGGCGTATGGTCATATACAATGACGTCTTTACTACAAGAATCTTGGTTACCCGTCTTGTCCGTAAAAATCCAAGTCAACATGGTGAGACCCTTAGGGAATACGTCTTCGTCCCACATCTTGGTAACACCATCAGCCACCATAGTCGTGTCATACTTGTAAGAAAGGATAACACCCGCTCCGTCCGTAACGGCTGTTGAATCAATCTTGAAGCGTTTTACGACTGGCGTCAACCAAGTTTGGCCTATATTACCCAACAAATCATCACACTCGTCGTATGCTTTAGGTTCAACGATCAACGCCTTTACATCTGCAGGATCCACAGCACAAATCTCGCCAGAGACTGTCAAGTGAACCTTCGTTTCCACCTCACAATCCTCAAGCACAGGCTTAATCTTATCGATGACATGGATAAGCAATGTACAAGTATCCTTCAAACCAGCCTTGTCCTCGTAAATATACAACACTTTGTGATCACCAATTGGATAAGTAGCCGTTTCGGCCTCCTCGCCTACATAAGAAACAATAGCGCCATCCAACTGTGTAACCTTAGCCACAAGCGTAGGAATCAATTTACCATCACATGGATCAACGATTGCCATCTCCTCAACGCTCTTCAAATTCAAATCTGAGAAGTTGACAGAACATGTCACCGTCGCATCTACGTTAACATTTGGATCCGTAGGACAAACATCTTCTGGGTTAGGAGGTGTAACATCCTCGATGGTCAACATCTGATTACACTCTTGCTTGTTATCTTTCGAATCAACGAATACCCATACGATATGATAAGTTGTATCCTTGTCAAATTCATCATACAAAGGAACCAATGAGAGGTCTTCCAATTGAACCATTGGGACACCTTCAATATTTCCTTCGCAATTATCAACCGCAGTATAAGAACCCAATGCGGCCAAAACCTTCTCCTTACTTGCCGTACACTCGTTAGGATCAAGTTTTATGGTTACATTCTCAATTGCCGAACAGTCAAAGACAGGAGCCGTCGTATCCGAAACAATCACATTCTGCGTACATACCGTCGTGTTACCTGCAGCATCCGTGAACGTCCATGTAATAACGGTCGTTCCTACTGGATAGGTATCTTCGAAAACTCTCTTTGGTGATTCTGCTGTAGAATCGCTACGAGTATAAGATGCCCAAATTGGTCCTCCTGTTGGAGAGCACTTGTCATCTTCTGTAGAGAGTTTTGACAAACCAGCAGCAATTACATCGTCAATTTCGGCATAGCACTGATCCTTGGTAGCCGGTGTGATTGGGTGTAGCGATTCACAATCGAACACAGGACCCGTCTTATCTACTACGGTTATCTCTTGCTTACAAGAAGTCTTGTTACCCGAAATATCTTCAATATACCAGTTGATAGTAGTAGTACCCATTTGGAATGGATTGGTGAGAGCCACATCTTGAATCTCTACCCACTCCTTATACTTACGCTCCCAAGTGATAATCAAATCCTTTTGTGCCGTACAATTGTCCTTTGCGTTCAAATCGGCTGGCGTCGGTTTCTTAAACCAAGCCACCTCTTCAACAGGAACCACACAATCGGCATTGGCAGCAAACTCACCTGACTTAGCCCAATCGCCACAAGTGACAACTGGCTTGATGCTATCTTTTACGGTAATCGTAATAACACAAGAGTCCTGTTGTGAACTACCCTTCTTATCTTGGAATCTCCAAATCAAACGATACTCACCTCTCGTCAATTTCTGCTTCATGATTTGAGCCTCAAAGTTATTTTGAGTCTTCACATCAATTTGTGAGCAAACATGAGCTGCCTTGCGACAAGAAACGACTGGATTATCGCTACCATCGTAAACACGAGGGACAATAATTCTTGCGTCCGCCTTATCATCTACCCCGTATGGGTTCAAGACTTTTACAATGGACTTATTCGTAGAGTCAACCAACTCCACCTCAAATGGATAACCCACATAAAGCGAATCCGTCGTCAATGAGTTGGATGCTTCCAAAACTTTTCCGCCATGACCTGGCTTGGTCTTTGCGTTTGGCTTTAACCAAGTATCCCACACATTAAATCTGGTTGTTCTGAAATTCGACCAGTTAGTGGTAAACTGCTCGCAGAAATAGTCCCAACCAAAATCATGAGTTTCTGGAGGAGAAGGCGGCATCATTGGTGCTGGTGGCGTTGCTACCGTCGCAGACTTATTAACATTCAACAACATCAAATTTCCCATTACAGTCGCTGCGTCCTCACAATTGTCGCCTGCTCCAGAAGGACCAGTTGTTTGACCAAAGTGCAAACCACTGATTGCCGCATAGTGCAATTCCATATAACAACCCTCTTGGTTGACCGGAATCTTCGCCGTAGGAACAGCCGCTTTGTTCAAAACGAACTCGACTTCACAACTTCCATCTACATACAAAGTCGTGTCAGAAGAAGCAGGACAATCTGGGATTGGCGTTGTACCAGCCGTCACAATAATATTTTGCGCACATGAAGTGGAATTACCATCTTCATCCGTAAATGTATAGGTGATAGTGGTAAGACCAACAAAGAACTGGTGGTCTTCCAAATCCTTTATCGTCTTGATCTCTTTTGTCTCGTATGTACCCTTCGTATCCTTAGGACCATACAACTCAACAGAGACCTTAATGTTTCCATTACAGTTGTCAGTTGCCTCTGAGCCATCGAGCATACGAATAACTCCGTCTGCAAAATAGGAAGCCAATGTTCCCGTATAAACTTCGGTAGTTGCAGGTCTTCCTGGAGCAGCAGGAGTTTGGATCGTCACATTTGCCTTCGTAGCATAATCCAAATATTTAAAGCCTTCATCCTTTGGCTTAAACAAGTTGGAAGTCACACGGACGCTCTGCAACTTCGTACAGTCAAATTCAGGAGCCTCTTGGTCTTTCACGATGAATGTCGTCAAACACTCTGACCAAACATTCTTATTCGTCGTCTTGAAGAAACGCCATACCAACTCGTAATCGACGTCTTTATCAAAGATGATCTTATCCCAATCGCTTTCTGGAATCTCCGTCAAAACTTTATCTGTTATCTTATGATAATAGATGATAGGGACAAGCACCGTATTGTTACCCGAACAAGGGTCATACGCAGAAGGCTTCTCGATGCCCTTCTCATTCATCTGCGCCATCAAGAAGTTCAATGAAAGTCCACATTCGCCTTCATTCGTTCTGAAGTCACCCATGTCACCTTCAGGACAAGTGATAACCGGCTTACGGTCGTCAACAACCGTCACCTTTTGGATACAATAAGAGGTGTTATTCGATGCGTCGGTAAAGCTCCACATAATATAGGTAGTACCTACTGCATATGGATCGTTCAAACCGACCGACTTACTGAAATATATCTTATATGCTTCCGTTGGCTGTGGAATGACATTTGGATTGGCTTGCGTTCTACCTTCGTAAACGCCTGTGACTTTTCCGTCCACACCATTCTTGTCCGTCAATTGAGGAGCCGTCAACTCAGGCAACTCTTCCGAATAATAATCAGGTGTAGCCTCACAGCCATCTTGATTGGTCAACAATGCCGAATATGAAGGGATGGCATCACAATCAATTTCAGGAGGTGTATTATCAATCACCTTAATCGTGACAACACAACTTGCATAATCGCCACAACCATCCGTTACCTTATAAGTAATGGTACCAGCACCTGCAGGCAAAGAGACGTTGAAGTTGGTAGTAGCCAACTCTTTCTCTCTAATATTAATGTCCTTAGTGATAGGCGCACCTGCTACCGGCGTGTAATCGAGCGTCACGGAAACACGTGGATTCGTTTCGCAGCCTACTGTGTATGCAGGAAGATAGGCATCAAGTTTGATGTCCTTCTTCGCCTCATCAGGAGCCAAAGTCAATGAAAGGTTTTTATTGACACACTCCATCGTTGGCGGTACGTGTCTGCCGTACTTCCATTTTGCATCCAAATTATTAGGACATCCGACATCTTCAATCTCAACCACCAAGGATGTCGAGTGGTACGCTTTTGCGCCACTACAAGTGGCCGCATCAATGACAATGTCTGCTGTCTCCTTCTTACCTGTCGCACCGCTCAACCATTTATATACATATTTACTTTCGAAGATAGAAGAGAACCCTGCTTCTGGATCGGCCACAGCGACAAATTTCTGTTGATCGTCCGTTGGACAAACCTCAACGGCATCTTGATTAAGAGGATCCGTGCCCTCCTTGATGATTCGTAATTTTGGTGTCTTGTAGGCAAAAAACTTCTTTGATATAGGATTTCCTTTAGGCTTCTTGTCCGCCTCACCGTTCGCTTTGTACTCAGTCAGGACAGGTTGAACCGTTACTGTATATTCACCCTCTTCGGCATCTCCGTTCAACGTCAAATAAACAGATCCTCCACGAGTATCCTCTTCCAAACCACCTCCAGTGAACGACAATTGGCTACTACCAAACTCCTTACCGCTTGGCGACTTAAATGACCAAGTATAAGAGACATTAGGATTGGCATCCAACGGAGAAACGGAGAACTTACCATTCTCCCTTGTATTTGGAATACAGAAAGGATTCACTGGTCCTTCGATTTCAGTTGGCTGGATAGGCTCACAATTCTTACCCGTAATGGTGAACTCTATATATTCAGACGATGAGCCCACCGTCTTGCTATCATATACACGATAGTTGCGCTTACCTATCATTTCGACAGGAATATCAACCTCTCTCCATTGAGAGCCTCGGATATCAACACCACCTATGTTTAATGGCTTCCACTGCGTTCCATCTTTGTACTCCCATACATAATTTGCACCGTAAGGGAATCCGGCTGCGACCACATGGACGTCTTCTCCAATACAAGAAGAAGACTTACTCATACAGACAGACATGATTTCGGCAGATACATAATCGACTGCCATCTTCATACAGCCCAACTGTTGGAAACGAGGACTTAAAGAGAACCACACATTTGCATTCTTATTCGCCAACGTAAACTTACCATAGAAATGAATCTCCAAACGGACAAGTCTATCGTCAAATTCTTCTTTACAAAGAAGATTACCGATATTTTGAGCATCAAATGACTTGTTTACCAAGAAAGGTTCACCCAATTGCGTACCCGTCTTGTCATCATAAGCGATGATTTCCATGTGGTCGGCATTCTCAAAGAAGTTACCTTGTGATCCGGAACCCGTCTCCAATTTGATTTGGGCATTGCTACAGTTGAAACACCCTTTTTGCTTAACGATATAAACTTTCATCGCCAAACGATAGTATTTCTCGTCCCAAATCGGATCATACCTACTATCCCCATACATATGGAAACTAAATGTAAAAGGAGCACAGTTGATTTCCGAGAACTTACTATCACTCACCCAATAGTAGTTGGAATATTGCGACGAATTATCCTTCGGCAAATAACCTAAATAAGAACCGACATCATTGGTGACAGCAGGATCACTACCGCAATCATTAATAGTAAACTTCACATCGTAGTCGGCAAAATGAGACTCAATCTTTGCATCCTTCGCGGGCTTATAACTAACGGCCGACGTATAATTGTTCGGCGAAACGTCAAAGTCAGTACCGTTGATATATTCACCCGTCGATGACTGATGACATTTATTTGGACAATCCGTATTGACCGTCACCGTGGTGTTCGATGATTTACCACCGCCGTTTTGCCCTTGGGCATAGAAGGCAACATCATCGCTCGTCATATCATAAACCGCTGTGGCAACGCCTCCTGAATAAGTAGCCGTCTGCACCAACTTGTCAACGCCCCCAACGATAGCATGAAAGTCAACAGCCTTAACCGTTGCTGGGAATCCGGACGCCGTGAGCACGATTGCTTCGCCATCACACGCCGTCTCGACATCCGCCTCTATCGTTTGTGCCTTAACACTAACAAAACCACCCAACAAGAGAGAAGCCAGCATGGCTCCTACCTTATTGAAGCAGAAATTCGAAAAACTTCTCATTTCAACTTTTCCTTTATATTTCTCGTTTAGTACCATAAGTCATTGTTTTTACGAGTCCTCAAGAAGCAAGCACTTCCAGAACTCCAACCTCAAAATACCTTGCAGATCATTCAACCGAGAACTCGTCCCGCTCTGAGAAATCGCAAATGTTTCAATTCGAATACCCTATTACCCCCATCATAGACATCTATATCTACAATGGGTACAGTATGCAAATTTATAAACATATTTCTATACCACAAAGCAATGACAAACTTTTCAAACTACTTTTTTTTGTAAAGACGAAATAAAAAACACTTTTTACAGATTTCAAAGAAAAAGAGTCCTACAATTCTATTGATTTTTTCCATTGCCCTATATGTCAAAAAAATCATGTTAAAGAATATAAAAACATAGAAAACTTTCTTCGTTTTCAAAGTTTTTTGTCGTACATTTGCATCAAAATTAAGCAAAGAATCGAGCAATGGAGATAGGCACAAGAGAAAGAATCATCGAACATGCAGCATGGCAGTTCCTCGACAATGGAATAAAAAACATTACGATGGACGAACTCGCCGAACAGCTTGGCATGTCCAAACGCACCATTTACGAGTTCTTCAAGGACAAGAAAGAACTGGTGATGGAAAGTATGAACTTCCTCACAAAAAAAAGGAGTGCCATCCACAAGGAAGTCTATGAGACGGCGGAGAACTCTTTCGACGCACTTCTTAAATTTTACAAAGCCAATCAAGAAGGGCTAATCAAGATAAGCCGCAAATTTGCGGACGACTTAAAAAAATATTTTCCAGAAGCAAATCAAAATAGGGAGGAATCCAAGAAGAAAATCCATGACGGTCTTTTGATCACCTTTCAAAAAGCCATGGACGAAGGCTTCATTCTAAAAAGCCTAAATCCTTCTGTATTAAGTTACCTCCTCACCGAAGAGATTTTCTACATTCTCGAAGAAAATCAATTCAAGGACAAACTCAAATTCATGGAAATATATGAAACGATGTGCCTCACCTTCTTCCGCGGCATAGCCACCAATAAAGGTAGAGAAATCATCAACAGATATTTTGACGAAAATAAACAAGAAGAAAAATTATAAAATTCCGACACTAAATGGAGACAAAAGGTTTCATTAGAAAGAGCATGTTCGCTGCAGCATGTTTGCTATTTCAAACAAGTGCCTTCGGTCAAGACTCTTTGGCCGTCAGCACCTCTCAAGACACCCTCAATTTGGATCTAAACCAAGCCATCACTATTGCTTTGGATCAAAATCCTACCATCAAAGTAGCCGGCATGGAAATCGAGAAGGCTAATTACGCAAAGAAAGAGAGCGTAGCCAACTTGTTCCCTTCCATCTCCGCTTCCGCCACTTATCAAAGGACAATTGAGAAGCAGACTATGAGCATGATGGGGCAATCTCTTAAAATCGGCAACGACAACACGTTCGCCACGGGATTCAGCGCCCAAATGCCCCTGATCAACGTTCCGTTGTGGCAGTCCATCAAACTCACCTCTGAGGCAGTCATGGAAAAGGTGGAAAGAGCCCGCAGTTCTAAGATTTCTCAAGTGGCAAGCGTCATCAACGCATACTATGCCATCCTTAACGCACAAGACTCTTACGACGTGCTCCAAAAGAGTTTCAACACGGCCAACGAGAACTTGCGCATCACAAAGAAGAGATTCGAAAACGGTTCTACATCAGAATACGACGTCATCCAAGCGGAAGTTCAGGTTAGAAACATCCAACCTACCCTTATGTCTTGCAAAAACGGTATCGAATTGGCAAAAATCCAACTCAAGGTATTGACCAACTTGCCAGCCGACTTGCCTATCAAGGTGCAAGGCAAACTTTCTGACTACGTAAACGACGAGTATAGAGGTATGATGATGGAGGAAGTAGATTCTACTTTGGCCAACAACCCTAACATGCGACTCCTCGACGTAAGCACTACGCTTCTCGAAAGACAATTGAAGTTGCAAAAGGCCAACTGGTACCCTACCCTCGGCGCTCAATTCTCTTATCAATGGGTTTCCCTCAATGACGACGAAAATATGAATTTCGATTGGAATCCGAATTCCACTTTGAGCATTGCTCTCTCATGGACACTCTTCCAAGGTGGCAGCCGCTACTACAAGCAAAAGCAAGCAAGAATCGCATTGGACGAGATGGAATTCACCAAAGAGGACACCCGTAGAAAATTGGCCATGCAGTTAGAGTCTTGCATCGACAACCTCAACGTAGCAGCCGAGAACATCCGCTCCACCAAAGAGGGTATGGAACTTGCAGAAAAAGGCTTGAAAATCACGCAAAAGCGTTATGAAGTCGGAGCAGGCTCTTCATTGGAACTCACTTCGGCAGAGAACTCTCTCACTCAATCCAGTTTGGCATACTATCAAGCCATCTACAACTACATCATCGCAAAGAATGGTGTTGACGAAGTGGTGGGCAATGCATACGAACAATACATCAATAAATAAGAAAATAATTAAAGAACATATATGAACAATTTTAAGCATTTTGGTTATTTGTTGGCAGCCTCAATGGTATTGTCATCATGTGGAGGTTCCGACTCCCAAAACGAAGATTCAAAGTCAAATGTCAGCAAGACTGAGATTGAGAAACTCTCAGAAGACACGTTCGCCGTTCGCGTCGATACGGTAAAATTGCAGAATGTAGAGCAGATCAACGATTTCACCGCAACTGTTGATCCTCAGGTGAAGAACAACATCGCCCCAACAGCACCCGGCCGTATCATGGAGATCCTTACAGATGTGGGTCGCCACGTAAGCAAGGGACAACTTTTGGTGAAGATGGACCCTACGAACCTTCTCAACGCCAAGACTCAACTCACCAACATCGAGTTGGAGTACAACCGTGCAGAGGAGTTGAGAAAAGCAGGTGGTGCTTCTCAACAAATGGTTGACCAATTGAAGACGCAAATGGACGTTGCCCGCTCAACCTACCAAAACCTTTTGGACAACGCGAACTTGAAGAGCCCTATCAGCGGTGTCGTTACGGCAAGAAATTTTGATAGCGGCGACCTCTACTCTGGTGCTATGCCGATCCTAACGGTTATGCAAATCCAACCCGTAAAGATCGTCATCAACGTTCCTGAGTCAAACTTCAAAGACATCAAGCTCGGAATGAAGGTTAATGTGACTACAGAAGTTTACGGCGACAAGGAGTTTGCGGGTAAGGTTAGCTTGGTTTACCCTACTATCGACGAAAAGACTCGTACATTCCCTGTTGAAATTACAATTCCTAACGCCAACGGTGCTGTACGCCCTGGTATGTTCGCAAGAGCATCCATCAACTTTGGTACTGTAAAACGTGTGGTTGTTCCTGACAACTCCATCGTTAAGCGTGCTGGCTCTGGCGACCGCTACATCTATGTAGTCAACGAAGACAAAACCGTTTCTTTCAACAAAATTGAGTTAGGCCGCAGAATGGGCAGCAAGTACGAGTTGCTTTCTGGCGTCAAGGACGGTGACGTTGTTGTCATCTCTGGTTACACCAAGTTGAAAGACGGTGCTCATATCCAAGTGATTGAATAATTGTTTTAATCGATTCAAAAATTAAATAGGTAACAATATGAGTTTATACGAAGGTGCAGTAAAACGACCAATCATGACCAGCCTTTGCTTCGTGGCAGTGGTTATCATGGGTCTGTTTTCATTATCAAAATTGCCTATCGACTTGTACCCAGATATCGAGTCAAACACCATCATGGTCATGACGGCTTATCCAGGTGCGAGTGCGTCGGATATCGAGAATAACATTACTCGACCTTTGGAGAATGTGCTCAACTCTGTCAGCGACTTGAAGCACATCACTTCCAAATCCAGTGAGAACATCTCTGTCATCACCTTGGAGTTTGAATTTGGTAACGACATTGATGTCAAGACAAACGATGTTCGCGACAAGTTGGACATGATTACAACATTGCCTGACGACGCCAACACGCCTATCATCTTCAAGTTTAGTACGGATATGATTCCGGTGGTTATGCTTTCCGTTAAGGCGAAGGAGAGCCTACCCGCCTTGTACAAGATTTTGGATGAAAACGTGGCCAACCCTTTGGCTCGTGTAAAGGGTGTCGGTACGGTATCCATCACAGGTGCGCCTAAGCGTGAGATCCACGTCTATGTTGACCCTGTAAAATTGGAAGCCTACGGTTTGTCTGTTGAAACCATCGCCTCGCTCATCGGAGCAGAAAACAAGAACATCCCTGGTGGTACATTCGACATCGGTACACAAACCTACTCTCTCCGTGTAGAGGGAGAGTTCAAGGACGCCAAAGAGATGGAGAAGATCGTTGTCGGTTCTCGTAACGGAGCGCTTATCCACCTTAGCGATGTGGCAAGAGTCGATGATTCAGTGGAAGAGCGCGCCCAATTAGCCTACACCAACGGTACGCAAGGTGCCATGATCATCATCCAAAAGCAATCAGGAGCCAACTCCGTAGAAATCTCGGAGAAGGTCATGAAGACCTTGCCTAAATTGCAGAAGAACTTGCCAGCTGACGTGGAGTTGGGTGTCATCGTCGATACATCAGAGAACATCCGCAACACCATCCAAAGTTTGGCAGATACGATCCGCGACGCCATGATATTCGTCTCTTTGGTCGTATTCCTATTCTTGGGTAGATGGAGAGCGACGGTCATCGTCCTCATCACCATTCCGTTGTCATTGGTCGCTTCATTCATCTATTTGCTGATAGCCGATAGTTCATTGAACATCATCTCTTTGTCATCCCTATCTATTGCAATCGGTATGGTGGTGGACGACGCCATTGTGGTATTGGAGAACGTCACGACGCACATCGAACGTGGTAGTGAGCCTAAACAGGCCGCCATTCACGGAACCAACGAGGTGGCTATCTCCGTTATCGCCTCTACATTGACATTGATTGCCGTATTCTTCCCGCTCACATTGGTGACGGGTATGACCGGTGTGCTCTTTAAAGAGTTGGGTTGGATGGTATGTATCATCATGATCATTTCCACCACTTGTGCCCTCTCCCTCACTCCGATGTTGTGTTCTCAATTGCTCCGTCTTCAAAGGAAGCAAAGCAAATTGTTCCTCACATTGTATGGACCAATTGAAAAAGCATTGGACAAGTTTGACGTCTTCTATGCGAAGATTCTCGACTGGGCTGTCCGACACAGGAAAACAGTCATCGCAAGTTGTTTCATCTTCTTCTTCGTATCCATGCAATTGGCTAAATTCATCGGTTCGGAGTTCTTCCCTACGGCCGACAACTCCCGTATCAAGGTAACGCTAGAATTGCCGATTGGAACAAGAACGGAGATTAGCCGCGACTTGGCAAAGGAGATTCACGACAAGTGGAGAGAAAAATATCCAGAGTTGATCGTGGCCAACTTCAGCGTGGGTCAAGCAAGTTCGGACAACGTATTTGCTTCCATGAGCGACAATGGATCCCACATCGTCAATTTCAACATGCGACTCTGCAACCCAACGGAAAGAAAGAGAACGTTGGCTGAGATTTGTGATTCCATGCGTTTGGATTTGAACAAATATCCAGAGTTGAAGAAATTCCAAGTAATGTTGGGTGGTGGTAACTCAGGTATGGGTGGACAGGCATCTGTTGACTTCGAAATTTACGGTTACAACTTTGACGAGACTGACAAGGCGGCTCAAGATTTGAAGACCCGTTTGCTTGGCATCGAGGGTTGTTCGGAGGTTCGCATCAGCCGTTCTGACTATCAGCCTGAATACCAAGTTGACTTCGACCGTGAGAAGTTGGCCATCCACGGACTAACGACTGCAGGTGCGGCAAGCTACTTGAGAAACAGAATCAATGGTTCAACTGCCTCTTACTATCGTGAGGATGGTGACGAGTACGACATCAAGGTAATGTACGACCCAGAAAAGCGCCAGTCTATCGAAGACATTGAGAACATTCTCATCTACAACGCTATGGGCCAAGCCATTCGTGTAAAAGAGTTGGGTAAGGTTGTTGAGCGTCAATCTCCGCCAAGCATCAACCGTAAGGACCGTGAGCGTATCAATACAGTAACAGCAGTAATTTCTGGTTCTGATATGGGTAGTGTGGTAACGAAGGCTCAAGCCGAAATCGAAAAGATGGAGATTCCAAGCGGTATCACTATCGACATCTCCGGATCATACGAGGACCAACAGGATTCCTTCCGCGATTTGGGAACTTTGGCTATATTGATCATTGTCCTTGTGTTCATCGTAATGGCTGCACAATTCGAGTCTTTGACTTATCCGTTCATCATCATGTTCTCCATTCCGTTCGCCCTTTCTGGTATCATTTTGGGCTTGTTGGTAACAGGACAAACTTTGAATGTGATGTCAATGTTGGGAGGTATCTTGTTGATTGGTATCGTAGTAAAGAATGGTATCGTGCTCATCGACTACATATCATTGAACCGTGAAAGAGGTATGGGTGTCATCAACTCCGTTGTGTCGGGTGGTAAATCTCGTCTTCGTCCGGTAGTCATGACTACTCTCACTACTATCCTCGGTATGGTGCCTATGGCTATAGGAACAGGTGAAGGTGCTGAAATGTGGCGTCCGATGGGTATCTCCGTTATCGGTGGTTTGACCATCTCCACTATCTTGACATTGGTATTGGTTCCTGTACTCTACTGCTCATTTGCAAGTACAGGTATCAAGAGAGTAAGAAAGAAAATGGCAAAAAAACAAATTGCCTAAAACAAACTCAAAAAAGGATAAGAAATGAAATCAATATTAATAACATTCGACCAAGCTTATTACGATCGAATCATCTCAACATTGGAGAAGCAAAACTGTAGAGGATTCTCGTATTTTGAGCAAGTTCAAGGTCGCGGAAGCAAAACGGGCGAGCCTCATTACGGAAGCCACGCCTGGCCTTCCATGTGTTCGGCTATTATTAGTGTCGTAGAGGACGACAAGGTGGACAAAATCTTGGAAATCCTACACAACATGGATAAACAAACGGAACAATTAGGCTTAAGAGCATTTGTTTGGAATATCGAACAAAGCATATAACTACTTTCATTAAACAACGTAGAAAAAGGAGCAGGACAACTTGCTCCTTTTTTTGTGCCATACCTATTTAGATTATTTAGATTTTGTATATTTGCGAAGAAGTATAAATGAAAGAATATTCAATATGAATGGAGTAATAAGCAAACTTGAAATCTATGATTTGGCGACATCTTCGCACAAAATCGTAAAAGAATTCCCTTATTTGATCGAGGCTCCCAATTGGTCTCCTGACGGTAAATGGTTCGTATTCAATTCTAACGGGCGTCTCTATCGATTGGCCGTTGACGGAAAGTCGGAGCCTGAACTTATCGAATCCGGCATTGCCCAAAAGTGCAACAACGACCATGTCATCTCTTCCGATGGCAAACATATTGCGGTCAGCCATCACACGGCAGAAGACGGAAATTCACGCATATACGTCCTTCCCTTCGAAGGAGGAGACGCCAAATGCGTGACACCCAACGGTCCAAGTTACCTACACGGATGGAGCCCCGACATGAAATCAATGGCTTACTGTGCCTTCCGTGGCAACGCCCACGTTGTCCACACCATGAACTTAGAGAGCGGCATAGAGACGGCCCACACGCTTGGAGTAGAGGGATTGAGCGACGGACCAGAATATAGTCCGGAAGGAAAATACATTTGGTTTAACTGGGTAAAAACAGGCTTGATGCAGGTTTGGCGTATGCGTGCTGACGGTAGTGAGCAAACCCAAATGACTTTCGACGAAGACCTCAACTCATGGTTCCCTCATATTTCACCCGACAGCAAATGGGTGGTTTTTGTGGCCTACCACAAAGGTGATTTGAAGCCAGACGAACACCTGCCTAACAAGAACGTAGTGCTTCGTCTTATGCCCGCAGAAGGAGGTGTACCGAAAACCATCGTCGAACTATTCGGTGGACAAGGAACCATCAATGTGAACTCATGGTCGCCAGACAGCAAGCAATTCGCATATGTAAGTTATGAATTAAAGAAATAAACTCTACCCTTATAAATGCAAAATTCAGAGAGGTGGTTCTGCTCTGAAATTTGCATATTTACAATTATTTAGTGTTAGAAAAAAAAACATCAATAACCAATATTCCAGTCATGCAAAAAGGGCGACATACATGTGAACAACTAAAGGCTATCCGTAAAGAAATTGCAAAGGCCAATGATATAGATTATATTCCCAGCGAGTGCCATTTTCAAGGTTTATGTCAAGGGTCATGCCCAGCCTGCGAGTCGGAATGCGCCTATATAGAACAACAACTCTCTTTGCGGGAAAAAGCAGGTAAGGTGGTTAAAATCATCGGACTTGCCGCCACTCTAACGACCTTCCCTGCGCAAGAAACATCTGCACAAGAAAGGCAAACGATGAATTCCGATTCATTGGTATGGGAGAATTACATGTTCGACTTTGGACAAATCAAGCCCGAGGCAGAGCAACAGATTGACGAGATGGCTGAATTCATTACTGAAAATCCTGATAAACTGTACTTAGTGATTGGACATACCGATGAACGTGGAAACGAAACATATAATCTAAAGTTATCAAGGAAACGAGCTGAATATGTAACCTATAAGATAAGGAATCGCATCAATACGGCAAACACTCAAATAATTCCTATTGGATTGGGCTTCTATCAACCCCATATAAAAAATGCGAAAGAAGAATTCGAACACGAACAGAATCGACGAGCATCCTTAGAAATCTACAATCCGGCTCGCTTCAAAGGCAAGAATTCAGCACTAATTGAGTTAGCCATTTTCAAAGGAGATGACAAGAAGAGGCTCAAATTCGAAAAGAGATTCAAACAACTGGGGAAGAAGATATATAAGAAAAATTTAGATGCCCAATATGAAAAATTGGCAAGGGAGATACGAAAAGAAAGGAAATTCTTCGAGAAAAAAAGAAAGAATTAATGCATCTGACAATTTGTTAAATAGCAAGAGGTCAACATAAGATTAGAAAAATAAGAAGGGACGTTTTTTGTAGGGGCGGTGCCTTGTGCCCGCCCCCAAAAACGTCCCTTTCTCTTTTTCAAACAAGCCTACTACCTTGCCAACAAGAATCTGAATCCCAAACCAAAGTCAGTATTAACCGTTGGGAAACCTTGTGAAACCTTTGGTGTACTTGCCGTGCGGTCATAGAAGAATCGGATATTCAACTGTTGACTAAACACATATTCAGCAGAGAACTTGATGATGAATGATTTCAAACCATTGCTCAACTGAGAGTAAGCGTCATCAATCTTACGGATGTATGCATCCGTATTCTTATAAGAGAGATCAAGACGCAAGTTCAAATCGTTCTTTACCTTCTTCTGCTTATTGTTGTTCAAGTTGACAATCATACCGAAATCGTCGATGCGATAACCTGTTCCGAATACATATTCATTGCTATAGGATTCTACGATTTGGTTACCAGGAATATCCAACTGTGCCGTACGAGACTTGCGATATTCAGCCTTCAGGCTCAAACTATTCTTCATGCTGGCATCAAAGCCGAAGAGTGGGTGGAAGGCCTCGTTCAAATTGGTCGTTCCAATATAATCTTCACTGGCCACGACGTCGAAATCAGCGTTTTCAGTACCTACCATATATCCGTAACGGCCCGCTGCAGGCATCCAATTGGATTGAGACGTAAACGCATTTACATTGTACTGACACTTATATGCATGATTCAAGTTGAATGTCTTAAAATGGTCTCTGAACCAAGGCATTCGAGAGATACCGTCGTATGTCACTTTCCAGTTTGGCAAGAGCGACAACAAGTTCGGCAAAACATCCAAATTGGCCGAAGATGCACTGGTACCAGAATAAGCCGAAAGGAAGGCAGGCACAAGAACATCACTTGAATTAGGGTTGACATAGGTACGTCCTGGATCGTACGTACGATTAGCCTTCTTCATTTCGTTATCGAAGTCTTGCTTAACACGAGCCTGAATAGTCGCCCTATTTTTCAAGAAATCAGCGAACGTCTCCGAATTGAGAGATGGCGAACGGAACGCCGTCTTGATAGCGATATGCGTCCTTGAATAAGTACCTCCATACGTTTCTGGCCTACCCTCCGTCATATAGTAAATATTCGTTGCATTACTCTTCGACCAGTTACCGTTCAAATCAATCTTCAAACCTGTGATTGGTTCAAGCATTGAGCGGATTTGGAAGTCTTGCGTTACAGAGTGAACGATTGGATTCACGACATTAGAGTCCTGCAACATCCAATCATGGTCATACGCCTTCTGCAAGAATGCATCGGTATGATAAAAACCGAATGTAAAGTCATAACCTGGTGCAGAACTACTCTGGCCAAGGAAGCCCGTGTTCGGACGGAAACCTTGCAAATTGAGCACCTCCACACGACGATAATTAGCACTGACGTTACGAACCATCATCAACATACGGGCTGTATAGTCACGAATCTCCGTAAAGATTGTAGCCTCTTCAACCACTGGAGTAACTTTCAATGCCAAACCGGTCTTATCTTCTGCTGACGTTATGGAGATATTATTCTGATCATCCACTGTATATTTAGCAGGATAAATCTTACCATCCCCATCCGTGATGACCACATTAACCTTTGTCGTGTTCAATCGGTGAGCGATCTTTGTCTTGCTATCCTTCCTTAAACGAAGGTTTTTGCGCTCATACGCACGAGGCTTGTTGGCATCCTTCTTATTTTTCTGTGCGTTACGAGTAGTCTTTGAGAAGCGCTTGTTGATATCCTTCAAATAAGTCGATTTGTTATACAAAGTCTCCATATTGAAGCGGACATCTCCGTTCCACATACGCTCACTGACGGCAATATTACCCGTAGCCGGCTCTTCTCCCAAAACCAAGATGGCGCCCTTATCCCATGCATATTGACCCGAATACTGAGCATTTGCCGTAATCCATTCCATGAACGGAAGTTTATTGATAGGCAATGCATAAGATGCCGTGAACTTTTGGTCGTATTCAATAGGAACACCCCAATGCTTGATGCTACTCATCACTGTATCCTTCCACAACTCATACCAATCGTCCTTGTCAATATCCGACAAATAACGCTTGTTGATAGGGATGTTGTGATAACCAGCCGTATCTTTAATCAATTCTGGGATTTCAGCATTCATGGAAGAAGAGAACGACAACTTCAAACTCTTCGTCAAATTGAACTTGATGTCAGATGTTCTATCCCAAGTCCAATCTTTATCAAATGTCATGAATGGGAAGAACGTATCACGCGTCATCTCTCCAGAGAAATCACGGACCATCACCTCCTCATAATGCCTATTCATTGAAGTACTAAAGGCCAACTGCGTAGGCAAATAGTAGAAGTTGAACTCTCTGAATATTCTCAAGTAGTTTGACTTAAACAACTTAACCTTACGCAATGGTTCTACAGGTTTCGGCTTTAACGAGTAAACATAGCTCAAACTTCCCGTATGGTTTTGTGTAATTGCATAATCCGTTTCCGGATCTTTCTGTTCTGTTTCATTATAACCCAAACTGAGAGAGAAGTTAGCCGGATCATAAGGCATCGGCGTCTGACTAGCGATACCCACTCTGATGTTCGACAATGTCAAACTCTTATAGGTCTTCGTTGTATAAGCCAAGTCACGAATGGAATCCTTTCTTGATTCTGAAGGCTGATTATCCAACGAACGATCCAACTTAATATCCGAATTGAGCGGATCATATTCTGGCTTGATAATCGTCTTAGAATAAGTGTATGACACAGGGAAATTTACCTTCGCCTTTTCTGGGAAGAATTTACCCAACTGAATGGCAGCCGTCATGTTATACTCGTAGTTGTCATCCATATTGCGCTCATTCACATTCTGCTCAATACCTCCAAATCCAACAGTCTCCACTCTACCACCGGCACTGAACGAACCCAAGTCAGAAAATACGATTCCCATATTGGCAAGGGCAGCCCAACCGCCCTCCTCATCAAATCCAGCCATACGGAGTTCATTCACCCAAACCTCGATACTATGCGAGACTTCATCATCATTGACAATACCGATCATCATCGTTGACACCTCGCCGAGCGAAGGGTTACCGATGACAGTCAACATATTATTGCCGTGCATCTTCGTGAATCGCTGATTGTTCCTTGCCAAACCAGCCGTCTTCTTGCGATCCCTCTCCAATTTCAAGTCAGTCAAGAGGTCAAGATCAACATTCAAGTTGTTCTCAGTAGGCCAAATTTCATCAGCCTCCGTAGCCCCCTCTGGCGTAATGATCAACGGCATGCGATATTCATAATAGTTCTCTGTGAAGTCAGAACCCAAACGAACGAATATTGACATTCGGTTGTCTCTCAACTCTGTGCTACCTATCTTGTTCTCTGCGTGAACATACATCTTCAAACGATCATACTGACGCATATCCAAGTTGGTCAACTTATAAACCGCACGTACATCCTTAGGCTCAAGACTATCCACTCTCAACGACATAGACTGCTCGTTCTCTTGACGTATCTGAGATTGGCTTGGGTCGATTTCACGAGAAATGCCCGGAGGCAAAACATAGTTTACAGGATGACGAGTTCCATCATTCTCTATGTTGACAGAAGAAATCTCAATTGTTCCGTCACCGGCAACTCCAGTAACTGCTGCATCACGCAACTTTTCATTCTTCTCATAAACACGCCAATCGGTACGCACCAAAGCCAAAGAACCGAAACGCAAGTGCGTCTCCTCTTCAAAGCCCGTCATATACATACGAATAAAACGGATAGAACGGAAATCGTCAATATCGCCCACCGTTCCATCTGGCGTTCTTACTGGAATCTTAACCTGATACCACTTGATTTTAGAGGAAGAACCATTTCTCAAATCAACATCCGACTCTACCACGCTTGCGATGTGGTTCTTTGACCAATTCTCTTCGCGGAACATATCTTGGTCAATATTGACCTCATAGACATAATACTTCTCCTTCGTATTCAAAGTTCGGTCCGAATTCAAATCCTCAGAGTTCGGATAAGTGGAAGAAGAGGTTGTATAGCTACCGCTTGAAGTAGAAGAGTTACCTTCAACGCCATTATAATATTTGTATCGGTCCAAAATGCCCAACTCCCTATCGTCGTAGTCTGATCCACGGAAATAATGGAAATCATCGCCAGCAGGGTCATTAAACGGAGAGAAAAGTTCCAAATTGAGACGTTCTTTAGCCGAACGAGTCAATTTTGCATTCAAACCTTGGACATACTTCGCATACATGCCAAATTCGCCCTCCTCTTCCGACGTCAATCCATCTAAACCAAGGTCCTGCTGAGCCACGCTTGACATATCAAACGAATTGGTGACCGCTTGAATTCTTGGCACACGACCCCAAACAGTTGTATCGACCTCCGTTTGGTTACCAGTTGTTGGCAAACCATTCTCAAAAGAGATACGTCCATCCCGAAGGATATCCTCAGAGACATCTCCCAAGTTGAACACCAACTTACCACTTACCATTCCGCCTGTGCTCAAATGGTTTTGCTGCTTGGTCTCATCCATTTCGTCGGCATAGACGAATGGGTCCATCAACCAGAACTCGATATATTCAACATTTGAATTCTCAAAGTTACTGTTGTCCAATTTACGCATCACACCCGCCCAACGGTTCGCCGGATTGTTCAAGAATCCATCCTCTCCCATATTAGAGACATCCAAGTTGTACGGACCTCTCTCCTTTGGATAGTAAGACAAGTTCAATGTCTGAATAGAAGTAGGCTGACCGTAAAGAGCCTCCTTGTTTTGGAAAATCTCACGTTCGTAAACGGCTCTCACAAAGTGATTGGATAGTTGCTCCTTGTCATTGAAGATATGCGAAGGAGTGCTACTGCTCTTTGTCTTGTTCGTAAATATTTGGTCTATATAGAACCAAGACATATGAGCACGGTTCAAACCATAACCGATATTCTCCAAATCTTGTCCATTAAGATAATTAGACCAATAAGAGTCGGCATTGCGGGCAAAACCTTTCGGTGTACTTGCCAATGCCCAACCATTTGGATGCATAATGTTGATAGTTGACTTCGTACCTTCGAAGTCATCGATGTAAGAAACACCCTGCTCTCCTTGGTTGATAGCGTCAGAGTGACCTGGCAGCAGTTGAGCGAACTCACCCGAAATGGCAAATGTCGATGGCGCAGTGGCATTCACCAACGGAATCTTATCCACCAAATTAGTCAACCATTGAACATCCGTCTTGTAAGAAGCATTCAAGCCCCATATCGTATTAGACATTGGTTCCTCTCCATACCCCACTTTGGTAGTCAAAGGCTTCTCGGAAAGGTGCATAATTGTACCGCCGATTGTCACCTCGTCACTGAGTGCATACTCCAAATTGGTTCCCACCAACGACTTGCGCTGCATACTAAAGAAAGATTGGCTCTCCAACGTAACACTAATCGGAGCATTGGCCTCCAAAGCCACATCATCCAAGATAGTAACGGTTCCAAGGTTATAATCCACCGTAAAGCCAGTTCCTTCTTCCAAACGGCGACCTCCGGCCGTAACTCGGACTGATCCACGAGGCACATTAGTTGCGCCCAAACGAATCTCTGACCCAGAAGAAGATTTATACTTACCTGTCAATACAAATTTATCTTTCTCCGCAAACTGCTTGGCTACAGTCAGAGTGGAGTCGTACAATTCCGGGAATGTATATTTCTCCACCTTATGAGGATCTTGGTCTTTATAACCGTTCTTCAATCCCGTATCAAACGGACGAGTACTTGGGAAGATAATCCTACCGTTGGATGCATAAACCGTATATCCCTCGACAAAATCATAGTAACCATCCGGAACGGCCTGCTGACGCTTATTCAAGCGGTCAAGATTAAGCACACGAAGCAACTTCTTGTTACCCAACTCCGGCAAATAGTTCATATAGGCAGAAAGCGAGTCATCCTGATAGTAATAATTGACTTCCACCTGGAACTTATCTGGTTGCAAATTGTAAGCACCTAAAGAATAGATGTTCCTCATGGCCAACTTCCAAAGATGTTGATACTTAGGTGTTGAAGAAGTCGATTTTATCAATTTAACAAGCAACGTCCTCTTTCCAGAGAGTTGGGTTGAATCACCCACCATATCAGTAGAGAACTCACCGACTTTCAACACTTCGCCTCGGCTATTGGTATATTCATAAGCCACTGCCAAGATGTCGTCATTGGCAAGCGTACTCTTCAACGAGATGAAACCCATCTGAGGATTTAATGTATATTCAGAAGCATCGAGCAAACGAGCACTGGTCAAATTCTCAAAATCGGCACCCGATGTCATTTCGTAAACATGCTCCAACTCGCTCGAAGCTGTTTGAAAATCACGAATAGCGTCGTTGCTCTTCACCTTATTATACAATGTATCATTGTACGGAGAACGATTCGATCCGTAGTGCTCGCCCAACCCAGTGAATGCCACGATATTTCGGCTTTGTTTCTCATACGAAGATCGGTTGGTCACCCACACCTCAATCTTACGGATTACAATACCAGAACGAGGATTCGGCAATGTTTTTGCCCAATCATCATAGTTGTTGTAGAAATATTCAGAAAGGAAGAAGTGACGGTTTTCGTCGTAGTTGGCAGCCGATATAGAAAAATCTGTCGTCTGCGCCCCTTGCGTATTGATCGTTTTCGACTCAGACTCTTGTTGGGAAGCAAGCGCCGAAACCTTCAGTTTACCGAACTGGAGGTCTGTACGAATACCGAACAAAGCGGTACCACCTTGAATCAACGACGTAGAAAGCGGCAAACTAACGTTACCAGCCTCCACTCTTTTAATAATATCGTCCTCCTTGCCTTCGTAAGTAAGGTTAATCAGTTTTTGGTCAAAATCAAAAGACGATTCGGTGTTATAGTTCATCGTGAATGCTACGCGATCACCTACTTTACCATTGGCACTCAATTGGATCTTCGTGTCAAAGTCAAAAATCGTATTTGTTCTGTTTCTCTCAGGAATAGTCGGATTATCACGCTTTGAAATCTTGAATCCGAATGTCAAATCAACAGATCCCTGCGTCTTCAACTGAACACCACCAGGTCCAAAAATCTTGTCACCCGTCGGGCCTATACCAATCTTTACATCACTAAGATTGAAATCACCATCTGACGCAGACGTGTTACTTTTGTTTTTTTCAGCCCAATAAGAATTCATAGATTGGCGCAACGAATAATCATCGTACTCCTTCTCGTTCAGGACAAAAGGAGTCGAAATATCCATATCTCCCACCCTTGTCGTGAAGATATATAGACCAGTATTGGGGTCGTACTCGACGGACTGATTAACATTATCCGGGGTCTTCGTATCAACAGGGGAAGTATTGTTCTGCAGATCGTCATAGGTGACAAATTCCGTCTTACGCAAAGCATAATGCAACGGCATCGTATCATACTTCGATGCACCTGTCACCGCTGCATCCTCAGAAAGAGAGTCTGAACTCACAATCGAACCATCAGCAGTAAGACGACGGTCATCCGGTTTTTGTCCGTATGTGGAGAAAAACACCATTCCACACAAGAACATACAGACAACGACTATTTTTTTTAATTCTCTTTTCAAAACAGAAAATATTAAATTGATCTAACCATTTTTTAAACAAGAAGCATGAAACATCACATTTGCTTCAAAGCTTCCTTGATTATTTTCTCCAAAGGCAAATTTGGGGCAACATTCAAAATTTTGTCCACCACCTTTGCAGAGGCTTGTTGGTTGAAGCCTAACATTGTCAACGCGGTTATTGCTTCCTCCTTGTTGGCCTTCATCGCTGTTGCAGCGCCTAAACTTTCAACCGCCTCTACAGAGACCTGCACCTTGTCCTTCAAATCGACCAACAAGCGTTGAGCCGTTTTCAAGCCAATACCCTTGACGCTTTTCAGTTGAGCCACATCACCAGAAGCGATAATTGCCTCCAACTCACCAACAGAGAACGACGAAAGAATCATTCGCGCCGTATTAGCACCCACTCCAGAAACCGAAGTCAGCAGCAAAAACAATGTTCGTTCCGCCTTCTCACAGAAACCATATAGCGAAATAGCATCTTCCCTTATTGCCTCATATATATAGAGTTTTGCAAACTCCTTATTTTCTAAAGCAGAAAAGGTATTCAGCGATATATGAATAAAATATCCAATCTGACCACACTCTATCACAACGTACGTTGGTGTCAGTTCCGATATTTTTCCATTAATATATTCGTACATAAAAACTCTCTATTTTAAGCATCCTACCGGCTATTCTCCTTTTGTATGGACAAACCGAAGAACAATAGGAGGAACGCTCATTTTTCATAAATAGATATTACTCCAAATTAATTCTTGCAAAGATACAAAAATTTGCCATACTCAACCTTGCTTTTCCCGACTATTTACAACTTGCAGTGTCGTTTACATCAACCGCAGGTCAAGTGATTTTGTCTCATAACGACATCCCTCTTCCCCATACAACTTCCCGATCGGAAGCATTGTAACCAAGACGAAAGAGCGTTAAGCAAAACACCTTATCCCTTATCCACACGAAAAAAGCAATAAGACGAACGGCTAATATTCCGACTTTTGCCTACTAATATTTAACACTTTATAAACGGACATTGCAATAAAAAAGTATAAAAAAGTCAATTTTTATCATCTTTTTAACATTCACAGGCATCGACATATTCATGATAGATAACATTTGGAATATTAATTTCGAAAGAGTAACTTTGTGGTGAAAACAACAATAATAAAATTGAATGATTTATGAGATACCTGGATCCGAAGAACGACATTGCGTTCAAGAAAATATTTGGAGTACACAAAGATTTGTGTATAAGTTTGCTAAATGCTCTTTTGCCTTTGGCTAAGGAAAACGAGATTCAGTCGATAGAATATGTCGATTCAGACGTTCTTCCTGAAAATCCATTAAAGAAAAATTCAGTAGTCGATGTTCGATGCAAAGATGCTTTAGGACGTGAATTTTTAGTGGAAATGCAACTCTACTGGTCCAAAGGATTCAAGCAGCGCACCCTTTACAACGTCACGAAAGCATACAGTTCCCAATTGGTTAGCGGAGCGAACTTCCGAGACTTAAAGCCTGTATATGCTCTTTGTATCATCAACGACAACTTCGAGGAGTCATTTATTTATAGGGACAAATATCTCTACACATATACACTACGAGATTCTGATGCGAGGGATTTACAAATGGAAGACCTCTGTATGGTGTTCGTAGAACTACCCAAATTCAAGCCCGAGAACAAAGTTCAAGAAAAGATGAAAAACCTTTGGCTTTCCTTTCTAAAAGACATAAAGGAAGGCACTCGCTCAGAAGATGTCGACCACGATCTGTTTGAGAACGAGTTGACAAAAAAGGCACTTGACACACTTGAAGAAATGTCCTTTTCTCGAGCAGAGCGATTAAGTTATGAAAAAATGTGGGATGACATCTCAAAAGAACGCACTGTAATTTTCGACGCAGAAGAAAAAATAGCCATGAACTTAGAGAGAGGAAGAGCTCAAGGAAGGGCTGAAGGTAGAGTTGAAGGTAGGGCTGAAGGTAGGGTCGAAGGTAGGGCTGAAGGACGAGCAGAAGGAAGGGCAGAAGGAAGGGCTGAGGAAAAAATTTCAAATATTTTAGGCGTAAGAAATTTGCTTTCGCCCCAACAAATAGCAGAAGCATTCAAATTGCCGTTAGAAGAAGTAGAAAAGATACTAAATGGGAACTATTGAGCAGTCAATGAAGCACAAATACGCCATAAGTAATTTACATTGCTTACGGTTGGAATCGTTTACATAGTCCCTTTTTTTATTTTTTTCGCACATTTTATAAAAAGGCTCTGCCAAAAAGATTGTATTTTTGCAACATAAAAAAAATTGCTCTTTATTGCCCCGCAAGCAAGAAAATAAATCATTCTTAATTGCGTTATATATAAAGAGAAATATAAAAATTTTAGGTTTTGAAAAAGATTATATTTAGCATTTTCGCATTGTTCCTTTTTGCATCGCAAATGTCGGCCCAATATACCAAATATAGAGGCCTCAACGGTGTACAGAACCTTGTCAATGTGGACAATAAGCCCTACCACTTCGGTTTCATCCTCGGATTGAACACCATGGATTTCAATGTAACCAATGAAGGCTCGGCTGTAGTTGACGAAGAGGGCAATGTATGGTTCGCCGACCAAGCAGACATGAGTGCTGGATTCACCGTAGGTATCATTTCTGACCTACGGTTGTTCGAATATTTAAACTTACGCTTTACCCCAGCCCTCCTATTTGGAGATAGAACAATGGTTTTCACAGACAAGGACGGCATCAAAGCAGACCAATCCTCCACAGTAAAATCAAGTATCATCAACTTCCCTCTCCTACTCAAATTCAGAGGACAACGTTCCGGCAATTATAGACCCTACCTTTTAGGCGGTGGCAGTGTCACTTGGGATTTGGCTCGCGACAAAGAAGAGATCATCATGCTTAAGAGAGTAGATTATGGAGTAGAGTTTGGTGTAGGCTGCGATTTCTATTTGCCCTACTTCAAATTGGCTCCTGAACTTAAGATGTACTTAGGTTTGGGTGACGTTTTGGAGAGAAACCGCCCAGAAATCCTTTCCGAAAAAGATTTAAAATATACGAATGCGATTTCAAGATTGACTTCAAGACTTTTTATGCTCTCGTTCAATTTCGAATAAGACATTTCTCCTTATTCCGCCCGAACAATCCAAACGGGTCCAAGCGAAATATGGGGCAAAACCAATCAACAAGATATAAGATCAGTCTTCGGGCTGATCTTTTTGTTTATATAGGTTTTCATTAACAATTTTCTATAAGAAGGTATAACCTCTAAAGACACAGGCATTATCGTCTTTGTGATTTTTTCGCAACTATTATCAACACATTCCTTCTTTTCCTCTTAATATGCGAGGAGATTTTACTACTACTATAACTTTCACCCTAACCAAGAAGAATCCTCCCCAACGCACAATTCAAGCATATTTTTCTACTTTTTGCATTCTGCCCTATGTCAAAGTTAGCAACAGACCTATTTTTTTTGAAAAAAGAATCAGATTTTTCCCAACTACGCAAATGTACTGCGCAGACGGTAGTCAACTTTGCAGTGTAAAAAAAACAAATAGTATTATGAAAGAAGTAGTAGGAAAGTACAACACGGCCAAAGTTTTTACTGACACAGTAGATGAAACATCGTTGAAACAGATCAAGATGCTTTGCAACCAAGAATTTACAGAGGGTGCTAAAATACGCCTTATGCCCGACGTGCATGCTGGTGCGGGATGCACCATTGGAACCACCATGACCATAAATGACAAAATCGTTCCCAACTTGGTGGGGGTGGATATTGGTTGCGGAATGGAGACGTTGGTTATCAAGGCCGATTCTGAAACCAGCCAAAAATTCGACCCTGCGCACCTCGACAGGTGCATACGTAAGTGCATCCCTTCCGGGTTCGACATTAACAAGGTTCCTCATAAGTATGCCGCCTTGGTTGAGTGGGATAAAGTAAAGGGTAAATATACGAAAAAGAAAGCCCAACTGAGTATGGGGACACTTGGCGGTGGAAACCATTTCATTGAGGTTGACAGAGACGAAAAAGGGAACCTTTATATTGTAGTGCATTCCGGCAGCAGACACGCAGGCCTGGAAATCGCCAACTATTACCAGCGAATGGCATGGAAACAGATGAATGGCAACCAAAGGTCAGATATTTCTGATTTGATTAACAAACTGAAAGAGGAAGGACGACATGCAGAAATAGAACGGGAAGTAGAAGAGTTGAAAGCACAAGTCATCACACCAGTTCCTCCTGATTTGGCTTATGTGAGTGGCTATTTGTTCGACGATTATATCAACGACATGCGCATCATGCAGAAATTCGCTGCTTTAAACCGCAAAGCAATGATAGATGTCATTTCGATAGGGCTGCGAATAGAGCAAAATGACATAATGGAGCAATTCACCACCATCCACAACTATATCGACACCGAAAAGATGATTTTACGTAAAGGTTCAGTCAGTGCGCAGAAAGGTGAAAAACTATTGATTCCAATCAACATGCGCGATGGTAGCCTTGTCTGCGTGGGTAAAGGGAACGAGGACTGGAACTGTTCTGCTCCGCATGGAGCCGGCCGACTGATGAGCAGGAGTATGGCCAGAAAAGAACTGGACCTAGAGGAATTCAAGGCAGAAATGGCTGGAATTTACTCCACTACGGTCAGTTTGGAAACCATTGACGAAGCACCGATGGCCTACAAAACAATGGATGATATAGTGGCCAACATTGCCCCTACTGCCGACATTGTAAAAATCATCAAACCGATCTACAATTTCAAGGCAGCAGAAGAAAGTTCTTGGAAAAAGAAAAGACGATAGGCGCAATTTTTAATGAAGTCGGACACGATCAAAAGCCAACTTACTAATCTGAAAAACTCCTTAGATTTCTGCAGACCTAAGGAGTTTTTTTATGTTTCTATTTAAACTCAAATCATACGATAGAATTCCCTCTTCCTATTCAAGACAGACGATTCACAAATTCTCCTCATAGAGTAAATAATGGCTCTCGCGCATACCTAACGAGGCGTAGGTAGCCATTCCTTGCCTATTTGTTTTATCCACATAGAGACGCACACAACTGACATTATTTTCCCGAGCTTTCTGTTTTACATATTCATACAAAGCACGATAGGCGCCCCTTCTTCTATATTCAGGACGGACGTAAACACTCTGAATCCACCAATACCATGCACAGCGCCAGTCGCTCCACTCCCTCGTGAGGAACAACGAACCAACGACTATTCCATCCTCTGTTTTGACTACATAATAGACACCCTTGTTCTCGTCTTTCATTCCTTCTGAAACGCCACGCTCAACCAAAGAACTATCCAATAGAGTTTTCTCCGACTCTTCCGCCATATCGACTTGGAAACCAGCAATAATAATAGCCTCCTCGTGCTGTGCTTTTTCTACTATCCAATTCATACAAGTTCTTTTATAATTTCTGACCTTTATGAAAAATCACTATCTTTACCCAAAAAAGGAAATATGCAAGATATAATAATGACGCCCGATGTCTGCATGCGCTTCTTGGTTTGGTCATACTTCTATCATGACATTCGCCCAGAAAGAGGCATCAGCTACAAAAGTTACGGAAAATTCTCAGACAAGGATGTGAAAAACTTAGATGAGTTAAAAGAGATGTTATTCAAATGTTACGAAGAGGCATCCGTAGAGAGAGCATGCGACCAATTTCAAATGGCAAAAGTGCTTCACGAGCCATGTCCTTATCCGCAAACAGAATTGGACAACCTATTTGCACACGAGAAATAAATCCGGCTTCGGCTCAACAAAAAAATCTCTGGGCGAAATTTGCATTTCAAGCCCAGAGATCATTCTATCTACTTACATAATCTTATTTAAACAACGAGTCCACAAACTCCCTCTTTCGGAACACTTGCAAGTGGTCGATGCCCTCTCCCACTCCAATATATTTCACTGGAATCTTAAACTGGTCTGAGATACCGATGACAACTCCACCCTTAGCTGTTCCATCCAATTTAGTGATAGCCAACGAAGTGACATCCGTAGCCTTTGTAAATTGTTTTGCTTGTTCAAAGGCATTCTGCCCCGTAGAGCCATCCAACACCAAAAGTACCTCATGAGGGGCATTCGGAATCACTTTTTGCATCACTTGCTTAATTTTAGAAAGCTCATTCATCAGGTTCACCTTGTTGTGAAGGCGTCCTGCCGTATCAATAATCACCACATCTGCTCCATTCGCCTTAGCCGACGACAAGGTGTCAAAGGCAACCGAAGCCGGGTCTGACCCCATCTTCTGCTTGACAACAGGGCAACCAACGCGTTCACCCCAAATCACCAACTGTTCGACAGCCGCCGCACGGAAGGTATCGGCAGCTCCCAAATAGACTTTCTTTCCTGCTTTCGTAAATTGATAGGCCAACTTACCGATTGTCGTGGTCTTACCCACTCCATTCACGCCAACCACCATGATTACATACGGTTCGGAAGATTCAGGCAAAGAGAAGTCATCGCCATCCATTGTGTTGTTCTCCTCCAGCAAGGCAGCAATTTCCTCCTTTAGGATTCGGTTCAACTCATCCGTATTGACATATTTGTCCCTTGCCACACGCTTCTCGATACGATCGATGATTCTCAAAGTTGTCTCCACACCTACATCAGAAGTGAGAAGCACCTCCTCCAAGTTGTCGAGCACGTCCGCATCCACCTTAGACTTTCCGGCTACGGCTCTCGCTATTTTTGAGAACATGCTCTCCTTCGTCTTTTCGAGACCCTTGTCCAACGTCTCCTTCTTTTCTTTTGTAAAGAAACTAAATAAACCCATATCAAAACATATAGCAAGCGATACGCCACACAAGGAACGGACCGCTCCAATTAAAAAAACTGATACCTATGCAAAAATAATAATTTATTTGAGATTTACTGCTCTATATTGATTTGAAAAAGATACTTAATTGGAAGAAACAGCCCAATGTATAGTTTTTTTAATGACAAGGCCTCCCTCGACGAATGGAGAAACGTCGAACAGGAGGCCTATCAACACTAACATTTATAAGGGGGGACTTCTTCAAATCCCCGATTTTTAAGATTTCACATTTAGACACCTTGACGTGTCCTTGTTCTATTTCTTCGACATCTTGATGATTTCCAAGCAGTCACAATGGCAAACCTATTTCTTCTTTCTAATTGTCCATCGACCTGACAAAACCATTGAATTCATTTCAGACAGACAGCAAAATCAGAATCTGGGCACACAAGATACGCATAAACATTGTCAACGGATAAACTGTGGCATAGGACAACGAAGCCTTTCCATTCGTAATGGAGTTGGAGAAGGCAAGCGCCGCCGGATCTGTCATTCCGCCAGAAACCAAACCCATCAACTGGTGTGCCTCCAGTTTGCAGAAGAAACGTCCAATGACCAATGCTAAAATCACAGGAATCAATGTTATGGCCGCTCCTAAAAGGAACCAAGAGGCACCATGGTCCATCAACGTAGCAAAGAAAATTTTTCCCGAACTTAGTCCAACAGCCGCCAAAAACAACGATATGCCTATTTCCTGCAACATCTTCTTCGCACTATGTGTGGCATACGTAACCAAGCCGAACTGGGAGCCGAAACGGCTCATTAAGATGGCTACGATCAACGGACCACCAGCCAATCCTAACTTAACAGGTATCGGTACCATCGGCAATGCGAACGGAATCATTCCCAAGATGACACCAACCATAATACCCAAGAAGATAGGAATCAAAAACGGCTCGTGCAACTCCACCTTTTTGTTGCCTATGAAGTTGGCTGACAACTGTACACCCTGCTCATTACCGACCACCATAAACTCATCGCCTAAGACGACTTTCAAATCTTCCGACGGGAAGAGGCTTACCCCTGCACGGACAATACGCGAAATGTTCACATTAAACTTCCCGCACAAATTCAAACTTCCCAAGGTCTTTCCGTTGAGCGACGTCTTAGTGAGTATCATCTTATTGCACACCAATTGGTTATCCAACAAATCCCACGCGGAGAGATCCATATCAATACGCGTTCCTAAACACATTTCAACCTTCTGTACAGCCACTTTATTGCAGACAACAAACACGCGATCCGAGTCAAACAATAGAGATTCATCCTTGGGAACCTCCATATACTGCTGATTCGTATGGTAAAGACGAGTAATGACAAAGTCCATACCCAATGAATGCTTCAAACTTCCGATGGAAGCCCCTGCACAAGCCGGATTATGAACCTCTATAGAAAACATTTCCATCTGCCCATCTGCGCCACCCAACGCATCTTCACTGACCGATTTCCGACAACATTTATGGACGAAAAGGCTCGCCAAAATCACGCCCACTACTCCCATAGGATAGGCAATGGCATATCCTGCAGAGAGGACATCGGCTGGCGCCGCGTAAAGATCCGTATATGTCTGTTGGGCTGCTCCTAAGCCTGGCGTATTGGTAACCGCTCCCGACATAATACCCACTACCGTAGGCAAATCAAAGCCGAAAAGAGAAGCCAACAAGTAAGCCAAGATGCCGCCCGTCACAACAATAACAACCGCCAACATATTCTGAGACACGCCTCCATTTTGGAAAGACTGAAAGAAGCCCGGTCCCACCTGTAAACCAATTGAATAGACAAACAAGATCAACCCGAACTCTTTCACGAAATGAAGAATCTCCGAATTCAACGGAAGGAACTCAAATTGTCCCAAAGCTATGCCGAAAAACAAAATCCAAGTAACCCCCAACGACACGCCCTTAAACTTCAACTTACTCAACGCAAAACCACCTGCTATAGTGGCTGCTATCAACATAATCGACTGTCCTACAGTCGGGTTCGTAATAAATTGAACAAACCAATTATCCATATCTTTTTTAATCTTTTATTTCCAACAAGTTAAAAGGAAGTCCCCTTTCACGGGTTCCCCTTTGAATTAAACAATCTGGAATTTCATCAAATTCCTTTATAAACCTTTGCTACTATAGCCAAGACCACGACAAGTCCAAACAATGTCAAAAAGCCCATTTTCGTTTCATTAAAAAATTCAACAATAATGCACGAATTCTGTTTTCCCGGAAAAATCACTTGTGCGATTTTGGCTGCGAAATTAGGTTTAGAATGTAAATTTATCCAACTTTGTAACCGATTTTATTCTATTACATCAATCGAAAATACTAATCGATATGGAATTAAGGCAACTTCGATACTTCCTTAAAGCAACTGAATTACTGAACTTTACGGAAGCCGCAAAACAACTTTACATAACACAAAGCACTTTGTCTCAACAAATAAAACAACTGGAGACAGAATTAAATGTCCTTCTATTTGATCGAATTGGGAAAAAAGTTTACTTGACAGAAGCCGGGACAGAATTCCTTCCTTTTGCCAAACAAACGGTCTTTGACGCCGATTTGGGACTGCAAAGAATACGTGACATACAAGGCATAAACATCGGAACACTACGAATCGGCATCACTTACAGCCTTAGTTTTGGCCTCGCCCCCATCATCCTAAAATTCATGAAGGAGTATCCCAACATCAAATTGGAAGTAATCTACAACACGGCCATGGAACTGCTCCAAATGCTTAAAAACCGTGATTTGGACTTTGTTCTCTCTTTCAGCATGGTGGTCAAGGAAGAGCAAATCGAAGTGACCGACCTTTTCGATGCCCCGCTTTGCGCCATAGTTCACCTCAGACATCCTCTTGCCTTTCAAAAGAACGTATCTATAAATGATTTGAAAAAGTACTCCTTGGTACTTCCTTCGCACGGTCTGAGCGCCCGAAGTGCTTTGGACGAACTACTACGAGACCAAGAAGAGAAACTCGATCCGCACCTCGAAATGAACGATGCCAACATACTACTTCAACTGGTGGAAACATCCCTCTACATGACGGTACTCTCCAAAACGACTATCGTAGGCAGAAAGGAACTGAAAGCCATTCCAATATTAGAGCAACACAACAAAATGGTAGCCTCCGTGCTCTCGCTAAAAGACAGTTACCAGAAAAACTCGGCCAAGGCGTTCCTCGACTTATATAAAAAGGAACTTTCCGTGCCGAACGCTTTACGATAAAAGCAAAAAAGGAGATACGATGTGGCGAGGAAAGAGGAAAGAATCACTTCTTCACCACTCCTCCTCCTATCACCTTGCCATCTTGATACAAAACGACCGATTGTCCAGGCGTAACGCCCCAAACGGGTTCTTCAAAAGTGAGTTTCATCTTCTTTCCATCGGTCTCCACCGTAGCCAAAGTGGCTGGACTTTTATATCGAATACGCGCATAGACCTGTGGATTTTTTTGCAATGCCTCCAAATCGGTGAACTGGCAATCCATCGCATGCAAAGTAGAGGACAAGAGGTCGTCACGTTCGCCCAACTTTACAATATTTTTCTTCGCATTGATTCCTGCCACATAACGAGGCTCGCCAAAAGCGACGCGCAACCCCTTACGTTGCCCTATCGTATAGTTTTGGAAACCTTGGTGGGTACCTATCTTACGACCTTGCATATCTACAAAATGGCCTGGCACACATTTTTGGTCGAAATCTTCTACGTTGTTCTTCAAAAAATCACGATAATCATCATTAGGGATGAAGCAAATCTCTTGGCTTTCCGTTTTCGTGGAGAGTTTCTCATAACCACGATCTTTCGCCATCTGACGAATCTGCAACTTCGTATATCCACCCAATGGGAAAATCGTACGTGCCAGATCATCCTCCCTAATTCGCCAAAGGAAATAGGTCTGATCCTTATGCGTATCAGCGGCAGCACACAAATAACGATGTCCGTTCTCCTCCTTTATTTGCGCATAGTGACCTGTGGCTATATAATCACACCCGAACTGGTCAGCCACTTCCAACAATTTTCCCCACTTGATCGTAGCATTACACAGGACACAAGGATTAGGCGTTCTGCCGTTCATATATTCGTCGATGAAGTTTTGAATGACCAAATCACGGAAATTTTCACGAAAATCAATGATATGATGTTCAAAGCCAAGACTCTGTGCCATACGTTTAGCCTCCATTATGGCATCGATTGTACAACAACCTTTCTCCTTGGCGATGCAACTCTCCTTCATACTATCCCAAGCACGATAGGTGACGCCCACCAATTCATAGCCCTGTTCCTGCAATAAAATGGCCGACATAGTGCTGTCAATGCCACCGCTCATTGCCATCAAAACCTTTCCCTTGCTCATTGCGATTCTATTTTTTTACAAAAATACATAAAATTAGGCTTTTTATCCTCTTTTTGACTGATTTAGCAGGATTTTGAGAAATTCGCCAAGCAATCACAACGGCACGCCATAGACCACCTTGAGCGTATCCATCACAAAAGTGGACTGAATCTTTAGTATATAAGGAATCGCACCCACCTTATTAATGATGAACTCTTGGTAGGCTTTCATACTACTCACGCAGACTTTCATTGAAAAGTCGAAGTCGCCACTCACGTTGTAACATTCCGTCACCTCTTTCCACTCTTGCACGTGCTCCCGGAAATCATCAATCTTGTCCTTGAATATATTCTGCGTACTGATATTGCAAATCACCGTAAAACCACGGTCAATGCGGTCAGCATCGACAATGGCAGTATATTGCTTGATGTACCCCTCCCGTTCCAACCTACGATGACGCTCAAACGTGGGTGTTGTACTAAGGTGAATACGAGCCGCAAGTTCTTTATTGGTCAAGCGACTATTCTGTTGCAGTTCTTGCAAAATGCGGATGTCTATGTCATCCAATACTGACGTTGCATTCATTCTTTCAAAAGTTTATTTTCTTTCAACCAATAGAACTATCTTCTATAGATCGAATACAAAATTACATTTTTATTCTTAAAAAACAATTTTTCATAGACAAACATCAAACTGGTCATAACTTTGCAATGTCAAAACAAAACAAGTATTAACAACAAAAAAAGATAAATATTATGGCACAGAAAAAACTTCATTTCGAGACTCTACAACTTCACGTAGGACAAGAGAATCCAGATCCAGCAACCGATTCACGCGCAGTTCCTATTTACCAAACTGCATCGTATGTATTCCACAACTCTCAACACGCCGCAGATCGTTTCGGACTTCGTGACGCAGGTAACATCTACGGACGATTGACCAACTCAACCCAAGGCGTTTTCGAAGAGAGAGTCGCAGCCCTTGAAGGCGGCGTTGCCGGACTCGCAGTAGCTTCCGGTGCAGCAGCCATCACTTACGCATTGCAAAACATCCTTCAAAACGGCGACCACATCGTTGCAGCAGACAACCTATATGGCGGTTCGTACAACCTCATCACACACACGCTTTCTACGCAAGGCATTGACTACTCAATCATCGACTTCTCTGATTTCGATGCGATAGAGAAAGCAATCAAGCCAAACACAAAGGTCATCTACGCAGAGACGCTCGGCAATCCGAACAGCGACGTGCTTGACATCGAGAAGGTTGCTGCCATCGCTCACAAGCACAACATTCCGTTTATCGTTGACAACACATTCGGCACGCCATACCTCATCCGCCCACTTGAGCACGGTGCTGACATCGTGGTTCACTCGGCTACCAAATTCATCGGCGGACATGGAAGTTCACTTGGAGGCGTGATTGTCGATGGTGGAAAATTCGACTGGAAGGCAAATGCAGATAAGTTCCCTACTCTTGCCAAGCCGGATCCATCTTACCACGGGGCCGTGTTCGCCGACGTTGCCGGAGCCGCTGCATTCGTAACTCGTATCCGTGCGGTAATCCTCCGCGACACAGGTGCTGCCATCTCTCCATTCAACGCATTCATTCTTCTACAAGGCCTTGAGACTCTATCTTTGAGAGTAGAGCGCCACGTCGAGAACGCATTGAAAGTGGTCGATTTCCTAAGCAACAATCCAAAAGTATCTAAGGTTAACCACCCTGCTCTCGCAAGCCATAGGGACAATGCACTCTACAAAAAGTACTTCCCTAACGGTGGTGCGTCAATCTTCACATTCGAGATCAAGGGCGGACAAGAAGAAGCATGGAAGTTTATCGACTCTCTGAAGATCTTCTCACTTCTTGCCAACGTAGCCGACGTGAAGAGCCTTGTTATCCACCCTTATTCAACGACTCACTCACAGTTGTCACCAGAGGAGTTGGAGCAACAACACATCACACCAGCCACAATCAGATTGAGTATCGGAACAGAGCACATCGAAGATATTCTTGACGATTTGAAGCAAGCGTTCGACAACATTTGATAACACATTTCCAATAATCCGAGACGGGGGCAGCCCCGTCTCCTTAAAACAGAATGGTATGGCACAGATTGAATCATGGAAACCCCAATACACGAAATATTTCGAAGCTCTCAACCGTGGTTGGATTGTTCGCTTCTTCGACGAAAACACAATCGAGCCATTTGAAGTTGAAATTCTTACAAACCCTAAAAAGGAGATACTCGACAAAGGAGGGCATCTGTTTTTCGCCACCGAAGACGAGAAAGTCCTTGGATGCGTGGCTCTACTAAAACACGGAGAGTCGGAATACGAAATTTCCAAGTTAGCGGTCGATCCCGCAGCACAGGGCAAAGGCGTAGCCAACCAATTATTCGACGCAATATTCAACTACGCTAAGAACAACAACATCAACAAACTAATTTTAGAGTCAAACACTAAGTTGAAAGCGGCCATGGGCCTCTACAACAAGTACGGATTCATCGAAGTGAAGGATTTCACGCCTCACTACACAAGAGTCAACATCAAATTCGAGAAATCATTAAATTAACAATTCATTTTGCGTTAGGCACAACCAAGCGCAGACATTCATCAATTCTTAACAGTATATAATATGGCACAGATATATAATAGTTTCACCGAACTTATCGGTCGCACCCCAATCGTTAGATTGAACAACATTGAGAAGGAAGAGCAACTTCAAGCTAAACTTTTGGTCAAAGTGGAAGCATTCAACCCTGGAGGCAGCGTTAAAGACCGCATCGCCCTCGCCATGATCGAGCAAGCAGAGAAAGACGGATTGTTAAAGCCTGGAGGCATCATCGTAGAACCAACAAGCGGAAACACGGGTATCGGACTTGCATGGGTAGGCGCAGTCAAGGGTTACAAGGTAATCATCGTATTGCCAGAGACAATGAGCATCGAGCGTAGGAAACTAATTGCAGCCTACGGTGCCGAGTTGGTTTTGACGCCAGGAAGCGAAGGAATGAAGGGCGCCATCGCCAAAGCCAAAGAGATCGTAGCAGCCAACCCTGGCTCATTCTTGCCATTGCAATTCGAGAACGCCGCTAACCCAGCCATCCACGAAAGCACTACCGGTGAAGAGATCTGGAGAGACACAGACGGCGATGTTGATATTTTCGTTGCCGGTGTCGGCACAGGCGGAACGGTCAGCGGCGTGGCTAAAAAGTTGAAGTCTTACAAGCCGTCTGTAAAATCAGTCGCTGTAGAGCCATCGACAAGTGCCGTGCTCTCGGGCAATGCCCCTGGCCCACACAAGATTCAAGGAATCGGTGCCGGTTTCGAGCCTAAGAATTTCAACCGAGAGTACATCGACGAGATTTTTCCTGTCAGCAGCGAAGATGCCATAGCAACTTCACGCCGACTTGGCCGCAACGGATTCTTCGCCGGCATCTCTTCAGGCGCCTCTTTATTTGCCGCCATCGAATTGGCAAAACGTCCGGAGAACAAGGGCAAGACCATCGTGGCACTTCTCCCTGACACAGGCGAAAGATACCTTTCTACGGCACTTATCGAGCAATAAAACGTATCGTTGAAGTTATACGCCATAATAATTATCAACCGGAGAGGGTTTACCATTTGAGGTGAGCCCTCTTTTTTTCGTATAACCAAAAAGGGAAACAGAAAACGAAGTTATAGCCCTATCCACAGAAATCACCATTTTCTTTAGAAGTCCGATCAAGCAGAAGGCACTAACCTTTTAAAAGGCCATAAGTTATGAGCAAAAAAAAAGAGACTGTCAAAGCCTCTTTTTGTGTATTTCAATAGTATTATAAAAAAGGTCAGAAAATTGATCGTTTAAATTTTTCACAAAAATCAACATTATTTTTGATTTGTCAAAATTATAAAATATATTATAAAACATAAAAATGGCGCTTTTCGGGGATTTCTGAGCCTAATGAAGAGAAAAATGCGTACCAATAGAAAAAAAATTGTACTTTTGCACCATAATCAAATGAAACTATCGGATTGAATCCAAGCCGACTGATTACAAGACAAATTTTAATTTTTTCACTATGATGATGTGTTTTCATCTGTTCAGGATATTTCTGAACATCGGAGCGTTCACATTGGGAGGAGGTTACGCCATGCTGGGCATGGTGAAGCAAGCCATTGTAGAACGCAAGAGATGGATATCAGAAGAGGAGTTTTGGGATATGATTACCGTGGTCCAAACTTTGCCTGGCGTCTTTGCCATCAATACGGCCCTCTACGTCGGCTATAAGATCAAAGGGAAAGGCGGGGCATTTTCTGCGGCCCTCGGCGCAGCACTTCCCTCTTTCCTCATCATCATACTCATCGCCATGTTCTTCGTCGAGGGGAAGGACAATGAATTTGTCGAACGGATATTCAAAGGCATACGTCCTTGCGTCGTTGCTCTTATTTTGGCCCCATCCATCCAGATGATCAAGTCGGCCAAGTTGACGTGGAAGTCTATTTGGATTCCATTCGTCGCAGCCCTACTCATCTGGCAATTGGAGGTTTCACCTATTTATATCATCATTGCCGCCGCTATTGGTGGCCAAATCATAAGGAGGTACCAATAATGGAATATTTATATCTTGCTTGGGTATTTTTCAAAATCGGATTGTTCGGTTTTGGTGGTGGCTATGCCATGATTTCTTTGATTCAAGATGAGGTGGTGAACAATTACCACTGGATGAATTCGCAAGCGTTTGCCGACATGTTGGCGCTTTCTCAG